>NZ_JBMAWR010000005.1:0-266569 GCF_048586865.1 Pseudomonas bharatica | reverse complement strand
GTATCCTGTGGGAGCGGGTTCACCCGCGATAGCTATAGTGACTTCACTACAGCAATCGCGGGTAAACACGCTCCCACAGGGGCCGCGGCGTTCTCTGGATTTTCCTGCTTGACCTCAACCTAACTAGAGGTCTGAAACTCCTCCGCTCTCTTTCTTCCTGTGGAGTTTCGCCATGACCACCCCTTTCCAGCTGTTCAACCCCGAAGGCCTCTACGACCCCAGCGCCAATGCCTATTCCCATGTCGCCGAGGTCAAGGCCGGGACGCGCTTGCTGTTTCTTGCCGGGCAAGGTGGCGAGGACCTGAGCGGCGCCCTGTCGCCGGTGTTCGCCGAGCAGGCGCGGCAGGCGCTGGAGAATGTGCGCACGGCACTGGCGGCCCGGGGGGCCGGGCTCGGGGATGTGTTCAAGCTGACGTTGTTGATCGTCGATCATTCGGCAGAGCGGCTGCGGGATTGGGTGCAGGTGGCGGATGAGGTGTGGGGGGAGAGGATGAAACCGGCTTGTACCTTGATTCCGGTGCCGAGGTTGGCGCTGGAGGGAATGCTGGTCGAGGTGGAGGCTGTGGCGGTCGGGCAGTAACACAGCTTCCGAGAGCACCACAATACTTGTGGGAGCGGGTTCACCCGCGATTACGGTGGTGAGCTCACTATCGCAATCGCGGGTGAACCCGCTCCCACAGGGGATTTGTAGTGTCTGTCAGATCACTTCCCAGGCCGCACGATCACCGTGCAGGTCGTCCCCGCCGCCAGCAGGAAGCCTTCCGGCACTTCATCGATATGAATCCGCACCGGCACGCGCTGGGCCAGCCGTACCCAGTTGAAGGTCGGGTTTACGTCGGCGATCAGCTCGCGGCTTTCGGGGTTGTCGCGGTCGTAGATGCCGCGTGAAATGCTCTCTACATGGCCCTGCAGCACTTCGCCGCTCATCATTTGCAATTCGGCGTGATCACCCACCCGCACATGGGGCAGCTTGGTTTCTTCGAAGAAGCCGTAGACCCAGAACGAGTCCTTGTCCACGACGGCCATCTTCGCTTCGCCGGTACGCGCGTAGTCGCCACGGTGGACGTTGAGGTTGGTCACGTAGCCATCCACCGTGGCGAGAATGGTGGTGCGCTTCAGGTCCAGTTGCGCGGCGGCCAGCTGTGCCTGCGCCTGCTGGTAATCGGCCAGCGCCGAGTTGGCGATATTGCTGGCGTCGTCGCGGTTCTCCTTGGAGATCACCAGGTTGTCCATGTCCGCCCGGCGGCTGGCGTTGACCTTGCGCATTTCCCAGGTGGCCTTGCGCGAGGCCACCAGCGCTTCGGCCTGGCGCACCGCTACCTCGTAGTGCTCGGGGTCGATGCGCATCAGCACGTCGCCCTTCTTCACCAGTTGGTTGTCCTTGACCGGCACGTCCACCACATACCCCGGCACGTCGGCGGCAACGTTGATGATGTCGGCGCGTACCCGGCCGTCACGGGTCCAGGGCGTGGTCATGTAGTTGATCCACAGCTGCCGGCCGATCGCCACGGCGGCGGCCAGCACGAGCAAGGTGGCGATCAGGCTGAAAAACTTCTTCATCGACGGGCTCTCAACGGTAGACGGTCAGCGCCATCGCGCCGAACAGGCAAAGGAACAGGCACAGGCGCAGCAAGGCCGGGTGCCAGAAAAAACGGTAGCCATCGACGCTGGCGATAAAGCGGTCCAGCCCCCAGGCCAGGCCCGCAGCGAACAGGAACATCAGGGTCACGGTGGGCATGTACAGGCCATGGAAGGCGATTTCACGAAGCATGCGGCGGTCCTTGCAGCGGGCCGAGTTCGGCCAGCGGCGATCGAGGGTCGAGCAGGGAAGTACGGATGAAGTGCAGGTAGCTTTGCACCCGGCGCAGCGCCGAGGTGTCGAAGTGGCGGGCGAAGGGCTCGTCGGTGGCCTGTACGCGGCTGATCGCATGTTCCACCGCCACCAGGGTGCGCTCGTGGTTGCTCGCCGACGGCTGCAGGAACAGCCGCGCCAGGGCCCGGCCCATGACCCGGATGGCCTGGCGCCACGGCTGGGATTCGGCATAGGACGGATGCACCGGGAGAATCGCCTGTTCCTTGCGCAACTCGATGATCGCGTGGCCGACTTCCAGCACCACGAACATCCAGCGCAGCAGGTGGCTTTGCACCAGCGGCTGGCCGACCGCCAGGCCGTAGGCCTGGTGCAGCAGGTCGCGGGTGCGGCTTTCGAAGCCCGAACCCAGCCCGCGCAGGCGCCCGCTGATGGCGAACAGCACCTGCTCGCGCAGGTCCTGCTCCAGCCGGCTCCACAGCCAGCGGCTGTTGGGCGGCAGGATGATCGCACCGGCGGCGGCACACACCAGCATGCCGATGACCATGCCGATGTAGTCGTTGATGTAGGTGTAGGGGTTGTAGACGGTCAGGTTGTTCGGCACCGAACCGATGGCGAAGAACACCAGCAGGCCCAGGCCATAGCCGGCATACGCCGGGCGCGAGGCGAGGAAGGCGCCGAGCACGAATACCGGCGCCAGCACCAGGCACAGCAGGGGGAAACCGTCGATCCAGGGGAACACGAAGAAGGTCTCGAAGAAACCGACGAAAGCGCCGAACAGCGTGCCGCAGGCCATCTGGAACGACATGCGCTTGGGGTTGGGCGAGGCCGCCGACAGGCCCACGGTGACCGTGGCGATCAAGGTCATCATGCCGCCGCTGGGCCAGTCGCTGAGCAGCCAGTAGCTGCCGAGCAACAGCAGCACCGCCGCCGCGCGCACGCCGGCTGCGGCCGACACCACCCAACTGGTCTGCGCCACATAGGGTTCGTCCCACTGCTCGCGCTCGTGGTTGTGCGCGGCGAGGGAGGCGTGGGTCTCGGCGTAGTTGTGCATGTCGTCGACGAAGCGGTACAGCAGTTCGTAGGCAGTGTGGAAATCCAGCAGGTCGGATTCGCTCGGCGCGGTTTCTTCGTAGGCCGAGCGCAGGGCACGGACCTGTGCCGGCAAGCCTGCCTTGTAGGCGGCCAGCTCCAGGGTCAGGCGCAGGGCGTCGGCATCGACCAGGGCCCGTCCGACATAAGGGTCGAGCAGTTCGGCCAGGGTCCTGAGGCCCGGCTCGATGGCGCTGACGATCTGCAACGGCCCGCGCGAACGCAGGCGCTCGAGCAACTGATGCAGGGCGTTGTAGCGCGTGGTGATGGCCATGAACTCGCTGTTCATGCGCATCAGCCGGCCGCTGCGCCGACGCATGTGCGGGTCTTCGAAGGTGGTGACGCTGCGCAGGCTCTCCAGCCCCACGGCCTCGGCGATAAAGCGTACGTTGCTGCTTTCCAGGCGGTCGCGCTGGCTGTCGCCACGCAGCCCTTCCACCACCACTCCGGCGAACACGCCAAAGCGCTGGTACAGGGCGTTGCGCATCGCCGCACTGGCCGACTGCGGAAGGATCGCGGCGCTGACCAGGGTCGAGACGAAGATCCCCAGGCCGATCTCCAGCACCCGCCATACCGCCGCCATGAAGGCCTCCTGCGGCTGATCGAGCACCGGCAGGCCGATCATCGCCGCCGTATAGCCGGCCAGAACGAAGCCATAGGCGCGGAAGGTGCGATAGCGCATCGCACCGGCTGAACACAGGCCGACCCACAGCGCCAGGCTGGGCAGGAACAGCTCGGTGTTCTGCGGAAAAATCGCGATCAGCGCCACCATCATCGCCGAGCCCGCCAGGGTGCCGAGCACCCGGTAGAAGCTTTTGGCGAACACATGTCCGCTTTGCGGTTGCATGACGATGAACACCGTGATCATCGCCGTGCGCGGTTGCGGCAGCTCCAGGCGCATGGCCAGCCACAGGGTGACGAAGGCGGCGGTAAGGACCTTGAAGATATAGACCCAGGTCACCCCGTCGGTGCGCGCCCACTCAAGGAAGCCGCGGCGCCACTCCAGGGAAGCGAGCCAGCGCAGCGGCAAGGCCAGTGCGTTCATTGGTGGTGGCCGGATTGGTCGAGGATCGCCAGGGTTTTCGGGGTGGGCGGTGCGGCCTCGCGCCCGGCGTCGGGCACATCGGCACCGGCGCCCAGGCCACCACCCAGCGCCGTGACCAGCCCGGCATGGGCGCTCAGGCGCGCGGCCTGGACCTGCTGCTCGATCATCTGCTGCTTGAACAACAGGGTCTGGGCGTTGAGCACGTTGAGGTAATCGGTAAGGCCACGCTGGAAGGCGATCATGGCGATGTCATAGGTCTTGCGTGCCGAAGCGACGGACTCGGCGGCGAAGTGCGCCTGCTCGTTCATCGACTCGCGGCGGATCAACTGGTCGGAAATGCCCTTGAGCGCCTCGACCACGGTCTGGTTGTAGCGCGCCACGGCGATGTCATAGCCGGCCGCAGCAACGCCCAGCTGCGAACGCAGGCGACCGCCATCGAAGATCGGCAGGCTGATGGCCGGGCCGACGTTGTAGTTGAATTTGCGCCCGGTGAGGAATTCCAGCGGGCCACCGCCGGTGGCCATGAAACCGAGGCCACCGACCAGATCGACGTTGGGGAAGAAACCGGCGTGGGCAACATCGATGCCCCGCGCCTGCGCCGCGACCTGCCAGCGACTGGCGACCACGTCCGGACGCTGGCCGACCAGATCCGCCGGGAGTGCCGACGGCAGCTTCAAGGGCGCCCCCAGGGCCAGCCGCGGACGCTGGATCTGCGCGCCCTCTCCCGGGCCCTTGCCGGCGAGCGCCGCCAACTGGTTACGGGCCAGGGCGATTTCCTCGTTGAGGGCGTCGAGCTGGCGGTGGGTTTCCGGCAGCGGGGTCTGCGCCTGGCTGACTTCGAAATGGGTGCCGATGCCGCCGGCCAGGCGCCGTTCGGCCAGGGCGAGGATCTGCTCCTGCTGGGCCAGCTCGGCCTTCACCACATCACGCTGGGCGAAGTGCAGCGACAACTGGATATACACGCGCACCAGGTTGTTCTGCAGTTCGAGCTGGGCCTGGCGGGCCTGGGCCGCGCTCATATGGGCCAGGTCCACGGCCTGTTCGCTGGCATTTTCTTCCCGTCCCCAGAGGTCGAGGGCGTAACGAAAGCCCAGGGCGGCGTTGTTGTCCCAGGTGTTGGCGCCAGACAGCGCACCCGGGCCATAGAACTGGTCTTCCGGCCAGTTGTGGCGTTTGAGGGTGGCGTCACCATTGACCTGGAGCTTCTCCGCCGACTCGACCACCCCGGCCATCGCCCGGGCCTCGCGTACCCGCGCCGCGGCCATGGCCAGGGTCGGGCTGCCGGCCAGGGCCAGCGCCATCCAGTGGTCCAGCTGCGGATCGCCATAGGCCCGCCACCACTGCTGCTCGGGCCAGTGCGCATCGCGGGCGGCTTCGGCGATCGCCGCGTCGGTCGTCAGGGTATTGGCTTGCAGCGTCTTGCTTTGCGGGGCAATGCCCCAGGTTCCGATACAGCCGCTCAAGGTGAAGCAAAAGGCACAGACACTGAGCGCATTCAGCGCTCTGATGATGCGACGCGGCACTGCTGCAAATTCCCGACGTAGGTGGATGAAGCCAAGAGCGGGCAATTCTATGAGGCGGCCGTGGCGGCGATAAGCGCGCATTCCTGTGAATCTTTATTACCGATTCGGCGATAATCCGGCTTTAGTCTGAAGACCAGCCAAGTTACTTCATGTCACAATTCTGTCGTCTTCCTTGAGAGCGCCCCATGGACACCCTGCAAAACATGCGTGCTTTCAGCTGCGTCGCCCAGGTTGGCAGCTTCACCGCCGCCGCCGTGCAGCTGGATACGACCACCGCGAACGTCTCGCGGGCGGTTTCCAATCTTGAAGCACACCTGCAAACCCGCCTGCTCAACCGCACCACCCGGCGCATCGCGCTGACCGAAGCCGGCAAGCGCTACCTGATGCGCTGCGAGCAGATCCTCACCTACGTCGAGGAAGCCGAGGCCGAGGCCAGCGACGCCCACGCCCGCCCCGCCGGGCAACTGAAGGTGCATTCGATGACCGGCGTCGGCCAGCACTTCGTCATCGACGCCATCGCCCGTTATCGCCAGACCCACCCGGACGTGACCTTCGACCTGACCATGGCCAACCGCGTGCCGGACCTGCTGGACGAGGGCTACGACGTGTCCATCGTCCTCGCCAGCGAACTGCCGGACTCGGGTTTCGTCTCGCAGCGCCTGGGCATCACCTACAGCATCGTCTGCGCCTCGCCGGAATACGTGGCCGAGCATGGCGTGGCGCAGAAACCGTCGGACCTGCTCAAGCATTCCTGCCTGCGCATGGTCAGCCCGGTGATCCCGCTGGAGAAATGGCTGTTCGACGGCCCGGAAGGCCAGGAGGTGGTCAACATCACCCAGGCGCCGTTCCAGGTGAACTCCGCCGACGCGATGAAGGCGGCGATCCGCAGCGGCATGGGGGTCGGCGTGCTGCCGATCTACTCGGCCATCGAGGGCCTGCGCGACGGCACCCTGGTGCGAGTGATGCCGGAATATCGCCTGCAGGAGCTGAACCTCTACGCGATCTACCCGTCGCGGCAGTACCTCGACGCCAAGATCAAGACCTGGGTCGAATACCTGCGCAACTCGCTGCCGGAGATCCTTGCGGCCCACGAAGCCGACCTGAAGACCCACGAGCTGCGCGTGGCCAACTGAAATCTTGCTGCACAGCGGCGGCGGGGAATGATAGGTTGCTACCCATTCCTCCCCGCCAGCAGAGATTTCCCCGATGAAAAAGACGGTACTGGCCTTCAGCCGCATCACCCCGCCCATGGCCGAACGCCTGGCGCAAGACTTCAATGTCATCGTGCCCAACCCGAAGAACGGCGACATCGCCGCCCAGTTCGACGAGGCCCTGCCCGAGGCCCACGGCCTGATCGGAGCCGGTCGCAAGCTGGGCGCGGCGCAGCTCGATGGCGCGCTGAAGCTGGAAGTGGTGTCCAGCGTCTCGGTGGGCTACGACAACTATGACGTGGCCTACCTGACCGAACGCGGCATCGCCCTCACCAACACCCCGGACGTCCTCACCGAAAGCACCGCCGACCTGGGTTTCAGCCTGATCATGAGCAGCGCCCGGCGCGTCGCCGAGCTGGATGCCTGGACCAAGGCCGGCAACTGGAAGGCCACGGTGGCGCCGTCGCATTTCGGTGCCGATGTACATGGCAAGACCCTGGGTATCGTCGGCCTCGGCAATATCGGAGCGGCGGTGGCGCGGCGCGGGCGCTTCGGTTTCAACATGCCGATCCTGTACAGCGGCAACAGCCGCAAGCCGGAGCTGGAGCAGGAACTGGGGGCGCGCTTCGTCAGCCTTGAGCAGTTGCTGGCCGAAGCGGACTTCGTTTGCCTGGTGGTGCCGCTCAGCGCCAGTACCAAGCACCTGATCGGCGCCGAGCAACTGCAGCGGATGAAGCGCAGTGCCTTCCTGATCAATATTTCCCGCGGGCCGGTGGTGGACGAAGCGGCGCTGGTGGAAGCGCTGCAAAACGGCACCATTCGCGGTGCGGGGCTGGATGTGTACGAGAAGGAGCCGCTGAGCGAATCGCCGTTGTTCTCGCTGAGCAATGCGGTGACCTTGCCCCATGTGGGCTCCGCTACGGCCGAAACCCGCGAGGCCATGGCCAACCGGGCCATCGATAACCTGCGGGCCGCCCTGCTGGGCGAGCGGCCGCGGGACCTGGTGAATCCGCAGGTCTGGAAGTAGTCCCTGAGGGCCCTATCGCGGGTGAACCCGCTCCCACAAGTTCACCATCGTCTGTGGGAGCGGGTTCACCCGCGATGAGGCCAGACCTGCCTACCTCAAGACCGCCCCGCCCACCGCAGCCTTCGGCTTCGGCTTCCTGAACACCAGCACATTACCCACCATCACCAGCACCAGCCCGACCAGGGCCGGCGCCGTCCACTGGTACCCTTCCATCACCGCCGACACGTTCAGCGCCACCAACGGGAACAGCACGGTGCAATAGGCCGCCCTCTCCGGCCCCATCCGGCCCACCAGCGTCAGGTAGGCGGTAAAGGCGATCACCGACCCCGGCACTGCCAGGTACAGCAGCGACCCCACGTACTGCCCGCTCCAGTCCATGCCGAACGGCACGCCGCTGACCAGGCAATACAACCCGAGCATGCTGGCGCCATACAGCATGCCCCAGGCATTGGTGGTCATCGGCCGCAGGCCAGCCTTCTGCTGCACGCTGGACAACATGTTGCCGGCCGAGAAGCACAAGGTCCCCAGCAGCCCCAGGCCCAGCCCCATCAAGGTTTCATGGCTGGCGCCCTGCCCGGCCAGTTCCGGCCAGAACAGCAAGCCCAACCCGGCCAGCCCCAGCGCCCCGCCAATCAACACATTGGGCGCGATTTTCTGCCCGAACAACACCCGGGCATTCAGCGCGTTCCACAGGGTCGCGGTGGAAAACACCACGGCGATCAACCCGGTGGTCACCCACTGGCTGGCGGTAAGGAAACACATGAAGTTCAGGCAGAACAGGCACAGGCCCTGGGCGACGCAGACCAGGTGCCCACGCCGGTTCATCGGTTGCAGCTTGCGGCTCAGCAGCAGGAACGCGAACAGCACCAGCGCCGCCAGGGCGAAGCGATAGACGATGGACACCGGGATGGCGACCACCCCGAGTTGCAGTTTCAAGGCGATCCAGGTGGTGCCCCAGATCAGGACGGTGAGCAGATACAGCGACAGGTTCATGGCGAAGGCTCCTACGATGGCCTTCAGTCTCTGGCCTGCCCGGCCTGCTGCGCTTGCATAAACTTGCGCTTTTATCGGCTAACCGGCTGTCAGACCAATGCCTACGGCGTAGGATGACCGCGGAGGTAGCCACCATGACCGCGCTCGACCAATTGCAGGTATTCAAGTCGATGAATGCTTCGCCCCATGCCCGCCTGGAAACCAGCGCGCTGCTGGGCGAGGGCATGGCAGCGGCGTTGTGGAGCAACCGGCATGACGCGCGGGACTACGAGGCGCCCAGCCATCACACCCTGTCGTGCTACATCGCCGACGGCACCGGCACCTTCCGCCGTGGCCAGCCGGACCGCAAGGGCGCGCCCGACAAGTTGTGCGTGATGCCGGCGGGCTGCGTGTCGAACTGGATCGTCAACGGCAGCATTCGCCTCGCCCACCTGTATATCAGCGAGGAACAGTTCGCCCTGGGTTGCGTCACCCTGCTCGACCGTGACCCACGGGAACTGCAATTGCGCGAAGCGGATTTCATCGAGGATGCGCAGCAGGCCCGGCGCTTTCGACAGTTGATCGCGATGAACTGGGAAGAGCCGGGGGAGCGTTTGCTGACCAGCAGCCTGGCACACGAGATCCTCAGCCATGCGCTGCTCAGCCAGGTCGGGTTGCGTGAAGGCTTGCGCCTGAAGGGCGGCCTGGCAGCGCATCAGCGCCGGCATCTGGCGGACTACATCGAGGTGCACCTGGACGAATCGATCGGGCTCGGCGAACTGGCGGCGCTGTGCAGCCTGTCGGAGTACCACTTTGCGCGGATGTTCCGCGAGAGCTTCGGGCTGCCGCCGCACCAGTACCTGCTGGCGCGAAGGCTGGCCAAGGCCCGCGAGCTGCTGGCCGCAGGGGACCTGCCGCTGGGCGAAGTGGCATTGCGCTGCGGGTTTGCCAGTGCCAGTCATTTCAGCAACCGGTTCCGCCAGGCGGTGGGGGCGACGCCGGGGGCTTATCGGCTGGCGCTGGGCAGCTAGGGCCTCATCGCGGGTGAACCCGCTCCCACAGACGGTGGTGAACCTGTGGGAGCGGGTTCACCCGCGATGAGGCCCGAGAGAACAACAAAGAGATCAGAACTCCAGCGTGCTCGAAAGGCTGACCTGCCGCGAATCCCCGATCGCCACGAAGTAGCGGTTCACCGCCGAGGTGTAGTAGGTCTTGTCGAACAGGTTCTTCACGTTCAACTGGAAACGCACCTTGTGCTCGTCGAGCTTCGTTTCGTAGCTGGCAAAGGCATCCGCCACGGTGTACGACGGCAGATCGAAGTCATTGACCGGGTTGCCCGCCCGTTCGCCCACATAACGCGCCCCGGCGCCTATGCGCAGGCGATCGCCGCCCAGCACGCTGCCGAAGTCATACACCGCCGAAAGCGACCCACTGTGCCTGGCCACGTTCTGCAGGCGATTGCCCTTGTAGTCCGGGTCCTTGGTCACTTCCGCGTCGGTGAAGGCGTAGCTGCCGATCAGGCTCCAGCGCTCGCTCAACTGGCCGCTGACGTCCACTTCCAGACCGCGGGATCGCACCTCGCCCGCCGCGCTGTAGACCGTATCGCCAGTGCTGGTATCGAAGTTGGACACCAGCACATTGCGCTTGGTGATGTCGAAGAGCGCGACCGTGGCACTAAGCGAGTCCGGCAGATCCAGCTTGGCGCCGATCTCCCAGGCCTTGCCCTCTTCCGGCGCGATCGCCGAGTCCAGCACCAGGCCGCCGGTCAGCGGAGCGATGCTGGAGTTGGGCTTGAACGACTCGCTGTAGCTGCCGTACAGCGACAGCGTGTCGTCGACCTTGTAGACCACCCCGGCATGCGGCACCCAGGCCTGGTCCTTGTTGTCGGTATTGGCCTTGAACGGTCGCCCGCGCCCGGCGTACTGGTCGTAGGTCTGCCAGCGTGCGCCGGCCACCAGGATCCAGTGCTCGTCGAGGTGCAGCGAGTCCTGGAAGAACAGAGCGTCGTTGCGCAGCTTGTCGGTCTGCGCACTGTCGCTGGCGCGTACCGTGGTGCCCTCGACTTCGCGGCCATACACCGGGTTGATGTAGCTGAAGGTACTGCGGCTGGCCTGGCGGATCAGGTCGGAGCGATAGATCTTGCGGTACTCGCTGTCGATGCCGAACAGCAAATCGTTCTGCAATCCGGCGACCTGCACCTTGCCGTCGAAGCTCAGGGTGGCGAAACGGTCGCTGCTCAACGCACCACGGGTGCCGTCGATGCTGCGGGTCAGGGTGCCGCGGGCGGCATTCACGCCGGTCACCCGCACCTGGCTGGCGTCATAGGTCTCGCGGTTGAAGCTGTAGCCGAAGTGAGCCTTCCAGTCATCGGAAAACTGGTGATCGACTTCCAGGCGATACAGGTCCGAGCGCCCTTCCATGTCGTTGAACGGTTCGTCGAGGCGGCGCTCGGCAGGAATGTTCAACGGACGATTGGTGTTCGGGTCGATGGCGGTGCCGCGGTCGAACGGGTAGAGGAACTCACGATGCTCGTAGGCCAGCTGCACCTGGGTGTTTTCGCCGTACCAGGCCAGCGACGGGGCCACCAGCGATTCGCGGTGCACGCCGTAGTTGCGCCAGTAGTCCTCGTCCTCATGGTCCAGCACCAGGCGATAGGCCAGGCCGCTGTCGCCCAGGGCGCCAGTGCTGTCGAGGCCGCCGCCGCTGCCGTTCTTGCCTTCGCCGTAGGTCGAGCCGCGCAGGTTGAGGGCGTTGTAGCTCTGCAATTGCGGGCGCTTGCTGACCACGTTGATCACCCCGCCCGGATCCTGGATGCCGTACAGCAGCGAGGCCGGGCCCTTGAGCACTTCGACGCGCTCGGTGGTGGCGTTGAGGCTGCGGCCCTGCACGATGGGCATGCCGTCGCGCATGATCGAGCCGTCGCGGTTGTCGCCGAAACCGCGCTTCATCACGGTGTCGGAGGTGCCGCCGAAGTTGTTGCCCTGGGTGATGCCGCTGACGTTGTACAGGGCATCGTCGAGGTTGCGCGGGGTCTGGTCCTTGAGCACCTGTTCCGGCACCACGTTGATGGCTTGCGGAATCTCCATGCTCGACGCCGAACCACGCATGATCGAGGTGGTTTCCGGCTGGGCGTAGCTGCCGATGCCATCAGCCTGGGACACGATGCTGGTGGCCTGCAGGTTGAGGGTGCCGTCCTGCGGCAAGGGTTCCAGGGTCAGGGTGCGGGCATTGACCCGGCGGTAGCCGAAGCCGGAACCCTGCAACAGCCGCAGCAACGCCGCTTCGGCACCCAGCCGGCCGTTCAGCGCCGGCGCCTGCTGGCTGGAGAGATCGACGGTGTAGACCACGCTGAGCCCGGTGATACGACTGAAATCGGCCAGGGCCTGGGGCAGCGGCTTGCCCGGCACATCGAACTGATACACCTGCTCGACCTGCTCCGCCGCATATGCCGGCAGCACCATCAGCCCCGCCAAACCCAATGAAACGCTGTAAACCGCCGACCTTGCCTGCATGCCGATGAACCTGTGAGAGAACAGTCTTGTATGCGAATAAATCGCACTTCCATTCACTACACGGATGTCGTCGCGAAGTACCTCACATGTTTTTCAAAATAATTTTCAACGCAGCAAGGTGACCCGGCCGAACAGCGTGTGGCGCTGGAACCCGGTCACCGCGCCGAGGGCATCGAGGGCTGCCAGCGGGTCGTTGCCGGGGAAGCTGCCGCTGACCTTGCGCGCGCCGAGCTGGCGGTCGAGCAGGATGATGCGTCCGGGATAGTAGCGAGCCAGATCATCCACCACCTGGCTCAGCGGAACCTCGTAGTAGTTCAGCCAGCCCTGGCGCCAGGCCAGGCTGTTCTGGCTATCGACGCCGTGCACCCGGCCGGCCTGACCGTCGTGGTATTCGACCTGCTGGTTGGCCGTAAGCACTTGCTGCGCCTGCCCTGCGCCGGCAGTGACCCCGACCCGCCCGGACAGCACCGTGACCTGCGCCCCGCCCGCTTGCTGGCGGACCTCGAACTGCGTGCCCAGCACCTCGGTGCGGCCGCCTTCGGTCTCGACGACAAAGGGCTGGCCCGTGTGGCTGACATGGAAGAACACAGCGCCACGCTGCACCTCGATACGACGCTGGCCGTGGCTGAAATCGACGCGGATGGCGGTATCGGCGTCCAGCACCAGGTGCGAGTTGTCGGCCAGGGTCACTTCGCGTATCTGCCCGACCGGCGCCACATAGTCCGCGCCAAGGTCGCGCAGCCAGTCCGCCGGATGCCAGCCGGCACCGCTGCCGAGCATCAGCAGCAGGAAAGCCGCAGCTGCAAGACCGCCGAGCTTGCGCGCCCTGCGTACCGGCACGGGCTCGTTGGCGATGCTCGCCTTGCAGGCTTCGAGGGCGCGCATCATGTGTTTTTCCACCGCGCTTTGGGAAAGCGCCATGACCTTGGCGATCTCGCCATAGGTGCGCCCGTGAATGCGGTTGAGCAGAAAGATCTGCCGGGTGCGCTCGGGCAGCTCGCGCAGGGCCGCCTCGATCCGGCGCAGGTCGCTGCTGGCCTCGAATGCCGCCTCGGGCTGGCTTTCCTGCGGCAGTTCAAGGGGCTCGGGGAGGCTTTCGTTGACTCGCTCGCGGGCGCCCTCGCTGCGCAGATGGTCGATGGCGATATTGCCGGCACAACGCATCAGGTAGCTTTCCAGGGCCTCGATCCCGATCTGCGGGCGCCGCCAGAAGCGCAGGAACAGCTCCTGCACCAGGTCTGCCGCAGTCGCCCGGCAACCGACCCGCCGCCTCACCAGGTTTTCCATGCGCCCGCGCTGGGCCAGGAATACCTGGAGGAAACGGGCCCGGGCCAGGGCGTCATCGAGAGGTTCGGCCATCGCGTCAGATCAGCCCGAGCGCAGAAAACGGCGCCAGCACCAGGCTCAGCGCTGCCAACCCGAGCAGCCAGCGTGGCCGGTAGGGCAAGGCGAAAACCCACAGGCACAGGCTGGCCATCAGCAGGCCGAACAGTTCGGCCAGGCCGATCGCCCAGCCGGCGTGCCTGACTGCCGCGGCGAGGGCCAGGGCCAGGAGCAGCCAGCCGGCCAGGCGCAAGACGAGGGTTTGCCCGGGGCGGGGTTTGCGCCCGAGCAGTTCGCTGAAGTGCTTGTCCATGGCCAGACACAACGCCGCGCAGCCGGCGAAGGCAAACAACGCGATCGCCAGCATCAGTTCGTCTCCGCTTCGAGGTACGGCGTCCGGGCCGCTTTCGGCGTGCGCCTGGCCGCCGGTAGCGGTTCGCGCAGCATTTTCGCGGCGGTCCAGGCGAACAGCAGGCCACAGCCGAACACGGTGAGGTCGAAACCGGCCATCGCCCAGTCGCCACCCGGAATCGAATGGTTCAGGCCCTGGCCGGTGGTCAGCCCGTTGAGCAGCGGCAAGGCTGTCCAGGCCAGCGCCGCCAGCGCCAGTTGCTCGCCCCAGGCGCGGCGCCCCGGACGCAGCAGCGCATGCAGCAGGCTTGCGAGCCAGACGCCGAAGAACAGGTTCACTTCCCACTGAGCCCGCCCTTCCAGGCCGACCGGCAACAGGCGGTTGGCCCAGAAGAATCCGGCCACGGCGAGGATCAGCCCGCTCATGCTGACGATGTTCAGCACTTCCACCAGGCGCAGTTCGAACGGCTGGGTGCCGCTCCTGGCGTGCTTGAGCTGGCGCTTGCCAAGCCACATCACCAGCCCGGTGCCGATCACCGCCGTGCCGGCCAGGCCGAAGAAGAAATACAACCAGCGCAGCAGCGGGCCGGCGAAAGAGGCCATGTGCAGGCCATAGAAGCCGCCGCTGACGATCCCGGCGACGCTCTCGGGACGGGCACTCCAGGCCAGGCTGCCGTCGGCGCCGTTGAAACGCCAGCCGGCACCGCGCTGCACCGATACCCGCTCGCGGCCATCGGGGACGAACAGCACCTGGGCATTGCGGTCGCCCGGGCGCTGGATTTCGACCCAACTGATCTTCGCTTCCGGGGCCTGCGCCAGCAGCCGCGCATAAAGCTGCGGCAGCGCCTGCATGGGGGCCTTCTCGCCGGAGGCGGCAACCAGGTCGCGGCCGCCGAAGACCTCATTGAAATAGCTGTCCTGGTTGTCATAACCGGCAAGGATCGGCGCGGGCATGACCATGTACATGAAGATCACCAGGCTGCTGTAGCTGATCATCAGGTGGAACGGCAACACCAGCACGCCGATCGCGTTATGCCCGTCGAGCCACGAGCGCTGGCCCTTGCCGGGACGGAAGGTGAAGAACTCCTTGAAGATCTTCTTGTGGGTGATGATCCCGGTGACCAGCCCGACCAGCATCATCAGCGCAGCGAAGGTCGCCAGCCAGCGGCCCCACGGATAAGGCATTTCCAGCTGGAAGTGGAAGCGGTAGAAGAAATCGCCACCGCGGGTTTCGCGGGTCGGCACTTCCTCGCCGGTGGCGGCGTCCAGGGTCTTGCGGGTAAAGCCGCGCTGGCCATCGCCGCCGCGCCAGCCGACGGTGATGCCCGGGGTGCGCTCGTCCGGGAGCTGGATGAACCAGTTCGGCGCGTCGCTGGCGTTGCGTTGCAGGTAATCCTGGGCCTTGCCTAGCGCCAGCGGGATATCCAGAGCCCGCACCGGCACTTCCGGCTGGCTCCAGCGGGTGATCTCGGGCTTGAAGTAGGACATGGTCCCGGTGAGGAAGATGGCGAACAGCAGCCAGCCGAAAATCAGCCCGGCCCAGGTGTGCAGCCAGGCCATCGCCTGGCGGAAGCCCTCTTTCATGGCCGCGCCACCCAGTACGTCAAGCCATTGATCGTGCCCAGCACCAGGCTCGGCAACAGGATGCCCAGCCAGGCCCGCCAGGCGCTGTGGCTGGCGAACGCCCAGATGAACGCACCGAGGTAGAACAGGAACGAGCTCATCATGCCCACCTGCACCGCATCGGCCCTGGGCAGCGGCAGCCATTGGCTGAGCAGCACACCGGCCATCGCCGCCAGGGCATAGCCGCCGAACAGCGCGGCGAGGCAACGCGAGGTCACGGCGAGGCGATAATTCAGGGGCAAGCCGACGGCAGTGCTCTTCATGACGGGGCGTCCGGGACGGAAAGACGCCTAATATAAATGATAAGGATTCTCAGAATCAAAGCTATCTGACAGGTCGCCACTCACCGTCCGACTGCCGGAGCACAGGTTTCCTTTTCAACGAGAGAAACGCGCTATGCACTTATCTCCCTGATCCTACCCCTGTTTCCCAACCCGATTGAAACAAAATATTTTTATTTTTTAGGGGGTTGAAATCCGCTTCGATCTGCCCGAAGTTGTAAGCAAGAGGCAACGAATTCCAAGGCAACCCGGCCTCCGGTGCCTCTTGCGAGCTAGCTGAATAAGGATTGGAATCATGCAAATCCAGGTCAACAGCGACAACCATATTCAAGGCAACATCCGGCTGGAACAGTGGGTACGCAGCACGGTTGAAAGTACGCTCGAACGCTTTGACGACGGGGTCACCCGGGTCGAGGTCCACCTGAGGGACGAGAACGGCGACAAGCCCGGTCCCCACGACAAACGTTGCCAGATGGAGGCACGCCCAAAAGGCCATCACCCGATTTCCGTAACCCACAAGGCCGCCACACTGGAGCAGGCCATCGAGGGTGCAGCATCGAAACTGAACAACGCCCTGGAGCATTTCTACGGCAAGCTGCGCAGCAAACGCGCCGTCACCCAGCAAGAGATCAGCGCCAATGACGCGCTGCTGCAAGAGGAATTCCTCGAACGGCTGGGTTGAACGTAAGAACAGCAACGCGAGACGGTAAATGAAAAAGCCCCTGGCCTTGTGGCCAGGGGCTTTTTCTTTGGTGTACGCGTACCCTGTGGGAGCGGGTTCATCGGAGCGCCGAACCGCCGCGATTGCGGTAGTGAATTCACCATTGCGATCGCGGGTGAACCCGCTCCCACAGGGTACGCGATTGCCCTCAATGCTCCGGCAAGTTCTCCAGCTCCCCGGCCCGCTGTTTGGTCATGTCCACCTCGCAGCCAATCCCGTTGAGCCGATCGATGGTGCCACCGGTCATGCTGTAGTACATCCCGCAATTGGCATCCCGGTACGCCACCCATTTGCGCTGGGCATCCCTGAGCTTGCCCTTCTGTTCTTCCCCGAGGCTGCCCATGGCTGCCTTGTAGTTCTGGTTCAGACGATCATCCTGGCGCTTCAGCTCGGCGCCGGAGCATTCGCTCATGGCCGCCGTGGTGCTGGCGCCCTTCATGCACTGGCTGTAACTGTCGGCTTGGGCCAGCGGGCTGGCCGCGAGCAGGGCCAGGGCGAGGATTCCAAGGTTCATCGGCACACTCCGTGTCAGGTAATTGAGGATTCAACAGGTTCCAGCAGGCAGGCGCGGGTCACTTGAGCCCGCAGCCAGCGATGGGCCGCATCACCCTCACGGCGCTCGTGCCAGGCCTGCTGGAAGCCAAAGGCACGGATCGGCAGGGGTGGTGCGAAACAGCGTAGCCCACGGGGCGGGCGCAACAGGTTGCGGCGGGCGACGGTGAGCACCAGATCGGTCCCGGCCAGCACTTCGGTGGCAGCGATCCAGTGCGGCATCGCCAGCGCAACACGCCGTTGCTCTCCCAAGGCGGCCAAGGCAAGGTCGATCTCGTTGTCGGTACCGGGTCGCATCGCCACCAGCACATGAGGACGGGCCAGCCACTGCGCCAAGGTCAGCCCGCCACGGGCCGGCAGGGTGTCGCGGTCGGCCAGGCAGGCGAAGCTTTCCTCGAACAGGGTCTGCGCACGCAACGGCGCGGCCAGGGTCGGAAAGACCCCAAGCGCCAGATCGATTTCGCCATCGAACAACTGGCTGAGCATCGCTTCGCGACTGCCCTGGGTCACCACCAGATCCACCTCCGGCGCCTCGACGCGCAACGCACGAACCAGACGGGGCAGGACAACCCTCGCGCCATAGTCCGACATCGCCAGGCGAAAACTGCGCCGCGCCCGCAGCGGATCGAAGCCGGGACTGCTGAGCAAGGCATCGAGTTGCTGCAATGCCTCCCTGAGCGGCTGGGCCAACTCCAGGGCACGGGCCGTGGGCTGCAAGCGCCCTCCCCGGCGTACCAGCAACGGATCGGCAAAGATATCGCGCAACTGCGCCAGCGCATGGCTCACCGCCGGCTGGCTGCGATGCAGGCGCAAGGCGGCACGGGAAACATGCTGCTCGGCCAGAAGGGCATGCAGGGTCAGCAACAGATTGAGGTCGATACGGCGCAGATCATCCATATGACGAATAGTCCCCGTGCAAAATTCGAATTTCCATCCAGCCTGTGGATAACCAAGACTGCCTTATGCCCATCGTGCGTATCAAGGAGTCCGCCATGAATCTCAACATCGCCCCCGCTGTCGTAGCGCTGCCGCTGATCGCCCTGCTCGCCGGAGCTGCCGTGCCGTTCCAGGCCGGAAGCAACGCTGCGCTAGGTCGCCTGCTTGGTCATCCGCTATGGGCCACGCTGGTTTCGCTCGCAGTCAGTGTGCTGATGGTATTGCCCGCGCTCTGGCTGATGCGCGCACCGATGCCGCAAGTGGCGGCACTGGGCCAGGCCCCCTGGTGGGCATGGTTCGGTGGGGTGGCAGGCGTGGTCTATATCACTGCTGCGCTGATCCTGACGCCCAAGCTCGGCGCAGCGGGTTTCATCGTCTGCGTGATTGCCGGCCAGGTGCTGTCATCGCTGGCCATCGACCAGTGGGGCCTGATGGGCCTGCCCGAGCGCCCGGTCAACCTGGCTCGGCTGCTGGGGGTCGGGCTGATCGTGGTGGGCATGCTGGTGGTGCAGTGGGGCACCCGCTCCAGCCAATAGCGGTCAGGCCGCGGTCGAGCCCATCTCGAAATCGAATGGCTGCAACGGCGGCAGGCCATGGGCGGCGCGGGCGTCGTCGCAACGCGGATTGTGTTCGCCGTTTTCCCAGGACGCCTCGAATTCCCGGCATGGGCTGGAACGCTGTTCGTACATGGTGCAGGCGACCGCCTTGCCCACCTCGCCCGACAGGGAAATGCAACGCGTCGGCTTGGCATCGGTGCCGATCATCGCGACCCGGCTCGGGGTGATCTGCACCACCAGGTCATCCGGCACGCAACCGCCGGCCGAGGTGCATTCGCCCCAGAAGAAGGACACACGGAAATGCGCGCAGCAGGCGCCACAGCTCAAGCAAGGATGGGTATCGGACATGATGTCGGGAGGGGGGGAGCAAGAATTGTTATGGGGAGAATCCCGTCGCCAATTCTATGCGATGCCACGCCGTTGAGAAGGGGGTGACGAAAAGAAATCCGGGCGCCCGACCGGCGGAAGGAAAAAGGCCCGAAGCGCCCGTATCACGGGGGCTTCGGGCCTCTCGGGCGTACCTCAGACCTTGGCCGGTTTGGCGGTTTTCGGCGCCTCGATGCCGTCGGCCCGGAACATCTGGCGGATGCCACGCACAGCCTGGCGGATCCGGTCCTGGTTCTCGATCAGGGCGAAGCGCACGTGATCGTCGCCGTAGTCACCGAAGCCGATGCCCGGCGACACGCAGACCTTGGCTTCGGCCAGCAGCTTCTTGGAAAACTCCAGGGAGCCGAGATGCTTGTATTGCTCGGGAATCTTGGCCCAGACGTACATCGATGCCTTGGGGTTCTCGACCATCCAGCCGATCTCGTGCAGGCCCTTGACCAGCACGTTGCGGCGCTGGCGATACTGCTCGGCGATGTCGCGCACGCACTGCTGGTCGCCTTCAAGGGCGGCGATGGCCGCGACCTGCAGCGGAGTGAAGGTGCCGTAGTCGTGGTAGCTCTTGATCCGCGCCAGGGCGCTGACCAGCTCCGGATTGCCGACCATGAAGCCGATCCGCCAGCCAGCCATGTTGTAGCTCTTGGACAGGGTGAAGAACTCCACCGCGATATCCTTGGCTCCCGGCACCTGCATGATCGACGGGGCTTTCCAGCCGTCGTAGACGATGTCGGCATAGGCCAGGTCGTGGATCACCAGCACGCCATACTGCTTGGCCAGTTCAACCACCCGCTCGAAGAAGTCCAGCTCCACGCACTGCGACGTAGGGTTCGAGGGGAAGCCGAGGATCATCATCTTCGGTTTCGGAATGGACTCGCGGATGGCCCGCTCCAGCTCGGCGAAGAAGTCCACGCCCGGGACCAGCGGCACCGAACGCACCTGGGCGCCGGCGATTACCGCACCGTAGATGTGGATCGGGTAGCTGGGGTTGGGCACCAGCACCGTGTCGCCGTGGTCCAGGGTAGCCAGCATCAGGTGTGCCAGGCCTTCCTTGGAGCCGATGGTAACGATGGCTTCGCTCTCGGGGTCGATCTCGACCTTGTAGCGCTCCTCGTACCAGCGCGAAATCGCGCGGCGCAGACGGGGGATGCCTCGGGAAGTGGAATAGCCGTGGGTGTCTTCACGCTGGGCGACCTGCACCAGCTTCTCGACGATATGCGGCGGCGTGGCCCCGTCGGGGTTGCCCATGCTCAGGTCGATGATGTCCTCGCCACGACGGCGCGCGGCCATCTTGAGTTCGGCGGTGATGTTGAAGACGTAGGGGGGGAGACGATCGATGCGCGCAAAACGGCGCGGCGAACCTTGTTCGGCCATGATTTCCTCGAAGACGTAAGCGCCCGGAACCGTCCGAGCGACGTTGGCCACTCCTGTGGCCGAGGCTGAAAGATAGGGCCGGGGGTGGATTCTTGTAAAGCGTTATTTCATAGACCCTGTGGTGACCCCACTGGCCTCATCGCCGGCAACGCCGGCTCCCACAGGTATCGTGTGCACCGCTGAACCAGTGGGAGCCGGCGTTGCCGGCGATGAGGCCCTCAAGACAAACAAAAACGCCCCGGAACCTCTCGGCGCCGGGGCGTTTTCGTCAACCGTCGGTGCTTATTGCACGTAGGTCATCAGCACTTCCGCCGGGGTGCGGGTATCCACCGACATCATCACGCTCAGGGCAGTGATGGTGAAGATGGAGAAGGCGAATACCTTGCGCGCCCATAGGCGGTCATCGGCCACCTTGTTGCCGCCCCAGGCCATGTACAACCAGTACAGGCCCATGGCCGCCGCGACGGCCAGGTAGCTCAGGCCGGCGTAGCCGCCAATGGTGAGCATCAGGGTGGCGACCAGGAAGGCCACGATGTACCAGATGATCTGCTTCTTCGCCGCCGCCACGCCACGGGCGACCGGCAGGACCGGAATCGACGCGGCGCGGTAGTCGTTGAAGCGGAAGATCGCGATCGCGTACGAGTGCGGCATCTGCCACAGGCTGAACATCACCAGCAGGGTCAGCGCAGCCAGGTCGAAGGTGCCGCTCACGGCGCAGTAGCCGATCACCGGAGGCATGGCACCGGACAGGCTGCCAACCAGGGTGCCGTGCACCGACTTGCGCTTGAGGTACAGGCTGTAGAAACCGACGTAGATGATGAAGCCGATCAGGCCGAACAAGGCCGCCAGGGCGTTGGCCTTGAACAACAGCAGGCCCAGGCCGGCAACCCCGAGCAGGGTGCCGTAGGCCAGGGCTACCGGCGACGAGATCGCACCTTGAACCATTGCGCGGTTCTTGGTGCGCTCCATCTTGATGTCGATGTCGCGGTCGATCCAGTTGTTGAAGACGCAACCGGACGCTACGACCAGCGAGGTACCAATCACCGTGGCGAGGAACAGCATGAAATCGACATGCCCTGCCGCAGCGAGGAAGAAACCGCCCGCCACGGACAACACGTTACCGAAGATGATTCCCGGTTTGGTGATCTGGATAAAGTGTTTCAGGGACATGCCGGATTACCTCACTTCGCCATCATGCTGGTGTGGATGCTGAACATGATCCACAGCGACAGGCCGACCAGCAGGGCGATGACCAGGCCGGTGAACAGGAACGACGTCACGTTGGAACGTGCTGCCTTCGAGCTGTCCAGGTGCAGGAAGTAGTACAGGTGCACCACGATCTGGATCACTGCGAAGGCAACGATGATCAGCAGGGTCATGTCCTTCGGCAGGGTCGGGTACATCACCAGGCCGAACGGAATGACGGTGAGGATCACCGACAGGATGAAGCCGATGGCGTACGACTTGACGCTGCCGTGGTTGGCTTCGTCGTGGCCGTGGCTGTTGTGTGCGTTAGCCATTTACAGAACCCCCATCAGGTACACGACGGTGAACACGCAGATCCAGACCACGTCCAGGAAGTGCCAGAACAGGCTCAGGCAGCTCATGCGGGTCTTGTGGGTGTTGGTGATACCGTCCTTGTTGATCTGGTACATCATGATCGCCATCCAGATCAGGCCCGCGGTCACGTGCAGACCGTGGGTGCCGACCAGGGCGAAGAAGCCAGACAGGAAGCCGCTGCGGCTAGGGCCGAAGCCTTCGCTGATCAGCAGGTGGAACTCGTTGACTTCCATGCCGATGAAGCCTGCACCCAGCAGCCAGGTGATTGCCAGCCAGGCCAGCACGCCACCCTTGTTGCCTTTGTACATCTGCAGCATGGCGAAACCGAAGGTGATACTGGAGAACAGCAGCAGCGCGGTTTCGACCAGTACGTAGTTCAGTTCGAAAATGTCATGACCCGACGGGCCGCCGGCGAAGTTGCCGGACAGCACCGCGTAGGTGGCGAAGATCGACGCAAACAGGATGCAGTCGGTCATCAGGTACAGCCAGAAACCGAATACGGTCATCTGGCTCGAGTCGTGGTGGTGATCGTCATGCCCATGGTCGTGACCATGAGCATCTGCGTTGATTACATGACTGGACATTGATTAAACCCGCTCAAACGATTCGACACGTGCACCGGCAGGCGCACCAGTGGCCAGACCCAGGGCTTTCATGCGCTCACCTTCGATGCGCGCCACTTCCTCGGCCGGAACCATGTAGCCCTGGTCGTCACGCGCAGCGTGGCGAACGAAGACTGCGACGGTGGCGAACAGGCTGACGCCGACCAGCCACCAGATGTGCCAGATGAAGGCAAAGCCGAAGATGGTCAGGAACAGGCCCATGAACACACCGGTGGAGGTGTTGTTCGGCATGTGGATCGCTTCGTACTTGGCCGGAACCTTGTACGCAACGCCGGCTTCCTTGGCTTCGTGCCAGGCATCCAGGCCGACTTTCTCAGGCATGGTGGCGAAGTTGTAGAACGCTGGTGGCGACGAAGTCGACCATTCCAGGGTACGGCCGCCCCATGGGTCGCCGGTGACGTCCAGGTTGTCCTTGCGATCGCGGATCGACACGTACAGTTGGATCAGCTGGCAAGCGATACCGAACAGGATCAGCACGGCGCCGACCACGGCAACGTACAGGTACGGTTCCCAGGCAGGGTTGTCCGAGTGGTTCAGACGACGGGTCATACCCATGAAGCCCAGGGCGTACAGCGGCATGAAGGCCACGTAGAAGCCGGAGATCCAGAACCAGAAGGCAGCCTTGCCCCACTTCTCGTTCAGGGTGAAACCGAAGGCTTTCGGGAACCAGAAGGCGAAGCCCGCCACGTAGCCGAAGACCGCACCGCCGATGATCACGTTGTGGAAGTGGGCGATCACGAACAGGCTGTTGTGCAGCACGAAGTCAGCACCTGGAACGGCCAGCAGAACGCCGGTCATGCCACCGATGGAGAAGGTGACCATGAAGCCCAGGGTCCAGAGTACTGGCGCGGTGAAGCGCAGGCGGCCCTGGTAGATGGTGAACAGCCAGTTGAACAGTTTCACGCCGGTCGGGATCGAGATCAGCATCGTCGCCAGACCGAAGAAGGTGTTGACGCTGGCGCCCGAACCCATGGTGAAGAAGTGGTGCAGCCAGACCGCAAAGCCCAGTACCGCGATCGCGCCCGATGCGTAGATCATCGAGTGGTGACCGAACAGGCGCTTGCCGGTGAAGGTCGAGGTCACTTCCGAGAACACGCCGAAGGCCGGCAGGATCAGGATGTACACCTCAGGGTGACCCCACGCCCAGAACAGGTTGACGTACATCATCGGGTTCCCACCAAGCTCGTTGGTGAAGATGTGGAAGTCCAGATAACGGTCAACGGTCAGCAGGGCCAGGGCAGCGGTCAGGATCGGGAACGAAGCCACGATCAGGACGTTGGCCCAGGTGCAGGTCCAGGTGAAGATCGGCATGTCCATCAGTTTCATGCCAGGGGCGCGCATTTTCAGCACGGTCACCAGGAAGTTCACACCGGTCAGCGTCGTACCCAGACCCGACAACTGGAGTGCCCAGATGTAGTAGTCAACCCCGACACCCGGGCTGTACTGGATACCCGACAGCGGCGGATAGGCCACCCAGCCGGTCTTGGCGAACTCGCCCACGCCCAGGGAGATGTTGACCAGCGCAACGCCGGACACCAGCAGCCAGAAGCTCAGGGAGTTGAGGAACGGGAAGGCCACGTCGCGGGCGCCGATCTGCAGCGGCAGCGCCAGGTTCATCAGGCCGGTGAAGAATGGCATCGCCATGAAGATGATCATGATCACACCGTGGGCGGTGAAGATCTGGTCATAGTGTTCAGGCGGCAGGTAGCCCTCGGCGCCACCGGTGGCAGCCGCGAGCTGGGTACGCATCATGATCGCGTCGGCGAAGCCGCGGATCAGCATCAGCATGGCGACGATGATGTACATCACGCCGATCTTCTTGTGGTCGACCGAGGTCAGCCACTCGGACCAGAGGTAGGTCCACTTCTTGAAATAGGTGATTGCCGCGAACAACGCGATACCGCCGAGCGCGATCATGGCGAGGGTCACCATGACGATCGGCTCGTGATACGGGATCGCGTCCAGACTTAATTTACCGAACATCTCTTACTCCTCTGCCCCGGCAGCTGAATGCATACTCACGTCCATCCCTTCGGTACCGGTAGTGGCCGCTGCTTCTTTGTGCTCGGCCTTCTCGTGTACCACCGGCTTGCCGCGGTTCATGCCTTCGTACTTGTCGACGATGGTCTGGAACTGGTCGGCCGGCGCCACGCTGTACAGCGCGACTGGATTGTTTTCGCTCGGTTTGGCCAAGGCCTCGTACTCAGCTTTGTCCAGCTGCTTAGGCGACTGCTTGACTTCGTTCACCCACGCCTCGAAATCGGCCTGGGAGGTGGCGACTGCCTTGAATTTCATGCCGGTGAAGCCTGCACCGCTGTAGTTCGCCGAGATACCGTCGAACTCGCCGTTCTCGTTGGCGATCAGGTGCAGCTTGGTGGTCATGCCGGCCATCGCGTAGATCTGGCCACCCAGCGCAGGGATGAAGAACGAGTTCATCACGGCGTCGGAGGTCACGCGGAAGTTGACCGGGGTATTGGCCGGGAAGACGATCTTGTTGACGGTGGCGATGCCTTGTTCCGGGTAGATGAACAGCCACTTCCAGTCCAGGGCGACCACGTCGATCTGCACCGGCTTCACGTCGGAAACCAGCGGACGATACGGGTCCAGCTCATGGGTGGTTTTGTAGGTGACGATACCCAGGGCGATGATGATCAGGACCGGGATGGTCCAGACCGCCACTTCGATCTTGGTCGAGTGCGACCAGTCCGGGGTGTACTTGGCAGCCTTGTTGGATGCGCGGTACTTCCAGGCGAACGCCAGGGTCATGCAGATGACCGGGACGACCACCAGCAGCATCAGGCCGAAGGCGATCAGGATCAGGTTCTTTTGCTCAATGCCGACCTGACCTTTCGGGTCGAGCAGGGTCCAGTTGCACCCACTGAGTAAAAGCATGCCTAAAAAGGGCAGAATGCCAAACAGTCTGGGGTAACGCTTTTTACTCATCTCACGACCTCTAGATCAGCTTGCTTCAATGCAATTTGTGTTTTGGTCGCCAACACTTCTTCCTGCCTGGTGTCAGCATTTACGGGCGAATAAGGTCATACCTTGAGGAGCGTCGCTGCTCGGCATAAACCTTGGGTGGTGCGTGGTTATTGTTCTGACTTCGTAGGCAACAGGCCTGTATTTCAGACCAAGTCCATTTGGTGCGGAAAATCACGGAGGGGAGTCAGCCCGGCATCGCCGCAGGCGATGCTCGTCGAAGTCAGCAAGAAAGGCTGCGGAGCCTTTGAAACTGCGACTTGCAAGCAGTGCCGAACGGAAATTGGGGGCGATTGTAGATAGGTCGCCCCCCCTTGACTATGACTTATTGAGCAACAGTCTTTTACAGGAAGTGTAATAATCCAGCCCGAAAAATCAGTTTCGCGACAGTTTGTCGCACCCGCTCCATTAGCGCTGGAACGCCCGTCCTACAAGGGTTTCGGGTTGACGCAAGTCAATCGCCCTGTGCGCACTGTGGGAAATTTCATGGCACAAGGGACTTGCGTCAAAACATGACTTTTGTCTAACCCTGGCGACGGTTGCGCCAGATGCCCAGCGGCACCAGGACGGCAGTCAGGACGAATGCTACAAGTGCCCATTGTGCAAGGGAAAGTCCCAATACAGGCGGGTATGGTGTGGTGCAGAAACCGTCGACCTGGAACACCAGCGGCAGCACCGAGGCCAGGGGCAGGCCGTCGACGATCGGTTGCAGGGTATCGATGCCGCAACTGACGGACGGATTGGCGAGGATATAGACATGGTTGCCGGCAGCGGCGACTCCGCCCAGGGCGCTGAGCACCACCAGGCCCTCGAAGATCGTCAGGCTGCGCCGGCCGGGCATGGCGGCGCCGATGAAGGCGAACAGGGCGATCAGCAGCAATGCATAGCGCTGCAGGATGCACAACGGGCACGGCGCCTCGCCCAGGACGATCTGCATATAGAGTGCGCCGCCGATCAATGCCAGACAGATCACGCCCAGCAGGACCAGGAAGCGCCGTTCCCGATTCAGGCGCTGCGTTTGCTCGTTCATTGCCATTCCCTTCACGTTTAAATGGATCGACTCGCGGCCACGCGAAAGCCGCGGGGCGCACAAGATGACGGTGCGCCGGCGGAAAGTCTACAGGCAGACGGAAGATCGAAGGTGAAGTCGGCGTGAAAAACGCAGGCGCAGGGTGGCAGTGAAGAGGAAGGGGATTAAAACAGGATTAATGGGCGTTGAAGACACCACCGAATCCTGTGGGAGCGGGTTCACCCGCTCCCACACATCCGCGGAGATCCTGCTACTAATGGTTACTCCAAGGCAGCAGCCGGCCCGAAGAACTCATGGCGGCTCTGCCCTTCCGGCACCCGCAGCGCTTTCAGGTGGCGCTTGACCGCGGCCATGAAGCCCTTGGGCCCGAGGAAGTAGGCATCCAGGTCACGCTCGGCCGGCAGCCACCGATCCAACTGGTCCTGGCTCAACGGCCCCAGCGCATCCCCCGGCAAACTCACGCCATCATCCACGTCATAGCAATAGAAGCGCTTGAGCTGCGGATGACGTGCCGCCAGGGCATCGACATGCTCACGGAACGCATGCACCCCGCCGTTGCGCGCGCAATGGATGAAATGGATCTGCCGTCCGCTTTCCAGCGCCTTGTCGAGCATGGCCAGGGTCGGGGTTATTCCAACGCCGCCGCTGATCAGCACCAGCGGCTTGTCGCTGGCGGCCAGGGTGAAGTCCCCCGCCGGCGGGAACAGGTTGATCCGGTCGCCGACCTTGAAATGGTCATGCAGGTAATTGGACACCTTGCCGTCCGCCTCGCGCTTGACGCTGATGCGGTACAGGCGACCGTCGCCCAGGCTCGACAGCGAATAGTTGCGGCGCTGCTCGACGCCATCGATCAGCAGTTGCAGGCCGATGTACTGGCCCGGCTCGGCCACCAGCACCGGCTGGCCATCGACCGGAGCGAAGTAGAAGGAAACGATTTCGGCGCTCTCCTCGACGCGCTCGACCAGCGTGAAAGCCCGCGCGCCGCGCCAGCCGCCCTTGGCCTGCTCCTTCTGTTGGTACAGGCCTTCTTCGGCACCGATCAGGATATCCGCCAGTTGCTGATAAGCCGCGCCCCAGGCCTTCAGCACCTGCGGCGTGGCGATCTCGCGGCCGAGCACTTCCTCGATGGCGCGCAGCAGGCAGGCCCCGACGATCGGGTAATGCTCCGGAAGTATCTGCAAGGCCACATGCTTGTTGACAATCTGCCCGACCAGCCCGCCCAGTTGCTCCAGCTGGTCGATGTGCCGGGCGTACATCAGCACGCCGTTGGCCAGCGCCCGGGGCTGATCGCCGCTGGCCTGGTGGGCCTGGTTGAACAGCGGGCGTACCTCGGGGTACTCGCTGAGCATCATCTTGTAGAAATGGGTGGTCAGGGCTTCCCCACCGCTTTCCAGCAGCGGAACGGTGGCCTTGATGATTGCACGGTCTTCGGCGGTCAGCATGAAACGACTCCTGAGCCTGATGGGCTTCTGTGTAAATACTGGCAAGTGCGTTTCAGAATCCATGCCAACGACAAAGGCCAATGAAATCGGGCATTTGCGCCCCAATAAAGTCAAAATGACGCAAGTCTGCTAGAGTCATTACGACTACATGGAGTCATTATGACCTCAACCCCTCTGCTTACCGCCCTCCTCCCCCTGGTCAGCGATCTGTCCCGCGACCTGCCCGAACGCGAGCGCTACCGCCGCCTGCTGCAGGCCATGCGCGCCTTGCTGCCCTGCGATGCCGCCGCGCTGCTGCGCCTGGACGGCGAGTGGCTGGTGCCCCTGGCCGTGGACGGTCTCAGCGCCGACACCCTGGGTCGGCGCTTTCGGGTCAGCGAGCACCCGCGCTTCGCCGCCTTGCTCAGCCGCAACGGGCCGACCCGCTTTGCCAGCGACAGCGAACTGCCCGACCCCTACGACGGCCTGGTCGAGGGCCTGCACCAGCAACTGGAGGTCCATGACTGCATGGGCTGCCCGCTGTTCGTCGATGAGCGGCCCTGGGGCTTGCTGACCCTCGATGCGCTGCAGCCGGACAGCTTCCGGCAAGCCGAGCTGGACTCCCTGCAAGCCTTCGCCAGCCTGGCGGCGGCCACGGTCAACGTGGCCCAGCGTATCGAAGGCCTGGCCCTGCGCGCCGAGGTCTATCGCCAGGCCAGCGACCAGCAGGCCAAGGAACTGATCGGCCAGAGCAAGGCGCATAAGCGCCTGCTGGAAGAGATCCGCCTGGTCGGCGGCAGCGACCTGACCGTGCTGGTCACCGGCGAGACCGGGGTCGGCAAGGAACTGGTGGCCCAGGCCATCCACCAGGCCTCGTCGCGTGCCGACAAGCCGCTGATCAGCCTCAACTGCGCGGCATTGCCCGACACCCTGGTGGAAAGCGAATTGTTCGGTCATGTGCGCGGCGCCTTTACCGGTGCCGTGGGCGAGCGGCGCGGCAAGTTCGAGCTGGCCAACGGCGGCACGCTGTTCCTCGATGAAGTGGGCGAACTGTCGCTGATGGTCCAGGCGAAACTGTTGCGGGTCCTGCAGAGCGGCCAGTTGCAGCGCCTCGGCTCGGACCAGGAGCACCGCGTCGATGTGCGCCTGATCGCTGCCACCAACCGCGACCTGGCCGAGGAAGTCCGTGCCGGTCGTTATCGCGCCGATTTCTATCATCGCCTGAGCGTCTATCCCTTGCCGGTGCCAGCCCTGCGCGAACGCGGTCGCGATGTGTTGCTGCTGGCCGGCTACTTCCTCGAACAGAACCGTTCGCGCATGGGCCTCAACAGCCTGCGCCTGAGCGCAGAGGCCCAGGCCGCGTTGCTGGCCTACGACTGGCCGGGCAATGTGCGCGAACTGGAACACCTGATCGGGCGCTCGGCGCTCAAGGCGCTGGGGCAGCATCGGGACCGGCCGCGCATCCTGACCCTCGACGCCGCCGACCTGGACCTGCCTGGCGTCACCACGCCATCCGCGACACCGCCGCCGGTCAGCCGCGACGGGGAACGCGGCGGCGACCTGCGCCTGGCCCTGGACAACTACCAGCGCCAGTTGATCGGCCAATGCCTGGAACGCCACCAGCACAACTGGGCCAGCGCGGCACGCGAACTGGGCCTGGACCGTGCCAACCTCGCGCGCCTGGCGCGCCGGCTTGGCCTGCGCTGATTTACGAATATGCTAAAGGGCGGCGCGCTCGGGTCGATAACCCGGCACAAGCCCCCGAATCCATCCTCTACGCACGAAGGTTTCTATGTTCTCGCAAAAAACCCGCGCGGACTCGCTGTCGCTGCTGCTCTTCACCTTGCGCAGCGGCAAGCTGATGGCGATCAACCTGCTCAAGGTCAGCGAGATCATTCCCTGCCCGCCCTTGACCCGCCTGCCCGAGGCCCATCCCCACGTCAAGGGCGTGGCGACCCTGCGCGGCAACTCGCTGCCGGTGATCGACCTGTCCCGCGCCATCGGTGAGCGGCCACTGGCCGATCCTGACGGTGGCTGCCTGATCGTCACCGATATCAGCCGCTCCAAACAGGGCCTGCATGTACAGGCGGTGGCGCGCATCGTCCACTGCAAGAGCACCGACATCCGCCCGCCGCCCTATGGCTCGGGGGAGAAGTCGTTCATTACCGGCGTGACCCGGATCGACGACACCCTGGTGCAGGTGCTGGACATCGAGAAAGTCATCCACACCATCACCCCGGCCCAGCACCAGGAAGCGCCTGCGCAGATCAGCGAAGAGGACGCCGCCATCCTCAAGGCCACCAACATCCTGGTGGTGGATGACAGCCAGGTGGCGCTGCAGCAGTCGGTCTACACCCTTCGCGGGCTCGGGCTGGAGTGCCACACGGCGCGCAGTGCCAAGGACGCCATTGCGGTATTGCTGGACCTGCAGGGCACCGAGCAGGAAATCGACGTGGTGGTCTCGGATATCGAGATGTCGGAAATGGATGGCTACTCGTTCACCCGCACCTTGCGCGAAACACCGGATTTCCAGCATCTCTATGTGCTGCTGCACACCTCGCTGGACAGTGCGATGAACAGTGAAAAAGCCAAGGCAGCCGGGGCTAATGCGGTGTTGACCAAATTCTCCTCGCCGGAGCTGACCGACTGCCTGATCGTTGCGGCGCGGACCGTGGCCTTTACCGAAAGATAAAAAGCTCAGCGGACCCTGTGGGAGCGGGTTCATCGGAGCGCCGAACCGCCGCGATTGCGACAGTGAGTCCACTACCGTAATCGCGGGTGAACCCGCTCCCATAGGGTCCGTGTAACGCCATCCATCAGTTCCCTCTGGCATACTCCGGCACTCAGCCCCCAGAGGAGCCACTTCCCTCATGAAAGCCGCCATCCTCAGCCTGCTTCTGCTTGCCCCTCTCGCCCACGCTTCCAGCGACCAGGCCTGGGCCGAGCACGACAAGCAACTGCTGCGCGCCTGCACCGCGGCCAGCCAGCTCAAGGACGTCCGCGCCCTGGGCAAGAGCGCCGAATTCGATGACCGCAGCGGCTATTCTGCGCTGCTTCTGCAGGGCCGCTACCCGCAAAAGCACATGAACAACCGCAAGGGCACCGAACTGTGCCTCTACGACCGGCGCCAGAAGAGCGCCTACGTCACTGAATGGACCCCAGGGAAACCGTGAACAGCGCCTCCGATACCACCCGCTTCCACTGCACCGGCTGCGGCCGTTGTTGCACAGGCCACCATGTCCCCCTGACCCTGGGCGAAGCGCAACAGTGGATCGATGACGGCGGCCAGGTCATCGTGCTGGTCGAGGCCTTCCTCGCCAACGGCATCGGGCTGCCCGCCGAACAACAGGACCACGCCCGCCGTCGCTCCTGCGCCGTGCCCTGCGGCGACACCGAGGCGTATGTCGCCATCACCTTCGCTGCCTTCAATCCGGGCCCGTGCCGCAACCTCGACGCCGAGCTGCGCTGCATGATCTACGAGCGACGCCCGCTGGTCTGCCGCATCTACCCGATGGAGATCAATCCGCATATCCCGCTGCGCCCGCAGGCCAAGGACTGCCCGCCGGAAGCCTGGGAAGACGGCGAGGTGCTGATTCACCGCGAGCGCGTGCTGGATCCGACGCTGATGGAACTGATCGAACGCTCGCGCCAGGCCGACCGCGACGATATTCGCAACAAGGCCTTGATCTGCCAGCGCCTGGGCATCGACACCAGCGCACTGAAAGGCAACGGTTTTACCGCCTACCTGCCGGACACCGGCGCGCTGCGCCAGGCCATGCGCGATACCGCCGCCGACACCGAGGCGGCTCTCGCCGAGTGGATCCTGCACGTGGAAGATGGCGACCTTGCCGGAAAACTCGGCTCGGCAGGGGCCAGGGTCACCGGCACCAGCGCCGGACACTACAGCTTCATCGGGTTCTGATCCGGCATTACTGGCGCCGGCACCAGAACTCTTCGGCCAGGCGGCGCAGGTCTTCGGCGAGCCCGGCCACGTCGCTGGCCGTGGAATGACCGCGCTGGCCCGCCGTGACGCTTTGCTCGCTGGCCTGGCGGATGCTGATGATATTGCGGTTGATGTCTTCGCTGACCAGGCTCTGCTGCTCCACCGCAGAGGCGATCTGCAGGCTCATCTCGCTGATCTGGTTGACCCGCTGGCTGATGCCGTGCAGCGCCTGGGTGGCGTGCTGGGCCTGCTCGACGCTCTGGCCGGCATGGTCGCTGCTCTGCTGCATCGCCTGCACTGCATCCCGGGCGCCGTTCTGCAGCATGGTGATCATGCGCTGGATCTCACCGGTCGATTGCGCGGTGCGCTGGGCCAGGCCGCGGACTTCATCGGCCACCACTGCAAAGCCACGCCCGTGATCCCCGGCCCGCGCCGCCTCTATCGCTGCGTTCAGGGCCAGCAGGTTGGTTTGCTCGGCAATGCTGTGGATAACCTCCAGCACGCCGGAAATCTCTTCGCTGTGGTTTTCCAGGGTGTGGACAACGTCGGTCGCCTCGGCCAGGACACCCGCCAGTTGCAGGATGGTGCTACGGCTCTGGTCTACCAGTTGATGCCCGACCTGGGTCTCGCCTTCGGCCTGGTCCGCCGCCTTCGAGGCCTGTTGGGCACTGTTGGCGACCTCGGCGACTCGCGCCGCCATGCGGTTGATCGCTTCGGCGACCTGGTCGGCATCGCCCTGCTGGCCGAGGGTGGTGGTATGGCTGTGTTGCAGATGGCTGGCCAGCTCGGCGGTATGCCCGGCCAGGCGCCTGGAGGTGTCGCCGATGCGCCCGACCACCGCGCCGATCTGCGCTTCGAGCATCTGCAGGGCGAACTCGACCTGCCCCACGGTATCGCGACGGCCGGTGTACAGGCGCTGGCTCAGCGGGTTGTCGGCGATGTCACGGGCGCGTGCGCCAAGGCGCTCCAGCGGGCTCAGGGTCCGTTTGATCATCAGCGCGGCAAGTCCGGCGAACACTCCCCACTGCGCTACGGCCCGCCCGGGAAACTCCGGCAGCAGAAGCTCGCTGCCGCCCATCACCACGGCCAGCAATGCGCCCAGGCCCAGGGACAGGCGCGTGCCCATGCCCAATGCCGGCAGGCGCTCCGCCAGGCTGCGCTGGCCACTGCGCAAGCGCGCGTAATACCGCTCGGCCGCGTCGATCTGCGCCGCGCTCGGCTTGGTCCGCACCGACTGGTACTCGACGGTCTGGCCATGGCTGGTGATCGGCGAAACGAAGGCGCTGACCCAATAGTGATCGCCGTTCTTGCAGCGGTTCTTGACCAACCCCATCCACGAGCGTCCCTTCTTCAGGGTCTGCCACATATGTTCGAAGGCCGCCGGTGGCATGTCCGGGTGGCGCACGATATGGTGCGCGCTGCCGATCAGCTCCTCGCGGGAAAACCCGCTGATGCGGATGAACTCGTCGTTGGCGTAGGTGATGGCACTCGTCAGATCCGTGGTGGACAGGATGTTCGCATCCACGGGGTAATCCACATTTCGACCGGTCACAGGCAGATTGCTCTTCATCGAGAGGCGCTCGTCGTTCGGATGGGGGTATGAAAGCAGGGCGCAGATACTACGTTTGGCCCCTTGACGGAAACTTGACCCAGAGCAGCATTAAGGCCTATCGCCATCACCGTCCATCCGTAACGATCCGTAGCTGACATTCGTGACAGCCAGCCGTCACGGTGGCGACCCGTTCTGTCCTATATAAGGGTATGCAGCCCTTACTCTTCACTCCTGTCGGCGCCTTTGACGCATGCGAATCTCCAGCCCTCGAACGCTGCTTGTCCTCCTGGCCATCGTCCTCCTGGCCGGCGCCGCATGGTTCGTCAACAAGCGCCCGCAGGCGGCACGCCCCATGGCCTCCAGCGCCATCCCGGTCAGCGTGATCGCCGTGCAGCGCGAGGATGTCCCGCGTTTGCTCAGCGCCATCGGCACCGTGCAATCGCTGCACAGCGTGGTGATCCGCCCCCAGGTGGAGGGCGTGCTGACGCGGATCGCGGTGCAGGAAGGCCAGGAAGTGCACAAGGGCGACCTGCTGGCGACCCTCGATGACCGCGCCATCCGCGCCAGCCTCGACCAGGCCCGCGCCCAGCTTGGCCAGAGCCAGGCGCAGTTGCAGGTGGCGCAGACCGACCTGAAGCGTTATCGCCTGCTCAGCGAAGACAACGGTATCTCGCGCCAGACCCTCGACCAGCAGCAAGCGCTGGTCAACCAGCTCCAGGCCACGCTGCTCGGCAACCAGGCGAATATCGCCGCGGCCGAGGTACAACTGTCCTATACCCGGATCCTGTCGCCGGTCAGCGGCCGGGTCGGCATCCGCAACGTCGATGAAGGCAACCTGGTGCGCAGCACCGACACCCAGGGCCTGTTCAGCGTGACCCGCCTCGACCCGATCAACGTGGAGTTCTCCGTCCCACAGAACTGGCTGCCGACCCTGCAACAGCTCACCGCCAGCCGCGAGGCCGCGCCGATCAAGGCCTATCTGGAAGGCGACGGCGACACCGGCGGGCAACTGCTCGGCGAAGGCCGCCTGAGCCTGATCGACAACCAGATCGCCGCCGGCACCGGCACCTTGCGCGCCAAGGCCACCTTCGCCAACCCCGATGCACGCCTGTGGCCCGGCCAACTGGTGACCCTGCGGGTGCAGACCGGCATCGAGCGCGATGCCCTGGTGGTTCCGCCGGGCGTGGTGCGCCAGGGCGTGGACAAGCACTTCGTCTACCGCATCGCCGGGGACAAGGCCGAGGCGGTACCGGTCAAGGTGACTTACCAGGACAGCAAGCTCAGCGTCATCACCGGCGTCGAGGCCAACGACCGCCTGGTCGCCGACGGCCAGTCGCGGCTCAAGCCCGGCGCCACCGTGGAAATCCTCGAGGCCAGGCCGGCCAGCGAGGATGTCGCCCGTAGCGAAGCGAGCGTGCAACCATGAACGCGGCCCTGCCCGGCGGTCGCGGCGGTATCTTCGCCTGGTGCATCGAGCGTCCGGTCGCCACCCTGCTGCTGACCTTCGCCCTGGTCCTGCTCGGGGCCATCGCCTTTCCGCGCCTGCCGGTGGCGCCGCTGCCGGAGGCCGACTTTCCGACCATCCAGGTCACTGCCAACCTGCCCGGGGCCAGCCCGGAAACCATGGCCTCGTCGGTCGCCACGCCGCTGGAGGTGCAGTTCAGCGCCATCCCCGGCATGACCCAGATGACCTCCAGCAGCGCCCTCGGCTCCACCAGCCTGATCCTGCAATTCACCCTCGACAAGAACATCGACACCGCCGCCCAGGAAGTCCAGGCGGCAATCAACACCGCCACCGCGCGCCTGCCCCAGGACATGCCGAGCCCACCGACGTGGCGCAAGGTCAACCCGGCCGACAGCCCGGTGCTGATCCTCACGGTCAGTTCCGAGCACATGCCGGCCAACGAACTCAGCGATTACGCCGAAACCCTCCTGGCCCGGCAATTGAGCCAGATCGACGGGGTCGGCCTGGTCAACATCACCGGCCAGCAACGCCCGGCGATCCGCGTCCAGGCCCAGCCGGACAGGCTCGCCGCCCTCGGCCTGACCCTGGCCGACCTGCGCCTGGCCATCCAGCAGACCAGCCTCAACCTGGCCAAGGGCGCACTCTATGGCGAAAACAGCGTGTCCACCCTGGCGACCAACGACCAGCTGTTCCACCCCGAGCAATACGCGCAACTGATCGTCTCCTACCGCAACGGCGCGCCGGTCCAGCTCAAGGATGTGGCCAAGGTCATCAGCGGTGCGGAGAACGCCTACGTCAAGGCCTGGTCCGGCGATCAGCAGGGCCTGAACCTGGTGATCTTCCGTCAGCCCGGGGCGAACATCGTCGACACCGTGGACCGGGTCAACGACGCGCTGCCGCGCCTGGAAGAAATGCTCCCGGCCACGGTCAACGTCTCGGTGCTGCAGGACCGCACCCAGACCATCCGCGCCTCGCTGCACGAGGTGGAACTGACCCTGGCCATCGCCGTGCTGCTGGTGATCGCGGTGATGGCGCTGTTCCTGCGGCAGTGGTCGGCAACCCTGATCGTCTCGGCGGTGCTCGGGGTCTCGCTGGTCGCCAGCTTTGCCTTCATGTACGTGATGGGCTTCAGCCTGAACAACCTGACCCTGGTGGCGATCGTCATCGCCGTGGGCTTCGTGGTGGACGACGCGATCGTCGTGGTGGAGAACATCCACCGGCACCTGGAAGCAGGTGACAGCCGTCGCGAGGCGGCGATGAAGGGCGCGCGGGAGATCGGCTTCACCGTGGTGTCGATCAGTTTTTCCCTGGTGGCGGCCTTCATTCCGCTGCTGTTCATGGGCGGGGTGGTCGGCCGGCTGTTCAAGGAATTCGCCCTGACCGCCACCTCGACCATCCTGATCTCGGTGCTGGTGTCCCTGACCCTGGCGCCGACCCTGTGCGCCCTGTTCATGAATGCTCCGGGCCACGACAAGGAGAAGCAGCCGGGCTTCGGCGAACGTCTGGTCGCCGCCTATGAACGCCTGCTGGACAAGGCCCTGGCCCATCAACGCTTGATGCTCGGCGTGTTCTTCCTCAGCACCGCGCTGGCAGTGGTGGGCTATGTGCTGATTCCCAAGGGTTTCTTCCCGGTGCAGGACACCGGTTTCGTGCTCGGCACCAGCGAGGCGGCAGCGGACGTTTCCTACCCGGACATGATCGCCAAGCACCAGGCCCTGGCCGACATCATTGGCGCCGACCCGGCGGTACGCGCCTTCTCCCACTCGGTGGGCGTCACCGGCAGCAACCAGACCATCGCCAACGGACGTTTCTGGATTTCCCTCAAGGACCGCGGCGAGCGCGACGTGTCCGCCAGCGAGTTCATCGACCGCCTGCGGCCGAAGCTGGCGAAGGTCCCCGGCGTAGTCCTTTACCTGCGCGCCGGCCAGGACATCAACCTGAGTTCCGGCCCCAGCCGCAGCCAGTACCAGTACGTGCTCAAGAGCAACGACGGCCCGGCCCTGAACCTGTGGACCGAACGCCTGACCGAACGGCTGAAGGCCAACCCGGCGTTCCGCGACCTGTCCAACGACCTGCAATTGGGCGCCAGCGTCACCCGCATCGAGATCGACCGCAAGGCCGCCGCGCGCTTCGGCCTGACCACTGCGGATGTCGACCAGGCCCTCTACGACGCCTTCGGCCAGCGGCAGATCAGCGAATTCCAGACCGAGACCAACCAGTACAAGGTCATCCTCGAACTGGATGCGCGCCAGCGCGGCCGCGCGGAAAGCCTGAATTACTTTTACCTGCGCTCGCCGCTGAGCGGTGAAATGGTCCCGCTGGCGGCGCTGGCGAACGTCCAGGCGCCGAGCACCGGCCCGCTATCGATCGCCCACGACGGCCTGTTCCCGGCGGCCAACCTGTCGTTTAACCTGGCGCCCGGCGTCGCGCTTGGCGATGCCGTGAGCATCCTCGAACGGACCCAGCGCGAACTGGGCATGCCGGCCTCGATCAGCGGCACCTTCCAGGGCGCGGCCCAGGCCTTCCAGAGTTCGCTGTCGAGCCAGCCATGGCTGATCCTCGCCGCGCTGGTGGCGGTGTACATCATCCTCGGCGTGCTCTACGAGAGCTTCGTGCACCCGCTGACCATCATCTCCACCCTGCCGCCGGCCGGCCTCGGCGCCCTGGCCCTGCTCTGGCTGTGGGGGCAGGACTTCACCATCATGGGCCTGATCGGCGTGGTGCTATTGATCGGCATCGTCAAGAAGAACGGCATCCTGCTGATCGACTTCGCCCTGGACGCCCAGCGCAACCAGGGCATGAGCGCCGAGGAAGCCATTCACAAGGCCTGCCTGACGCGCTTCCGGCCGATCATCATGACCACCCTTGCCGCCCTGCTCGGTGCCGTGCCGCTGATGCTCGGCGCCGGGGCCGGCGCCGAACTGCGCCAGCCGCTGGGGATTGCCGTGGTCGGCGGGCTGCTGGTCAGCCAGGCCCTGACGCTGTTCACCACGCCGGTCATATACTTGGCCCTCGAGCGCCTGTTCCACCGCCGCCAGCGCCCCGCCCCGGCGCCCCGGCCGATTGCCCACTGAGAGCCGACCATGCGCGTGCTGATTATCGAAGACGAAGAAAAAACCGCCGACTACCTGCACCGCGGACTCACCGAGCAGGGCTTTACCGTGGACCTGGCGCGGGACGGCATCGAGGGCCTGCACCTGGCGCTGGAGGGCGATTACTCGGTGATCGTCCTCGACGTGATGCTCCCGGGCCTGGACGGCTACGGCGTGCTCCGTGCCCTGCGCGCGCGCAAGCAGACCCCGGTGATCATGCTCACCGCCCGCGAGCGGGTCGAAGACCGTATCCATGGTCTGCGCGAAGGCGCCGATGATTACCTGGGCAAGCCGTTTTCCTTCCTCGAACTGGTCGCCCGCCTGCAGGCCCTGACCCGGCGCAGTGGCGGCCATGAACCGGTGCAGATCCAGGTCGCCGACCTCTGGGTCGACCTGATCAGCCGCAAGGCCAGCCGCGCCGGGCAGCGCCTGGACCTGACCGCCAAGGAATTCTCCCTGCTCAGTGTCCTGGCCCGGCGCCAGGGCGAGATCCTGTCGAAAACGGCGATCGCCGAGCTGGTCTGGGACATCAATTTCGACAGCGACGCCAATGTCGTCGAAGTGGCGATCAAGCGCCTGCGGGCCAAGCTCGACGGGCCGTTCGAGAGCAAATTGCTGCACACCATCCGGGGAATGGGCTATGTCCTGGAAAACCGTGCGGGCTAACTCCCTGGCGCTGCGCCTCAGCGCCCTGTTCACCGGGGTCGCGGCGCTGGTGTTCGTGCTGATCGGCTGGGCGTTGTACAAACAGGTGGACCGCAGCCTCGACCTGCTGCCCTCGGCCGAACTGGAGGCGCGCTACAGCGTGCTGGAATCCTCGCTGATGCGCTTCGGCAACCAGGAACACTGGGGCAAGGTCACCCGCAAGCTCGACCTGCTAAGCGAGGAAGACCGGCGCATCCGCTTCTGGGTGGTGAGCAGCGACAGCCGCTACGAATATGGCCAGCCGGACGCGGTGATCCGGCATATCGCCGAGGGCCGTCCGGGGATGCGCGACGTCTACCTGGCCGACAGTCCGTACCCGTTCAAGATCATGCTCAGCGAACTGCCGGCACTGGAGCAGCGCCCGCCGCTGCGCTTCCTCATCGGTATCGACACCGACACCTTCTGGAATACCCAGCGCACCCTGCTGATCGCCCTGGTCAGCCTGGCCGTGGTCGGTGTGCTGCTGGCCTCGGCGCTGGGCTACTGGGTAGCACGGATAGGCTTGCGGCCACTGCGCCAGCTTTCCGACGAAGCCCAGCAACTGGCACCGCCGCGGCTTAGCGGGAGGTTGCGGGTCTCGGCGCTGCCGCCGGAGCTGGAGCAATTCGCCCAGGCCTTCAACGCCGCGCTGGAGCGGGTCGACCAGGCCTACTCGCGGCTGGAGGCCTTCAACGCCGATGTTGCCCACGAACTGCGTTCGCCGCTGACCAACCTGATCGGCCAGACCCAGGTCGCCCTCACCCGCGGGCGCAGCGCCGAACATTACTTCGAAGTGCTGCAATCGAACCTCGAGGAGCTGGAGCGGCTACGCAGCATCATCAACGACATGCTCTTCCTCGCCAGCGCCGACCAGGGCAGCAAGGCCACGGCGCTGATCAGCACCTCGCTGGCCGAGGAAGTGGCGACCACCCTCGACTACCTGGACTTCATCCTCGAAGACGCCCAGGTGCGCGTCGAAGTGACCGGGGACGCCCAGGTGCGGATTGAAAAGGCCCATCTGCGCCGGGCGCTGATCAACCTGATCAACAACGCGGTGCAGCACACCGGGGCGCAGCAGGTGATCCACGTGAGCATCGACAGCAGCGAGGGGCAAGTGCGCATTGCCGTGAGCAATCCGGGGCCGGCGATCGGCGACGAGCACCTGGCGCGCCTGTTCGAGCGCTTCTACCGGGTGGATGCGGCGCGCAGCAACGCCGGCGGCGGCAACCACGGGCTGGGGCTGGCGATCGTCAAGGCGATCGCCGTGATGCATGGCGGCAGTGTGTTCGTGCGCAGCCAGGATGGCGCCAATACCTTCGGTATTCTCCTGCCCGCCTAAGCGCCGCGAATCCTGTGGGAGCGGGTTCACCCGCGATTGCGGTAGTGAAGTCACCGCCGCAATCGCGGGTGAACCCGCTCCCACAGGGGCCGCGATTTCCTTTCGAAATGCTCTAGCCTGAGCCTGCCAGAAGACTATTACTTAAACAGCAACAGTCCATCTCCAAAACCCATCTTTTTCGTTCGTTTGCTAACGATTATTTTGAGCACACCAAACAGATACTTGCTCTGCAAGAAGGTTGTTCAAATGTCCAACAGCATGGGTATTGCCAGCGTTTTTGTCCTGTCCTCGGTCCTGCTTTCGCCGCTGGCGATGGCTGAAGAATCCCAGGCCTTCGTGGCCCAGACCGCGCGCCATCAAGCTGCCATGGAGCAGTCTCGCGAGGCCTTCGCCAAGCAACGCCAGGACGCTCCGAAAGATTCGGAACAGACCGCTTCCAAGGCCAGCCTGAATGACGCCAGCGACAGCTGATCGCCAGCAACGCCCTCTCGTTTTTCCCTCGACGTTCGCGCGGGTGACTTTTGTCCTGCTGCGTCTGTCATTGAAAGCCGCTGCCCGTCAGCGGCTTTTTTTTGCCTGGTGAAAAGTACCGGAACACAGCACGCCCCCGCACAAGAACAACACCCTCTCCAGAATAAAAACTGCCGCAAAACCACCTCAAGGAGTTCATCAAGGTGATCAAGACCCCAGGTTTGACCCCATTTTTTCTTGCACTGGCTGCAACTATGCCGCTGCAGGCCCAGGCCGAGGAAGAAAGGCCCGAAGGCTTCGTCGAAGGCGCCAGCCTCGATGTGCTGGCACGCAACTTCTATGTAAACCGCAACCAGTTGCTGCCCGGCGTGCGCGATAACCGTGAATGGGGCCAGGGCTTCATCGGCAGGTTCGAATCAGGCTTCACCCAGGGCAGCGTCGGCTTCGGCCTCGACGCCTATGCCATGCTCGGCTTGAAACTGGATGGCGGTGGCGGCACCGCCGGTTCCAGCATCCTGCCGATCAACAGCCCGGGCAAGGAAGGGTATGACTACGGCAAGGCCCCGGACGACTTCTCCAGCGCCGGCGCCTCGATCAAGGTGCGCGCCTTCGACACCGTGCTGCGCGCCGGTGACCTGTTCCTGAGCAACCCGGTGATCGCCGGCGGCGAAAGCCGCATGCTGCCGCAGACTTTCCGCGGATTCAGCCTGACCAACAACAGCATCGATAACCTGATGCTCGAAGCCGGCCAGGCCAGCTTCACCAAGCCGTACAACCAGAGTGGCCACCGCCGCATCGATACCTTCTACGGCAGCCTCGCCGACGACCGCGACAGCCGTCACCTGAACTGGGCCGGCGCCGCCTGGACGCCGCTCGAAGGCTTGAGCAGCAACCTGTACGCCTCCGAGCTGAAGGACATCTGGAACCAGTACTACTTCGACCTCGACTACACCTGGCAGCTCGACGACCTGGTCAGCCTCAACCCGGGCCTGCACTACTACCACACCCAGGACACCGGCGACGCCCTGCTCGGCCATATCGACAACAACACCTACAGCCTGCACTTCACGGTGAATGTCGGGTACCACGCGATCACCGCGGTGTACCAGCGGGTCAATGGCAACACGCCGTTCGACTACATCAACCAGGGCGACAGCGTGTTCCTCGACAACTCGCAGATCTACTCGGACTTCAACGGGCCCAACGAGCGCTCCTGGAAATTGAAGTACGACTACGACTTCGCCGGGGTGGGCGTGCCGGGGCTGACCACATCGGTCTCGTATTCGAAGGGTGAGCTGGACCTGACCAAGGTCGACCCGGCGGGTACCGGGTATGGCCATTGGTACAGTGAAAACGACAAGAATGCCCGGCATTGGGAACGCGACCTGGACCTGGCGTACACCGTCCAGGAAAGCACGCTCAAGGACCTGACCCTGCGCCTGCGCTGGGCCGCGCACCGGGGCAGCCAGGGGTATTCGGCAGTGGATAACGATGTCGATGAATACCGGGTGATTGTCGAGTATCCGGTGAACATCTTCTGATTCATGGCCTCATCGCTGGCAAGCCAGCTCCCACAGGACCCTGTGGGAGCTGGCTTGTCGGACCGCCGAACCGCAGCGATGAGGCCATCAGCCCCGACACATGACCAACAGCCATACATCAGCCCCCACCACTAAATTCTTGTCCTACAATCCCCGCCCCACCTAGAATACCCGCCGCCGCACAGGCCCTTCGTGCGGTAAACCATGGAATTCCTTTACCCGAACCGTCCCCCGGAACAGTCCAGCCTGTCGCCGGCGCACGGCGTTATCCGTTTTCCGGCGCCATCGACGCCCAGGCAACTTCGCGACCATGAACGCGCACATCCCGCCCCCACGCTCCGGCCTGTACCGGAAGCACCCGGAGCTGCTCCTGAACCTGGGCAGTTGCCTTGCCGTGGGAGCGATCATTGCCATCGTCACCTTCCTGTTGATGCGCGAGCGGGCCAGCGTGGAACAGGGCGCCATCCGCTCGGCCGGCAATATCGTCAAGCTGATCGAGACCGACATCGTCCGCAACGTCGAGCTGTACGACCTGTCGCTGCAAAGCCTGATCTGGGCGGTGCAGCATCCAGAGCTGCTGGGCATCCCGGCGCCCATGCGCCAGCAGGTGCTGTTCAACCAGGCCTTCGGCAGCACGGTACGCGGCGATATCCTCTGGCTGGACCAGGACGGCAAGGTGGTCGCCGATTCGGCCAGCATTACCCCGCGCACAGCCAGCTTCGCCGATAACCCGATCTTCCAGGAACATCGGCGCAATCCCGATACTGGCCTGGTCATCAGCCCGCCCTTCAAGGCCCGATCCGGCGATCCGCACTGGCTCGTCAGCTTCAGCCGGCGCATCGACGGCGCCGATGGCAAGTTTGCTGGCGTGGCCATCGGTGCGATGCGGCTCTCGCACTTCAATGACATGTTCAAGCGGCTCGATGTCGGTCACGACAGCTCCATCAACCTGATGAACGTCGAGGGCCGGTTGCTGGCTCGTAACGCCACGGAGCCAAGCGTGCAGCGCAACGAGCAGATCGGTGACAGCTTCGCCAGCCGGCCCAATTTCCGCCGCCTGCTGGCCGAGGGCAACGGCAGTTTCACCGCGTCCTCGGCAGATGACGGCCAGTTGCGCCTGTATACCTTCGCCCGCGTCCAGGGGCTGCCGCTGGTGCTGGTGGTGACCCAGTCGGTAAGCGAGGTCTATGGCGCGTGGAAACGCACCGCGATCCTGGTCAGTACGGCGACGGCGGTGTTGTGCATCGGCATCCTGTGGCTGAGCCAGATGCTCGGTCGCGAGCTGAAGCGCCGCCGCAGCGCCGAGCGCAGCCTGGAGGAACTGGCGGCCACCGACAGCCTCACCGGCCTGGCCAACCGCCGCCAGCTGGACCAGACACTGCGCCGGGAATGGGCCAGGGCACAGCGGACCCAGCGCCCTGTCGCGGTGCTGATGATCGATGTGGATCACTTCCGCGGATTCAACCAGCGGCATGGACATCACGGGGGCGACGAGGCGTTGCGGCGGGTAGCCGGGGCCATCGCTGCCAGCCTGTTGCGCCCGACCGATCTGGCGGCGCGCTATGGCGGCGAGGAATTCGTGGCCGTGCTGCCGGACACCGTTCTGGTCGGCGCACTGATCCTGGCCGAACGGATCCGCCTGAACGTGCGGGCACTGCCGCCCTACGGCGCGGATGAACGTTCGGTAACCGTGAGCATCGGAATCGGGGTGTACGAGCCGGGAACTGCGATGGGCCTGGCGGAAATGATGGCCAAGGCGGACGAGGCGCTGTACCGGGCCAAGAGCAATGGTCGCGACCGTGTGGAAGCCCCCGCATGAAGGTGGGCTGCGCATAGGCCAGCTTCATGCAGAAAAAAGCCCCGCCGAAGCGGGGCTTTTTTTCAGGACCAGGATCAGGACTGGGCGCGAGCGCTGTTGCGCAGCACCTTGACCTGGTCGTGATTGCGCTGCACACCGTGGTACTGGCGCTCGACCAGGCTGTACGAAGCCGATGCCGGAGCGATTTTCGCCAGTTTTTCCAGCGCTTCCTTGTAAGCCTTCAGCGCATGGTCTTCACCACGCTCGGCCTCGTTCAGAACGGCTTCGTCGTCCTTGCCGGTGATCATGGCCTTCAGGTCTACCCAGCGGCGATGCAGGTCGCCGGTCAGGCTGGTGGAGGTTTCGGGATCGCCACCCAGGCTGCGGACATGCTGCTGCAGTTCGGCCGCCGCGCTGGCGCAGTCGCCGGAGCGTTGCAGGAAGTAGGTTTTCAGGTCAGCGCGCTTGATGTCCTCGGCGCAGGTGGCGAAGCCTTTCTCGCCGTCCTTGCTGAATTCGATCAGGTCGTTCAGGACAGAAATGACTTCTTTGTTGGTATCGGTCATGACACAGCTCCTTTTGCATGAGGAAAGATGCAAGGGATATCGCAGGCTTCGTGCCAGCTTCGCCTATTTCATAAAACCCAATAATTTCAATTGGTTAGAAAAACAGCCCGAATCTGTATGCTCGCTTTCTGCATGAACTGTCCTTTGGCCTTCGTGCAGATTGCCTGTATCGTCCCGCCAGTCGTCAGCCTTTTCCTGCATGTCTTTCTTATGAATCCCGAAGCCCTCGTCCTGCTGGTTACCCGTGAAATGCCCTACGGCAAATACCAGGGCCGATTGATCGCCGACCTGCCCGGCCATTACCTCAACTGGTTCGCTCGCCAGGGCTTTCCCAAGGGCGAGCTGGGCAGCCTGCTGGCGCTGATGCACGAGGTTGACCACAACGGCCTGTCCGACCTGCTCGAACCCCTGCGCAAGCAATACCCACGTCCCTGATCAAGCGAGAACATCCATGTCAGAACTGCCGTCATCCGAGTCCTCCCTGCTGGCCCGCGATGAGGACTACTGGCGCGATATCGCCGCCAGGTACGACGTCGAACCCGGCCCGATCAACCTGGAATACGGCTATTTCGGGCGCATGACCCGCACCGTCAGCCAGGCGTACCAGGGCCATATCGAAACCATCAACCGCTGCAACTCGGTGCCGGTGCGCCAGCATTTCGAGCAGATCGGCAGCCTGCATAGCCGCGATGCGGTGGCCGGGCTGCTCGGGGTTGCGCCGCGCAGCGTTGCCATCACCCAGAGCGCATCGGCCTCGGTGCAGGCGATCATTCGCAACTACAACCGTCTGCAGCCGGGTGATGAACTGCTGGTCACCGACCTGGACTACGACAGCGTGCAAAACGCCATGGGCTGGCTGGCCCGCCAGCGCGGATTGAAGCTGATCACCCTGGCACTGCCGCATCCGGCCACCTTCGACAACATCCTTGAAAGCTACCGCGACACCTTCGTGCGCAACCCGCGTATCCGCCTGATGGCCCTGACCCACGTCAGCCACCGCACCGGGCTGGTGATGCCGCTCGAAGCCATCGCCCGGCTGGCACGCGAACATGACGTGGAGATCATCCTCGACGGCGCCCACGCCCTCGGCCAGATGGAATTCGACCTGGAACGACTGGGCATTGGCCTGGCCGGTTTCAACCTGCAGAAATGGATCGGCGCGCCGCTGAGCCTGGGCGTGCTCTATATCGCCCCGGACCGGATCGACGCGGTCGATGCGGACATGGGCGAGCTGCGTTATCCACAGGACGACATCCGTTCCCGGGTGCCCTACGGCACACCGAACGTACCGGCCTGGCTGACCTTGCCGACGGTGATCGCCGAGCACGAGGCCATGGGTGGGTCGCTGGTGAAGGGCGCCCGGCTGAACTACCTGCGCGACCTCTGGGTGAAGCCGGCGCGGGAGATCGACGGGATCGAGGTGCTGACGCCGGATGATCCGCGGTTGTATTGCGGGATCACCTCGTTGCGCTTTACCCGGCATCACGACCAGATAGCAATGGCGCAGCGGCTGCTGCGGGAGTTCAACCTGTTCACCGTGGCGCGGGAGGGCTCGGCATGCGGGCCTTGCATCCGGATTACGCCGGGGTTCGTGACCACACCGGAAGAGGTTGGGTCGTTGGTGAGGGCTTTGGAGAAACTGGCCTGATTGTATGGCCTTGCAGGGCCTCATCGCCGGCAACGCCGGCTCCCACAGGGTTCGCGTTGGACACAGATTTTGTGACTGGCTCAGTACCCTGTGGGAGCCGGCGTTGCCGGCGATGAGGCCCGCAAGCGTTACCCCTTCACCGGCTGCACCGCCAGCTCCACCACCTCGTTCTTCTTGATCAGCGCATACACCACGCCGGTCACCAGGCTGCCCGCCAGGATCGCCAGCAGATACAGCACGGCGTGGTTGATCGCGTTGGGAATCAGCATGACGAACAGCCCGCCATGCGGCGCCATCAGCTTGCAGCCGAAGTACATCGACAGCGCCCCGGTCAGCGCGCCACCGGCGATGCTGGCGGGAATCACCCGCAGCGGGTCCTTGGCGGCAAAGGGAATCGCGCCTTCGGAGATAAAGCACATCCCCAGCACCAGCGCCGCCTTGCCGGCCTCCCGTTCGCTCTGGGCGAACTTGCGCCGGGCCAGGAGACTGGCGATCCCCAGGCCGATCGGCGGCACCATGCCCGCCGCCATGGTCGCCGCCATCGGCGCATAGCTCTGCGAAGCCAGCAGCCCTACCGAGAAGGCGTAGGCCGCCTTGTTCACCGGCCCGCCGAGGTCGACGCACATCATCGCGCCAAGGACGATGCCCAGCAGAATGGCATTGGTGGTGCCCATGCTGTCGAGGAATCCGGTCAGCCCGGCCAGCAGCCCGGCCACCGGCTTGCCCACCACGTAGATCATCACCAGCCCGGTGAACAGGCTGGCGAACAACGGGATCAGCAGGATCGGCTTCAAGGCTTCCAGGCTGCTCGGCAGCCTAAGCCAGCGGCTGATGGCTCGGGCGCTGTAGCCGGCCAGGAAGCCGGCGATGATGCCACCGATGAAACCCGCACCCAGGGAGCTGGCGAGCAATCCGCCGATCATGCCCGGGGCCAGCCCCGGACGGTCGGCGATGGACCAGGCGATATAGCCCGCCAGCAACGGCACCATCAGCTTGAATGCCGCCTCGCCGCCGATCTGCATCAGCGCCGCGGGCAAGGTGCCCGGCTCCTTGAAGGCCTCGATGCCGAAAACGAACGACAGGGCGATCAGCAGGCCGCCCGCCACCACCATCGGCAGCATGAAGGACACACCGGTCAGCAGATGCTTGTAGACCCCTGCCTTCTCGCTGCGCGCCTCGGTTTTCTGCGCCGCGCCCGGGCTTTCTTCGCGGGCTTCGGCCAGCGCCCTGGTCAGGGTCGCTTTCGCCTGCTTCAGCGCCACGCCGGTACCGCAGCGGTAGATGCGCTTGCCGGCGAAACGCTCGGTCGGTACCTCGATATCCGCCGCCAGCAGCACCACATCGGCTTCGGCGATGGCCGCCGCGCTCAAGGGGTTGCGCGCGCCCACCGAGCCTTGGGTTTCCACGCTCAGTTGCAGGCCCATCTGCTGCGCCGCCTGTTGCAGCGCTTCGGCGGCCATGAAGGTGTGGGCGACGCCGGTCGGGCAGGCGGTCACGGCAACGATACGGCTTGCCGAAGGCGCCGCGCCGCTTTCACCTGGCTGATGAACGATCGCCTGCGACGCCGCCGCCCTCAGGAAGTTATCCACATCCTCCAGCGCCTGGGCCGGAGTGCTCTGGAACAGGCGCTTGCCGGCGAAGCGCTGCAAGTCCAGCGCGGCACTGGAAACCACCAGCACCCAGTCGGCATCGGCGATGGCCGCCGGCGACAGCTGTCGCTCCGGGCGGGCCGGGTCGTGGATTTCCACGCAGGTGCTCCAGCCCAGGCGCTGGGCGGCGGCGTCCAGCAAGCGGGCGCTGACCACGCTGGACACCTGGCCATTGGGGCAGGCGGTGATGATCGCGAGTTTCATTGGTCACCCTCTTGTTCTGTGCCGGGGGTCTGGATGCGAACCTGCGCTTCGAAACGCGCCAGTTGCGCGCGATCGTTGATGCCGAAACCGATCTGGCTGACCGCCTGGGCGGCGATGGCGGTGGCGCGACGCAGGGTCTGCTGCGGCGCCTCGTTGGCCAGCAGGCCATGAAGCATGCCGGCCAGCAGCGAATCACCGGCACCGACGGTACTGGCGACCACCACGTCGGGCGGCACGCCGTGCAGCACGCCGCCAGCACTGAACCAGTTGACCCCCTGCTCGCCCTGGGACACCACCACATGCTCGATACCCTGATCGAGCAGGCGTTGGGCGGCGTCACGCTGGCGGGGGAAATCCACCAGCGCCTGGCCGACTGCCTCGCCCAGCTCCTCGGTGTTCGGCTTGATCAACCAGGGCGTGGCGCGCAATCCGGCGTCGAGGGCGGCGCCGCTGCTGTCGAAGGCGACCCTCAGGCCCATGCCCTTGAGGCGCAGCAACAACTGCTCCAGCCATTCGGGGCTGATGCCCCGCGGCAGGCTGCCGGCCACCACCACCGCGTCATGTCCGGGTGCCAATTGGTCGAGGCGCTGCAGCAGCGCCTGTTGCGCCGCCTCGTCCACCTCGGGACCGGGGCCGTTGATATCGGTGACCTGCCCGCCCGCCTCGACCAGCTTGATATTGCTGCGGGTCTCGCCGGGCACACGGATGAAGCCATCGACGAAGCCGCGCTGGCGTATCAGCGCCTCGAACGGGCCGAGGTTATCCCGCCCGAGAAAACCGCTGACGCTCAACTGATGGCCCAGATCGGCGAGGACCTGGGCCACGTTCAGGCCCTTGCCGGCGGCATGGCTGTGCTGCGTCGATGCGCGGTTGACCGCGCCGGTACGCAGGGCATCCAGGCTGACGGTCACGTCCAGCGCCGGATTAAGGGTCAAAGCGAGAATCCTGGCCATCGTTACTTCTCCACCAGTGCCCGCACGTCGGCGGCACTGCCCAGGGCCAGCGCCTGTCGCGCCAGCCCGCGGGCCTGTTCAATACCCAGCGCACGCACCTGCGCCTTGACTTCGGCAATGCTGCGCGCCGCCACGCTCAATTCGTCCACGTCCAGCCCCACCAACAGGGGCACCGCCTGGGGGTCGGCCGCCAGTTCGCCACAAACGCCGACCCACTTGCCATGGGCATGGGCGGCGCGCACCGTCATGTCGATCAGGTTGAGCACCGCCGGGTGCAGGCCGTCGGCCTGGGCCGAGAGGCTCGGGTGCCCGCGGTCGATCGCCAGGGTGTATTGGGTCAGGTCGTTGGTGCCGATGCTGAAGAAATCCACTTCTGCCGCCAGCACCGGGGCCAACAGGGCCGCCGAGGGCACCTCGATCATGATGCCGACCTGCAGATCGCTGACCGGAATCTGCGCCAGCAGCCGATCGACCATGCGCCGGGCCTCGCGCCATTCCTCCAGCTGGCCGACCATCGGGAACATGATCCGCAACGGGCGATCACCGGCAGCACGCAGCAAGGCCCGCAACTGGCTTTCCATGACCTGCGGGCGCTGCAGGGTAAGACGGATGCCGCGCACGCCGAGGAACGGGTTTTCTTCCTTGGCGATCGGCCAATAAGGCAAGGGTTTGTCACCGCCGACATCGAGGGTGCGGACCACCAGCGGGCGCCCGGCCAGGCCATCGAGGACGCGGCGGTACTCGGCCTCCTGGGCGGCCTCATCGGGCAGTTGCGGATGGGCCATGAAGATCAGTTCGGTACGCAGCAGGCCGACGCCCTCGGCGCCCTGCTCGACCACCGCGTCGATACCGGCGCTTTCACCGATGTTGGCGAAGACCTCGACGGCATGGCCATCCTGGGTGACTGCCGGCTCGAAGCGGCGCGCATGAGCCGCACGCAGGGCCTTTTCGCGCTGGTCGCGTTCGGCCAGGGCCTTTTCCAGTTGTTCGGTGGCCGGATCGACGGTGGCACGACCGCGCTGGCCGTCGAGCAACAAAGCGGTACCGGGCTCGATCAGCAACACCGCGTCGCCAGCGCCAACCACCGCCGGGATGCCCAGGGCCCGGGCAACGATCGCGCTATGGGCGGTGGCGCCACCACGGGCAGTGAGAATCCCCGCGACCCGCGACGGATCGAGACGGGCCACATCCGATGGCCCGACCTCGGCCATCACCAGCACGTAGGGCTGTTTCGGTTCAGGGGTTTCGCTGATGCCACACAGTTGCATCAGCACCCGCCGCCCGACATCGCGCAGGTCTGCCGCGCGCTCGGCGAGCAAGGCGTCCTGCAGCGATTCCTGCTGGCGCGCCGCCGTATCGATCACGGCCAGCCACGCCGCCGGCGCGCTTTCACCCTGGCGCAGGCGCAACCCGACCTCCTCGGCCAGGCCGGGGTCGGCAAGCATTTCCTGGTGGGTGACGAAGATCTCGCGGATAGCACTGACCTCGCTGCGCCGGATCAGCGCTTCGATATCGTTGCGCACCTGCAGCAGCGCGGCTTCCAGGCGCTGCAGCTCGTGGCTTGGCGACTCGCCCCGCAGGGGATAGTCGAAATGCTGCTGCAATTGCACATGGGCGGGCCCGGCGGCGATGCCGGGAGCAGCAGCGACGCCCTGTATGGTCGATCCGGCAGCGGGCGCAGCCAAGGTCGTTGCCACCGGCTCCGATGGCAAGGGCGCCAGTGCTGCCAGCGGCTCGACCTCCTCGCCCAGCCCGCCCTCCACCGCCGCCAGCAGCGCCGGCAAAGCATCGGCGATGACCGGCTCGACACTGAACTCCAGCACTTGCCCGCGCCGGGCGCCGAGGCCCAGCAGTTTGCTCAGGCTCTTGGCGGAAACCGGCGAACCGACGCCGTCGACCAGGCGCACCCGCACTTCGCCGGGGAATTCCTTCGCCAGTTGCGCCAGCACTTTCGCCGGGCGTGCATGCAGGCCATGGGGGTTGGCCAGGGTGATCCGCGCACTGGGCCAGTCGCCAGGAACGTCCCCGCCAAGCAGAGCCAGCACCGCGCGGACATTGCTGGCGCGCAGCAGCTCCTGGGCGCGACCTTCGATCAATAGCGAACACAGGCGATCCAGCAGCGGCGCCTGCGCCTCGCCATGCGCGGCGAGGCAGAACAGGCCGGCGAGCGGTCGATCGAGGTGGCGCAGCGGTTGCTGTGGCGTAACGAACGCCAGGGCGGGCTGGCGCACCGCCTGGTCACTGGCGACCAGCCACAGGCCATGGCCCAGCGGCAGCGGCTCGGCCCGGTGCAGATGGGTGATGAAACCGCTCTCCACACAATCGGCCCGACGCAGCAGGCGCGCGCCCTGCCAGAGCAGATCATCGAAGTCGTCGGCGGCCACACCCAGGCCAATGCTGCGCTCGTCCAGCACTAGCTCGCGCGGGGCGCCTTGCAGCAGTTGCAGCACGGCCTCGGCACTGTCGGCCTGGCTCAGGGCGATGGACAGATCGCCTTCGCCGAGCGCGCGGGTCAGTTGCTGGAGCAGGCGCAGGTGTTCGTCGGAGCGGGCGGCGATGGCGATCGCCAGGTGGACGATCTGTCCGTCGCCCCAATCGACCCCAGCGGGAAACTGCATCAGGCATACACCGGTGGCGAACACCTGGTCGCGGGTCTGGGGCGTGCCGTGGGGGATGGCGATACCTTGGCCGAGATAGGTCGAGCCCTGCTGCTCGCGGGCCTGCAAGCCCGCCAAGTAGCCCTCGGCCACCAGGCCGTCCTCGACCAGCCGGGCGGCCAGCAGGTCCAGCGCGGCGGACTTGTCCACAGCCTCTTGACCCATGGCAATCTGCGCCGTGGTGAATTGCAGCATCGTCCTCTCCTTTTGCAACGCCGGGGCGGCGCCGAGGTATTGTTGTGGGTACACAATCATAGGGCCAGTACTGTTCAGACCCATCGGCAAGCGTCAGGTGCGGCAGCGAAATCGCTTGCTGAAACGATTAATCTTGAAATGACGAGCACGTTACTCGATAACCTGCGAACAAAGAAGCCCCTTGCTGTCCGACAATTGCGACAATGGTCGTCTGCGCCGGCAGCACAGGATCGGCGACAATGACCGGTCAGGCTTCGCAGCCCGCCCCGGCATATAACAAGGAAAATCTGGTGAAACTCAGCGATATAGCCCGTCTGGCCGGTGTCTCCGTGACCACCGCCAGCTACGTCATCAACGGCAAGGCCGAGCAGCAACGCATCAGCAATGCGACCGTCGAGCGTGTCCGCGCGGTAGTCGAAGCCCACGGCTTCACCCCCAATCCGCAGGCTGCCGGCCTGCGCAGCCGGCACACGAAAACCCTCGGTTTCATTCTTCCCGACCTGGAAAACCCCAGCTACGCCTGCATCGCCAAGCGTCTCGAGCAGGGCGCACGGGCGCGCGGCTACCAGTTGCTGATCGCCAGCAGCGATGACCAGCCGGACAGCGAGCGCCAGTTGCAGCAACTGTTCCGCGCCCGCCGCTGCGATGCGCTGTTCGTTGCCAGTTGCCTGCCGCCGAGCGATGACAGCTATCGCGAACTGCAAGCCAAGGGCCTGCCGATCATCGCTCTGGACCGTAGCATGGATCCGCGGGTGTTCTGCTCGGTGGTCAGCGACGACCAGCCGGCCAGCCTGGAGTTGACCCGCAGCCTGCTGGACCTGCAGCCGGCGAATATCGCCCTGATCGGCGCCCGTGCCGAACTGAGCGTGAGCCAGGCCCGCGCCAGCGGTTTCGACCAGGCGCTGCATGCGTTCGACGGCAAGGTCAGCCAGTACCAGGGCGATGCCTTCAGCCGTGAATGCGGCCGCCAGTTGATGAGCCAGTTGCTGGCCGAGCAGGGCCGCCTGCCGGATGCCCTGGTGACCACCTCCTACGTGCTGCTGCAAGGCGTGTTCGACGTGCTCTCGACCCGCCCGGCGGATTCCCGTGCCCTGCACCTGGGCACGTTCGGCGACACCCAGTTGCTGGATTTCCTGCCCTTGCCGGTCAACGCCATGGCGCAGCAGCACGGCCTGATCGCCCAGACCGCATTGGAACTTGCCCTCGCCGCCGTGGAACAAAAGCACTACCAGCCCGGTGTCCACGCCGTGGCGCGAACCTTCAAGCAGCGGATCTTCAAGGGCTGACATGCGCCTGATCGACACCCACACCCACCTTGACTTCCCCGACTTCGACGCCGACCGCCGCGAACTGCTGGCGGCGGCGCGGGCAGGCGGGGTCGAGAAGATGGTGGTGCTGGGGGTGTACGAGGGCAACTGGCAACGGCTGTGGGACCTGGTCAAGGCCGAGCCCTCGCTGTATGCAGCGTTCGGCCTGCATCCGGTGTATCTCGACGATCATCGGCCGGAGCATCTGCTCGCACTGGGTGACTGGCTTACCCGGTTACGCGGAGATCCGCAGCTATGCGCCGTGGGTGAGTTCGGCCTGGATTATTACCTTGAGGAACTGGACCGCGAGCGGCAGCAGGCGCTGTTCGAGGCGCAATTGCAACTGGCGGTGGATTTCGATCTACCGGCGCTGCTGCATGTACGGCGCAGCCATGCGGCGGTGATTGCCACGCTCAAGCGCTTCAAGCTCAAGCGCGGCGGAATCATCCATGCCTTTGCCGGGAGTTACGAAGAGGCGCGGGAGTACATCAAGCTGGGCTTCTGTCTTGGCCTGGGCGGCGCCGCGACCTGGCCCCAGGCGCTGCGGCTGCAAAAGGTGCTGCCGCGTCTACCGCTGGACGCGGTGGTACTGGAGACCGATGCCCCGGACATGGCGCCGGCGATGTATCCGGGGGTGAGGAACAGCCCGTTGCATCTGCCGGAGATTGCCAGGGCGCTGGCCGGGATCATGGGGGTCGAGGTTGGGGTGTTGGCAGAGGCCAGTAGCCGGAATGCCTCCCAACTTTTTGGCTGGCCGCGAGGGCCTCATCGCCGGCAACGCCGGCGATGAGGCCCTCGCGGTTCATGCACTACTCAGACCCTGAACGCCCCGATCAACTGCTTCAACTCCATCACCTGGCTGCTCAACTGGCGGCTGGCATCCTCGGTCTGGTGGGCGCCCTGGGTGGTGTGCTCGGCCGCGCGGTTGATCTGCACGATGTTCTGGTCGATGTCATGGGCCACCGCCGTCTGCTGCTCCACCGCCGCGGCGATCTGCTGGTTCTGGTCGACGATGCTGCCGATCGCGCCAAGGATATTCTCCAGCGCCTGCTGCACCTGCTGCGACTGGCTCACCGTACCCGAAGCCATCTGGTGACTGCTGTCCATCGCCCGCACCGCCGCTCCGACACCGTTCTGCAGGCGCGAGATCATTTCGTCGATCTCGCCGGTGGATTGCTGGGTGCGCTTGGCCAGGGTCCGCACTTCATCCGCCACCACGGCGAAGCCACGCCCCTGCTCGCCCGCCCGCGCCGCTTCGATGGCGGCGTTGAGGGCCAGCAGGTTGGTCTGCTCGGCGATGCTCTTGATCACCTCCAGCACACGGCTGATGGCCTGGCTGTCACTGACCAACTGGTTGATCACCGCTACCGACTGGTCGATCTCCCGGGCCAGCCCGGCAATGCTGCCCTGCTGCGATTCCACCAGGCTGCGACCGGTCACGGTTTCCTGGTTGACGCTATGGGCGCTGCTCACCGCCGCCGCCGCGCTGCGTGCCACTTCCTGGGCGGTCGCCGACATCTGGTTCATCGCAGTCGCGACCTGTTCGATCTGCCCGCGCTGGCCGCTGACCGCCTGGTTGCTGCGTGACGACACCTCATGGACCTGCTCGGCCTGGCGCTCGACTTCGCCAACGGTGTGGCCGACCTTTTCGATCAGGTCGTGGATGCGCTTGACCGTGCCGTTGAACATCTGCCCCAGTTCGCCCAGCTCATCACGGCTCTGCACGGCGTAGCTGACGGTCATGTCGCCTGCCGCCACCTTGTCCATGACCGCGCCGAGGCTGTCGAGGGTGTTGCGGGTGGAGGCGTAGAAGCCGCTGTAGAGATAGACCACCAGCAGGAACACCGTGGCCAGCGCCACCACCAGCAGGATCATATGGCTGCGATAATCGCCCAGGCGGCTTTGCAACTGCTGGTCGAGGAAGCCGACCGTGGCCTCGTTCAGCTCGTAGGTACGGGCCATCAGGTCGGTGGTGCGCTGGTAGAACCCGGTCCAGGGCGCATCCAGGGTTTCCGCCACCACCACCTGGCTTTCGAACAACTCCGAGGCCTGTTTCAGCGACGCCTGGCTGGCAGCAGCCTGGGCGCCAAGACGGGCTTCGGCCTGGCGGTCTGCGGCGAGCGCCTCGCCGACTTTCATGGCGTAGTCGGCGGAGAGTTTTTCCAGTTGCAGCAGCAGGTCTTCGAAGCGGGTGCTGGCGGTGGAGTTGATAAAGCCCTGGGCCAGGGAATAGGAGCCCATGGCGCGGCCTTCGCCGAGGGTCCGGGTCACCTGCGGCGTTACCGTGATCAACAATTCGGTCAACTGGCGTACCGCGCCATCGATGTCCTGGCCAAGCCCGGACTGGCTGGCGACCAGGCGAGGCAGGTTTTGCGCCGGGGTCTGCAACTTGTCGAACAGCGCGACCTGGGCCGGCAGCGAGGACTCGTTCAGGGCGGTACGCAGGGCGTCGAGCAGTTCATCGCGCTTGTCGGCGAAGGCCTTGACCAGCGCTTCGTCGCTGTGCACCGGTTGCAGGGCAGTGAGCCTGGCCTGCACCTGCTGGCCGAGGCTGGCGATCCGCGCCTCGATATCCTCGGCCTTGCCCGACTGGCCGACCACGGCATTGATCTGCACCAGATTGCCAAGCGTCTCCAGGTCACCGCGCACACCCAGGGTGCCGCGCAGCAGGTCGAGGCTCTGCAATTCGTCGCGGGTAGCATTGAATTTGGCGTAGGAATCGCGGACCAGATAGAAGTTGGTCACCAGCATGGGCAGGAAGAACAGCACGCTGATCAGGCTGAACTTCATGCCGAAGCTCAGGCGGTTCATCAGGGCAATGGCCGGACGCAACAGGCTCTTCACTGGTCGTCTCCTTCGATTTCTTATTGTTCTTGGCGCGATGGCAGTTAGCCAGCGACGGCATTCCTGCATCCTGTATAGCGCATATCGAAGAAAGGCTTTGTAACTTAAGGTAAATGACCAGGTAGTCAGTTTTGGGGACCGCTTTGCGGTCCCGACACTCACCCCAACACCGTCCATAGGGCAAAGAACGCATACCAGAGCACCGCCGACCTCAGCAGCAGCTCCCAGATCTTGTCCAGCCCCGCCAACCCTGCCTCGCCCGCAGGCGCCGTGGCCGGCAATTCTGCCGCCGCATGCCCGGCGATGCTGATCAACCGTGGCGCGGCGACATGCCAGTTGAGCAGTTCATGCAGCATCACCCGGCTCACCGCAACGAAGTTGCCGACCAGGGCGAAGCTCGCCGCCAGTACCCGTACCGGCGCCCAGTCGAAGGCATGACGCAGTTGCCGGGCGCGCTCCTGCACCGCCGGGCTGGCGGCATGCTCGGCAGCCAGCGCCAGCAGGCGATAGGCCAGGGCCGCCGCCGGCCCCAGCAGGACATACCAGAAGATCACCACGAAGAAGCTCTGGCAGGCGTCCCATAGCAAGTGGCCCTGGACCTTGTGCAACAAGCTCTGCTCGTCATCGGCAATCACCTTCAGGTCGCGTTCGGCCACATGCACCGCCGCCTGCTCGTCGCCGCGCCGCCAGGCATCGCGGAACGGCCCGAGCGCCGCCTTCACATCGCCGCGTCCCAGGCTGTAGACAAGCACCAGCAGATGCACCGGCAAGGCCAGCAAGCCATAGGCTACCGGGTCCAGCACATGCAGGAGCAAGGCCACCAGCAGCACCGGGCACAGCACCAGGAACGCCAGCACCCACCAGGGCCGGACCTTGCCGGTACGCTCCAGGCGCGCCAGTTCGGCCAGGAAGAAACCGTCACGCTGCACGCGGGCGCGCAGGCCCGAGAATTTCTCGACCCACAGCATCAGCAGCAAAACCAGGAACGTCATCGATCAGTTCTCCTTGCCATATAGCGGGGCTCGCAGGCTGGCACGCAAGCGCTCCCAGTCGAAGGCCGGGCCCGGGTCGGTCTTGCGCCCCGGGGCGATATCGCTATGACCGCAGATCCGTTCGCCATCGAGCGCCGGCCAGGCCGCGCGCAGTTGCCGGGCCAGGCACTCCAGCGCCACATATTGGGCATCGCTGTAGGGCAGATCGTCGGTGCCCTCCAGCTCGATGCCGATGGAAAAATCGTTGCAGCCCTCACGTTCGCCAAAGCGCGAGACCCCGGCATGCCAGGCACGGTCGAGGCAGGAAACGAACTGGGTGACCCCGCCGTCGCGCTCGATCAGGAAGTGAGCCGACACGCGCAGATCCTTGATAGTCTCGAAAAAGGGATGTTCGGCGGGGTCGAGGCGGTTCTGGAAGAAGGCCTGGACCTTGCCGGTAGAGAATTGCCCGGGTGGCAGGCTGATGTTGTGGATCACCAGCAGGGCAATGGCCTCGCCATCGGGGCGGGCATTGAAGTTGGGGGAAGGGCAATGGGTAACGCCAGCGAACCAGCCTGTAGTGCGATCCAGCTGCATAGAAAGTCCGTAAACACGAGGGCACCCGCGCAGTATGCCCCGAGCCGAGCCGCCCTGTATCGTTAAAAAGTGTGAGGCTTCACTGGCGCTCGCGCCGCAGTTGGCCGACCACCGACTCCAGGGCACGGTCGAACAGCAGGCTGGCGTCGAGCAGCCTTGCATCACCTCGCTGCAACGCCGCCGCCAGGCCCATGCCAGTCCATTCGCGAACCTTCATGCCGCTGCGATTGACGAACACATAGCGGTCGCTGTCATCGAACAGGCCGATCAACTTGCAGCGCAGGGTTTGCCCATCCTCCTGCAGCTCGATCCAGGCTCCGGGTTGCAAGGCACGAACCCGCAACAGCTGCGGATCGTCCGCAGCCAGCAGCGCCTGGCTATCGCAAGGCGCTCCATGTTCCGGGTCCTGGAGGATGATTTCGTCGCGCACCAGTACCCGCTCGGTGCCCGCCTGCGCCTCGCCCTGGCGGCCCGAGGGATCGAACGCGCCGATATGCAGCAACTCCAGGGCAGCGAAGAATTCGCTGGTGGCAAACGGATCGAACACCACACCGCCCAGGCCATCGCGCAGCGCCTTGAGCAGACCTGGTACACGCACCAGCAACTGTTGGCGATCTTCCGGCAGTTCCAGCGGCCCGACGCTCCATAGCAACTCGTCCATGGTCTGCAGCGCCTCGCGCCATGGCGACGAGTCTTCGCCATGCTTGAGCCAGGCCAGCAGCAACACCTGGCTCCAGGCTTCCTCCAGCATCCTTATCACGATGCGCGGCAAGTTCCTGCCCTGCAGCCGCCGGTTGAGCTCGTGCTGGACCCGCCCTCGACCTTGCTCGGTGCGGGCGCGCCCCTCTTCGGCATCGCGGGTACGTTGCTCCAGCAGTTCGGTACGGCGCCGCTCGTCGTTGATGAAGGCGAGGAAATCCTCGAGGAGCTCGGCGAAAATCGCCGGGTCGTCATCGAAGTCGTCGAGCAACCGCTGCACCATCCGCTCCACGTGCTGGTAAAGACTGTCGCGCTGAGGGTCGCCACGCTTGTCCCAACCCATGGCGGCGGCGGCCACTTCATTGAGCAAGCGCCGCGCCGGGTGGGTGGCGCGGCTGAACAGGCGCTTGTCGAGCAAGGCCGCCTTGAGCATGGGAATCTGCAGGCGGCCGATCAGGATCCGCAAGGAGTGCGGCAGGTTGCGGTCGCGAAGAATGAAGTCGAAGAGCATGGCGATCAGGTTGATCACGTCCTCGTCGCCGGCGTCGAGACGGCGCCCTTGGCCGCTCTGCACGCTGAGCCGGGTCAAGAGTTGCTCCAGGTGGTGACGCAGGTCGAAGTCCTCGTGCTCCAGTTCCGCCGGCACGTAGCGTTGCAGGTGGGTCAGCAGCCGCAGCAGGTCGCGGCTGCTGATCGGGCGCACCGGAGCGCCTCCCAGGCGCGGGGCCAGACGTCCGCGTACCGGACGCAACAGTGACTGCAACGAGGAGAACAGCGCCTGGGTCGCGGCATCGGTTTGCTCAGCGTCCGGGCTGTCCGCCACTTCGTTGGCCGGCGCCCGGGTTTCCACGCGGATACGGTCCTGGGCGCGGCGGCGCGGCGGCGCCTGCAGCTCGGGAAGAACGCCGCTGTCGGCCAGCGCCTGGTTGGCCTCGTCATAAAGCTGGTCGGCTTCGCGCAGCACATAGCGCTCGAACAGCTTGAGCAGGACCAGCTTGACCTTGATGCCCACGCCAAGGCTGCGCCCGGCATGCAGGAAATACTCGCAAAGCAGGGTCGGGCCCAACGGATTACTGCGATCGTCGAGGGGTTGCTGCAGCAGGCTGTTGAGACGTCGGGTCAGTTGCCCGAGGGCAAGACCATCGCGATTCATCACCCGTGCGACCATGCCATCCACCGCCACGGCGCGTTCCAGTTCATCGCCGACAATCAGGCCGAGCGTACCAGGCAGCGCCGCTCGCGCCGGCAGGGCGGCCAACGGGTCACCATGGCCGGCTTCCATGAACGCGGCATAGAAGCTGTCGAGAAAACCGCGCTCGATGCTCTTGCGCTTGTGCCGCAGGTCGCGCATGGCCTCGAACAGCAGGTTGCGCTCCTTGCTCCCGGTGGCCTTGTCGGCCATTTCGAAGAGCGTGTCGTCGGCATTGTCGAACAGCACTTGAAGGGACTGGCGCAACTGCAATGCCGCCCGGTCGCGAACATGCAGCAGGGCGACCGGCAGACGGACGACAGGCGCGGGCACCGCCTGGCTGGCGAGGCTGCGAAAGGGCACAACCTTCCCGTCTTTGTGCATCCCGGTCTCCTTGTTGGGGGCTGTTTCGCGATCGTCAAAAGCATGACGTCAAATATAGGTCGCGCATTATCTTGAAATTAATTTCCGTTTGCCAGAGGGACAACGCGCGGAACTCCAGCCCCGGGTAGACCGTCGTGGCAGGAAAAACGCTCAACTTTCCCGACCAAAGGCAACTGCCGGACGCAATGCCCACCGGCTGCTGCGCGCACGCCCCGGCCTGCCCTATAATCCCGGCCACTTTGCTTGTGGAGCTCGTCATGCCGAACCTACGCCTCGCCGATCTGACCGCCGAAATCGAAGCCAACGTGCGCCGTGCGTTGCTCGAAGATGTCGGCAGCGGCGATATCACCGCGCAACTGATCCCTGCCGAACGCCTGGCCAAGGCCACCATCATTACCCGCGAGGACTGCGTGATCGCCGGTACGGCCTGGGTCGATGCGGTGTTCCGCCAGCTCGATCCGCGGGTGGCAGTGCATTGGCAGGTGCAGGACGGCCAGCGCGCGGTGGCCAACCAGGCGCTGTTCCACCTGGAAGGTCCGGCACGCTCGCTGCTGACCGGCGAACGCAGCGCGCTGAATTTCCTGCAGATGCTGTCGGGTGTGGCCACCCATGCCCGGGCCCTGGCCGACAAGGTCGCCGATACCCGGGTACAACTGCTCGATACGCGCAAGACCCTCCCCGGCCTGCGCCTGGCGCAGAAGTACGCGGTCACCTGCGGTGGTTGCCATAACCACCGCATCGGCCTGTTCGATGCCTTCCTGATCAAGGAAAACCACATCGCCGCCTGTGGCGGCATCGCCGAAGCCATTGGTGCCGCGCGGCGCATCGCCCCGGGCAAGCCGGTGGAAGTCGAGGTGGAAAGCCTGGACGAGCTGCAACAGGCCCTGAACGGCGGCGCCGACATCATCATGCTCGACGAACTGAGCCTGGATGAAATGCGCGAAGCGGTACGCATCACCGCCGGTCGCGCCAGGCTGGAGGCCAGCGGCGGGATCAACGACAGCACCCTGCGCGTGATTGCCGAGACCGGGGTGGACTACATCTCGATCGGTGCGATGACCAAGGACGTAAAGGCGGTGGACCTGTCGATGCGCCTGAGCCTCTGATAAATATCAAAAGCGACGCGGGCCCTGTGGGAGCGGGTTCATCGGAACGCCGAACCGCCGCGATTGCGGTGGTGGATTCACCATTGCAATCGCGGGTGAACCCGCTCCCACAGGGCCCGCGTCTGCCTTTCTGCATGTCGCAATCGGAAAGCCCCAAGCCGCAACCGGGTCAATTTGCCCGCCCTGCCTCGCGGTAAGGTAGCTGCGCCGGACCGCTACCGGCTCATAACAACACGCGTAGAGGCACGCCCTTGAGCGTCGCTGCCTTGTCTCTGCCCCGATAATCCTCATCCAACAAGAGCAGAGTATGTCGAGCCCGAACGACTCCCACGGTGGACAACTGTCCGCCGGCTTCAAGCCCCGCCACGTCACCATGCTGTCAATCGCCGGGATCATCGGCGCCGGATTGTTCGTCGGCTCCGGCCATGCCATCGCCGCAGCCGGACCTGCAGTGATCCTCGCTTACCTGGCCGCCGGCACCCTGGTGGTGCTGGTCATGCGCATGCTCGGCGAAATGGCCGTGGCCAACCCGGACACCGGCTCGTTTTCCACCTATGCCGAGAAGGCCATCGGTGGCTGGGCCGGTTTCACCATCGGCTGGCTGTACTGGTGGTTCTGGGTGCTGGTGGTGCCCATCGAGGCGCTTGCCGCCGGTTACATCCTCAACCAGTGGTTTCCCGGTATCGATAGCTGGATCTACGCCCTGGCCTCGGTGCTGCTGCTGAGCATCACCAACCTGTTCGGCGTGGCCAAGTACGGCGAGTTCGAGTTCTGGTTCGCCCTGCTCAAGGTCACCGCGATCATCCTGTTCATCGGCTTCGGCGCTGCCGCGCTGACCGGCTGGGTGCCCAACCATGAAGGCGCCGGGCTGTTCAACGTGATGAAGGAGCACGGCGGTTTCGCCCCCAACGGCATGACCGCCGTGGTCGGCGCCTTCATTACCATCATGTTCAGCTTCATCGGCACCGAGTCGGTGACCATCGCAGCCGCCGAATCCGGCGAACCGTCGCGCAATATCGCCAAGGCCACGCGCTCGGTGATCTGGCGTATCGGCGTGTTCTACCTGCTGTCGATCATGGTGGTGATTTCCGTGGTGCCGTGGAGCGATCCGCAACTGGCGACGGTCGGCTCGTACCAGCGCGCCCTGGAACTGCTGGACGTGCCCTATGCCAAGCTGATCGTCGACCTGGTGGTGCTGGTGGCGGTGACCAGCTGCATGAACTCGTCGATCTACATCGCCTCGCGCATGCTCTACTCCCTGGCCCGCCGCAAGGACGCGCCGGCTGCAGCGGCGCGCACCTCGCGCAATGGCGTGCCACGCACGGCGGTACTGGTGACCGCGGCGGTGGGTGCCTTCATTGCCGCCCTCAACCACTTCGCCCCGGCCAGCCTGTTCGACTTCCTGCTGTCCAGTTCGGGGGCGATCGCCCTGCTGGTGTACCTGGCAATCGCCATTTCACAGTTGCGCATGCGCCGCCTGCACGGCGATGCGCTGGTCCTGAAGATGTGGCTGTTCCCCTGGCTGACCTACGGCGTGATCCTGTTCATTTCGGCAGCGCTGGCCGTACTGGTGGTGACGCCTGAACATCGTGCCGAAGCGACCAGTACCCTGATGCTGGCGATGGGTGTGTCGCTGGTGGGGATCATCGTCTGCCGCAAGCGCGGCAAGGAAACGGAGGCGGGGCTGGAGCGGGTGTATTGACGGCACCCGGACATGAAAAAGCCGCGAAGGACCCTCAGGCCCTTCGCGGCTTTTTTGCGTCGATCAGAACGAAGCGTTCTGCAGACCGTCCAGGTAGCGCTCGACATCCAGCGCGGCCATGCAACCGGCACCGGCCGAGGTGATCGCCTGGCGGTACACGTGGTCGGCCACGTCGCCTGCGGCGAACACGCCTTCGATGTTGGTCGCGGTGGCGTTGCCTTCACGGCCGCCGGCAACCACCATGTAGCCGTCCTTCAGTTCGAGCTGGCCTTCGAACAGCGAGGTGTTCGGGGTGTGGCCGATGGCGATGAACACGCCGTCCACCTTGATCTCGTCGAAGCTGCCGTCGTTGTTCTTCAGGCGCGCACCGGTGACGCCCATGTTGTCGCCCAGGACTTCGTCCAGGGTGGCATTGAGCTTGAGTTCGATCTTGCCTTCGGCAACCCGGGCATGCAGCTTGTCGATCAGGATCTTCTCGGCGCGGAAGGTTTCGCGACGGTGGATCAGGGTCACCTTGCTGGCGATGTTGGCCAGGTACAGCGCTTCTTCCACGGCCGTGTTGCCGCCACCGACCACGGCTACCGGCTTGTTGCGATAGAAGAAACCGTCGCAGGTTGCGCAGGCGGAAACGCCCTTGCCCATGAACGCCTCTTCCGATGGCAGGCCCAGGTAGCGGGCGCTGGCGCCGGTAGCGATGATCAGCGCGTCACAGGTGTAGGTACCGCTGTCGCCCTTGAGGGTGAACGGCTTTTGCTGCAGGGCCACTTCGTTGATGTGGTCGAAGACGATTTCGGTCTCGAACCGCTCGGCGTGTTCCTGCATGCGCTGCATCAGGGCCGGGCCGGTCAGGCCGTGGGGGTCGCCCGGCCAGTTGTCGACCTCGGTGGTGGTGGTCAGCTGGCCGCCAGCCTGCATGCCGGTGATCAGCAGCGGCTTGAGGTTGGCCCGCGCCGCGTAGACCGCAGCACTGTAGCCGGCAGGGCCGGAGCCCAGGATGATGACGCGGGAATGACGTACTTCGGACATGACACGCTCCTGTCGGGCCGGCGCTGAATGACTGCCAACCCCGAAGAATAAAAAAGAACCTGCCGAGCCTTGGGGAAGACCTATCGCGACAGGTTCTGAAAACCGTTGCGGCGAAGGCCTTACAGGCTCTTGGCGTTTTCCGCCAGGTAATCGGCGACACCCTGGGCGTCAGCCTTCATGCCTTTCTGGCCAGGACGCCAGCCGGCGGGGCAGACTTCGCCATGTTGCTCGGTAAATTGCAAGGCTTCGACCAGACGGATCATTTCGTCCACTTCGCGACCCAGTGGCAGGTTGTTCACCACCTGGTGCTGCACCACGCCTTGCTGGTCGATCAGGAACGATGCACGCAGGGCCACGCCATCGTCGTGCTCGACACCGTAGGCGCGGGTGATCTCGTGCTTGACGTCGGCGACCATGGTGAACTCGACCGCACCGATGCCACCCTTCTCTACCGGCGTGCTGCGCCAGGCATGGTGGGTGAACTGCGAGTCGATGGACACGCCGACCACTTCAACGCCCAGCTCGCGGAAACGCGCCATGCGGTTGTTGTGGGCGATGATTTCCGACGGGCAGACGAAGGTGAAGTCCAGCGGCCAGAAGAACAGCACGACGTATTTGCCGCGCAGGGACGAGAGCTTGAAGCTGTCGACGATCGAACCGTCGCCCAGCACCGCTGCGGCGTCGAAATCGGGGGCTTGCTTGTTGACCAGAATGCTCATGGGAACTCCTTGAGAACCGTGGATTCGAAGGCGTTGAAAAAGAATGTGCGCACTGTAGCGAGGGCCCAGAGATTAAGGAAATATCCTTAAACAATCCACCTTATAGACTTGCTCTATATAGGCCCTCGGAGTGTGTCTCTTTAGCTATGACCTATCCTTCCGAGGAATTGTTACACCCGGTTTCCTGGCCATCGGTCAGCTTTCGTCAGGTGGCCAAACTCGGTAAGGTCGGCGCGTTTTCCATCCCCGGAGCCCTTTATGCAAGCCCCCGTTCTGTCTGGCCCGCAATACCTGCGCGAGGGCCTGAAACTGGTCCTGAGCCCCGGCCTGCGTCTGTTCGTGCTGCTGCCGCTGGCAATCAACCTGCTGCTCTTCACTGGCCTTGTCTACCTGGCCGGGCATCAGTTCGCCCTATGGGTCGATGCGCTGATGCCTACCCTGCCCGACTGGCTGGGTTTCCTCACCTACATCCTCTGGCCACTGTTCGTGATACTGGTGGTGCTGATGGTGTTCTTCACCTTCACCCTGCTGGCGAACATCATCGCCGCACCGTTCAACGGCTTCCTGGCGGAAAAGGTCGAGGTGGTGGTACGCGGCAAGGATGACTTCCCGCCCTTCAGCTGGGGCGAGCTGGTGGCCATGGTGCCACGCACCTTCGGCCGCGAGATGCGCAAGCTCGGCTACTTCGTGCCGCGGGCCCTGGGCCTGTTCATCCTGTCGTTCATCCCGGTGGTGAACATCATCGCCGCGCCGCTGTGGCTGCTGTTCGGCATCTGGATGATGGCGATCCAATACATCGACTACCCGGCGGACAACAACAAGATGAGCTGGCAGGACATGCTCGCCTGGCTGCGCGCCAAGCGCTGGCAAAGCCTGAGCTTTGGCGGCATCACCTACCTGGCACTGCTGGTGCCGTTCGTGAATATCCTGATGATGCCGGCGGCGGTGGCCGGTGCGACGCTGTTCTGGGTACGCGAGCGCGACGGTCGCTGACTACCAGCGCAACAGGCGCGGCCCGAGGGCCGCGCCCAGCAAGGTGGGCAGGAGCATGCCCAGCAGGTACCAGATGCCCCAGAACGGAATGCCCATTTCCGGGCAGTGCAGGCAATAGGCGAGGGTCGCCGTGCTCCCGGCCAGCAGGCCGGCGGCCGCACCGGCCTGGCGCAGGCGAGTGGGTGCCAGGCCGCGCAAGGCCCAGAACACGCCGATGAAGGTCGGCAGCGACAACAGCCCGATGTTCAGTGCACAGGTACGCCAGGTACTGCCGAAGATCAGTTCGGATCGAGCCTGCGGCGCCGCTCCGGCCAGACTCGATGCTGCGCCCAGCCAGACCAGCACGATCGGCACGGCCAGCAAGGCCCAGACCGCTCCGCCCTTCACTCCGGGCCGGGCCAGGCGCCGGGTCAGGGTCAGCGCCAGCAACGCCAGGCTGGCCGGCAGCGCCACCTTGCCCCAGAACAGCGGGGTCGGCGCCACGCTCGCCAGGTCGCTGCGCACGCCATACAGCGTCATGGTCAGCAGCAAGGCCCCCAGGCCGCCGCCAAGCAAGGCCAGGCCCAGGCGTCGCAACAAGGCATGACGATCCACCGGACCTTCGCCACTGGCCAGCAGGTTGATCAGTTCATCGGTCTTCATCGCTACCCTTTCCTCGAATCATGCTCGCCAGCGCCTTCAGCCCGCGATGGATGCCGACCTTGACTGCCGAACCGGACATCCCGGTCAGGCGCGCCGCCTCCTCGACCGACAGACCCTCGACCTTGACATGGACGATCGGCAGGCGCTGGCGCTCGGGCAACTGCTCCAGCAGCCTGTCGAGATCACGCCGGGCATCGCTCGCCTCTTCATCCCCGTCGCCGAACAGTGCGTCGTCATCACCAAGCGGATCATGCAACGCGTCACGCCGGGCGAAGCCACGGAAATGATCGGCCAGCTTGTAGCGGGCGATGGCCTGCACCCACGCAGTCAGGGGTTGCCCGGCCTGATAGGTATGGCGGGCATTGTGCACCGCCAGCAGCACTTCCTGCAGCAGGTCTTCGACCTCCTCCGGACGCTGCGCGAGGCGTCGGCGCAGGAAACCACGCAGGTGAACGGCCAGGGCGGCGAGGAAATCGCGGTACGCCAGCGCATCGCCGGCCATCCCTCGCAGCAGCAGGCTGTGCAACTGCGCCTCGCGCGCGCTCAGGGCGTCATATGGACTAGTTCGTTGCATTGGCCGACCAGGTTACACCCATGGGACATTCCTTTTGTTGGCCGGGAAACACGGCACGGGATGGAACAGTAGGAGAGCGGCGAAGGAATCTCAAAAAAAATTTTCCGCACGCTGTAACCGTTCCCGATTCCCCGGCGAACTACTCCACGAGCCGCCGGTAAATCACCGGGGCCATCCAACCCTGTGGAGACAGCACCATGAACAATCTCACCCTCGCCACCGCCGCCCTGGCCCTCGCCGCCCTGGCCGGTACCGTGCATGCCGACGACATGAAGGCCCAGGCCCCGGCCATGGAGAAATGCTACGGCGTGGCCATGGCCGGCAAGAACGACTGCAAGGCCGGCGCCGGCACCTCCTGCGCCGGTACGTCGAAAAAGGACTACCAGGGCGATGCCTGGAAGAACGTTCCCGCCGGTACCTGCACTTCGATCAAGACGCCCACCGGCATGGGCTCGCTGACCCCGCTCAAGTCCTGACCCGGAGCGCCAGCCATGACCCCGTGCAAGCGAATCGGTGCCGGCCTCGGACTCAAGGCGCAGCATTACGCCGAGGCCCTGACCTGCACGGCCGAGGGCCTGTGGTTCGAGGTCCATCCGGAAAACTACATGGTTGGCGGCCCGCGTCGCGCCTGGCTGCAGCGGATCGGCGAACGTCATCCGCTGTCGCTGCACGGTGTCTCGCTGTCGCTGGCGGCGGATACACGCCCGGATGAAGAGCATCTGCGCCGCCTCCGCGAACTGGTGGATCTGGTCGATCCGCTGCTGGTTTCCGAACACCTGGCCTGGTCGGCCTGGCGTGGGAGCTATCACCCGGACCTGCTGCCCTTTCCACGCACCAGCGAGGCACTCGGGCGTATCGCCGACAACATCCAGCGCACCCAGGAGGCGCTGGGTCGGCGGATCGCGATTGAAAACCCCACCCACTACCTGCGTCTGGACGGACACGACCGGGACGAGATCGACTTCCTCGTCGAACTCACCCGGCGTACCGGCTGCGCCCTGCTGCTGGACATCAACAACGTCCATGTCAGCGCCCATAACCTCGATTACGACGCCAGTGCCTGGCTGGAGCGGATTCCCGCCGCACTGATCGCCGAAATCCATCTGGCCGGTTTCAGCGAAGACGACACCGGCAGCCTGCTGATCGATTCGCACGCCGCTCCCGTTGCCGGAGCGGTGTGGGACCTGTACCGGCAACTGATCCAGCGCATCGGCCCGCGCCCGACCCTGATCGAGCGCGACGATGCCATTCCCGCGTTCAGCGAATTGCTGGATGAACGTGAAACGGCCCAGGCGCTACTCGACCAGGCGGAGGAATGCCCATGAAACTCGAAGAATTCCAGGACGCCTTCGTCGAAGCGCTTTACCAGCGCCCGGCCCCTGCCCTGCTGCAACTGACCGCACAACCGGCGTTCGCCGTATACCGCAATACCGTGCTCAAGGGTTGTGTCGATGCCCTGTGCGCCAATTTCCCCAGTGTCGAGCGCCTGGTCGGCAGCGACTGGATGCAGGCGGCAGCCCGTGACTACGCGTTGCGCTCACCACCCGGTGATGCCCGCCTGGTGCTCTATGGCGCGGACTTTCCCGCCTGGCTCGCCCGGTTGGCCAACCTCGCCGAGCTGCCCTGGCTGGCCGACGTCGCTCGCCTCGATCACGACTGGCTCAGCGTTTTCTGCGCCCATGACGAACCGGCACTGGACCTGGCAGCGCTGACAGGTGTCACCGCCAGCGACCTCGCCAACCTGAACCTGGCGCCACGCGGCGCGGCGCGCTGGCGCTGGTGCGAAAGCCATCCGGCCTACAGCCTCTGGCACTACAACCGCGAGGGGCTGGACTGGCACGACCAGGTGCCGTGGCAAGGCGAAGGCACGCTATTGACCGGCGCCCCGGAAGGCGTCACGCATCAGGCGCTGGAGCGCGCGGGCTGCGTGTTCCTCGACGCCTGCGCCGCCGGCGACAGCCTCGACCACGCTTCCGCCCGGGCCCTGGCGATACAACCCGACCTCGATTTCACCGACCTGCTCGGACGCCTGCTGCGCGCCCGGGTGTTCCGCCCTATCGCGCTGGATTGAAGGAGCTCGTCATGGATATCAGCCACACCGCCCCGCACTGCTACCGCTCGCGCTACAGCCGTATCGCCGACGCCGCGCAACGGCTGCTCAGCGACTCCGTTCTGAGCCTTGTCGCGCGGCTGGCCATCGCCGCCGTGTTCTTCCTGTCCGGACGCACCAAGGTCGAGGGCCTGCTGACCCTGACCCCAAGCACCTTCGAGCTGTTTCGCAGCGAGTACATGCTGCCGCTGATCCCGCCGCACCTGGCCGCCTACCTGGCGACCTACGCCGAGCATCTGTTTCCGTTGCTGCTGATCCTGGGGTTGTTCACCCGTGGCGCAGCGCTGGCCTTGCTGGGCATGACCCTGGTGATCCAGGTGTTCGTCTACCCGGATGCCTGGCCGACGCACCTGACATGGGCAGGCCTGCTGCTGCTGCTGATCGCGCGGGGTGGTGGTGGCTGGGCGCTGGACAGGTTGTTGCGGATTCGCTGAAAACATTGGCCGGTGCCTCGCGCACCGGCCATTTTCCATCCGCGATTACTTCAGCTGATTGGAGAACTGCCCCACCGCGTTCACCACCTTCCGCGCGCCGTCCTGGATCTCGGTGATCACCGTCCCCGTCTGCCCGGCCAGTTCAAGGCCTTGCTCGGCCTGGCGCTTGCTGCTGTCGATGATGTCCACCGCGGCCTTGGCCAGTTCCTCGTTCTGCTGCACCACGCGAGCGATTTCCTCGGTGGCGGTGCTGGTGCGCGAGGCCAGTTGGCGGACTTCGTCGGCGACCACGGCGAAGCCCCGGCCCTGCTCGCCGGCACGGGCCGCTTCGATGGCAGCGTTGAGCGCCAGCAGGTTGGTCTGCCCGGCGATGTCGCTGATGGTCTTGATGATCGAGCCGATCACCTGGGACTGCTTGTCCAGTGCCTGGATGCCGTTGGCGGCGTCCTGCATGCAGGTTTCCAGGCCACGCATGACATCCACCGTCTGGGTCACCACCTCGGTGGCCCGGCGCGCACTGGTGTCGGTGGCCAGCGAATTGGTGTAGGCAATATCGGCCGCCTGGGCGACGGCATTTTCCTGATTCACCTGGTCGGTGATCACGGTGGCGAACTTGACGATTTTGTACAGCACATCATGGGCATCGATGATCGGGTTGTACGAGGCTTCCAACCACACGATCCGGCCGTGGGCATCGATGCGTTTGAAGCGCTCGGCGACAAATTCGCCGCGGCGCAGCTTGCCCCAGAACGCTTGGTACTCGGCGGAGTTGTACTCCTCCGGCTCGCAGAACATCCGGTGATGCTTGCCGCGCACCTGCTCCAGGCTGTAGCCCATGGTGCGCAGGAAGCGGTCGTTGGCCGTCAGCACTTCACCGTCGAGGTTGAATTCGATCACGGCGGTGGAACGCATCAGCGCCTTGATCAGGCTCTCGTGCTCCCGCGAGGTCTCGATGGTCCGGGTCAGGTCGCTGGAGTGCATGGTGAAGTACTGAATACGGCCGTTGCCGTCCTTCACCGGTTGCAGGATCGAACGCAGCCAGGCCTCCTCGCCATTGCCACGAAGCAGGCGGAATGCACCGTTGAGATGCTCGCCGCGGGTGATGGCCTGCTTCATGCGCTGGTAGAAATCCAGCGGCTTGACGTGCGCCGGAACGATATCCTCGATAGGCCGGCCGACCAGTTGCGAACTGCTCCAGCCCATTTCCTTTTCGAAGTTGATATTCACCGACTCGATGCGCCCGCTCGGGTCCAGTTGCAGCACCAGCATTTCGCTGTCCAGGCTGTCCTTGACCTGCTCCAGGCTCAGCAGTCTTTCGCGCAGTTCCTGGTTTTCTTTCTTCAGTTTGCTGTTGAACATCACCGCTCTCCTGGAGCGCTATCGTCATCGGGGGAATGCGTATTGCATCGGCTGACGGGACGTCATTCTTGAGCAACAAAACGGGAATATTTCTTTGCCCGGAGCGCCAAGGATCGGGCGTCATGAAGTTGTCATGCGAACGTCACCCGCAAGCCATTTCAGCGCTGGAGACTGGACAGCATGACGACGCTCGCGCTGCACATCACCCTTATCAGCGAAACCTTCCCGCCGGAAATAAACGGCGTGGCCAACACCCTCGGCCGCCTCAGCGAAGGCCTGCGCCAGCGCGGCCACCGGGTAGAACTGGTGCGGCCGCGGCAAAGCGACGACCCGCCCGGGCAGGCCAACGCCGACCAACTGCTTTGCCGCGGCTGGCCGCTGCCGGGGTACCCGGGATTGCAGTGGGGCCAGGTGTCGATGCACAAGCTGCTGCGGCGCTGGCGCAGGGACCGCCCGGATGTGCTCTACATCGCCACCGAGGGCCCACTGGGCCTGAGTGCGCTGCGCGCCGCGCGGCGCCTGGGGATAACCGTGGTCAGTGGCTTCCATACGAACTTCCAGCAGTATTCCAGCCAGTACGGCCTGGGCCTGCTGGCACGGATGCTGACCCACTACCTGCGCTGGTTTCATCAGCGCACCCACAGCACCCTGGTGCCCAGCCCGAGCCAGCGCCTGGCTCTGGAAAGACGTGGCTTCGAGCGCCTGGCCCTGTTGTCCCGCGGAGTCGATGGCTGCCTGTTCAACCCGTCGCGACGCAATGCGGCGCTACGTGAGCGATGGGGGCTGGGCCACGACGATATCGCCCTGCTGCATGTCGGCAGGCTGGCCGCGGAAAAGAACCTGGGGATGCTGGGGCGTACCCTTCAGGAATTGCAACGCCGGTACCCGGAACGCCGCATCCGCCTGGTGATCGTCGGCGACGGCCCGCAACGGGCCGCCCTGCAGGCACAACTGCCCGACGCCATTTTCTGCGGCCCGCAGCGCGGCGAACCCTTGGCCGAACACTATGCCTGCGGCGATATCTTCCTGTTCCCGAGCCTGACCGAGACCTTCGGCAATGTGGTATTGGAGGCCCTCGCCTCGGGGCTGGGCGTGGTTGCCTATGATGAAGCCGCAGCGGCCCAGCATATCCGCCACGGGCACAATGGCGCACTGGCGATACCAGGCAATGCCGCCGCCTTTATCGATGCCGCCTGCTGGCTTCTGGAAGATGACGAGACCTTGCGCCGGGTTCGCCTGAATGCCCGCCAGCACGCCAGCCGCCAGGGCTGGCCGGCGATCGTCGAGCAGTTCGAGGCCCACCTGCGCAATGCCTGCGAGCCGCTACGAGGCAGGCCCGTCGCAATGAACGGGCCCGACCTGCTGGTCAAACCAGGCTCGTCAGCGCCTCGCGGCTGAACGGCAGGATCTCGCCTTCGCGGCCGTCCCGCACCTTGGCCGCCCATTGCGGATCGACCAGCAGCGCGCGCCCCACCGCGACCAGGTCGAACTCTTCGGCGTCGAGCCGTTGCAACAGGTTTTCCAGGCTGGCCGGTTGCGCCACCTTGTCGGTATCGACCATGAACTGCAGGAACTCGCCATCCAGGCCTACGCTACCGACGGTGATGGTCGGCTTGCCGGTGAGCTGGCGCGTCCAGCCCGCCAGGTTGAGCGGCGAACCTTCGAACTCCGGCTCCCAGAAGCGACGGGTAGAGCAGTGGAAGATATCCACGCCGGCCTCGGACAAAGGCTTGAGGAAGTCTCCCAGGGCTTCGGGCGTGGTAACCAGGCGTGCGTTGTAGTCCTGCTGCTTCCATTGGGAGAAGCGGAAGATGATCGGGAAATCCGGACCTACCGCAGCACGCACCGCCTGGATCAATTCGATGGCGAACCGCGAACGCCCCGCGAGATCGCCACCGTACTCATCGTCGCGACGGTTGCTGGCGTCCCAGAAGAACTGGTCGATCAGGTAACCGTGGGCACCATGGATCTCCACGCCGTCCATGCCGATGGATCGAGCATCCCTGGCGGCCTGGGCGAAGGCGGCGATAACCTCCTGGATATCCTCGCGGGTCATGCCGTGGACCACCTCCTGCCCATCCTTGAGCTTCTCGCTCGGGCCGTAGCCCGGCACGCTGGCGTCCGGCTCGGTACCGAGGCGGCGGACCATGCCCACATGCCACAGTTGCGGCACGATGCGGCCACCCTCGGCATGGACGGCCTCGACCACCTTCTTCCAGCCGGCCAGGGCATCCTCACCGTAGAAGCGCGGTACGTTCGGGTAACCGTTGGCGGCCTTGTGGCCTACGGTGGTGCCCTCGGTGATGATCAGGCCGACACCGGCGGCGGCACGGCGGCGGTAGTACTCGACCACCTTGGCGTGAGGCACGCCGCCGGGGCAGAAGGTGCGGGTCATCGGCGCCATGACTACACGGGTCGGCAGCTCCAGGGCGCCCAGTTGGAAAGGCGTGAACAGTGCATTGGCGGACATGTGGCGCTCCTCGGGATGAAAGGCGCCTGAGCATAGAATGGGTGGTTGTGAGGGACGAGTACTATTGATTCGAGTGATTTAAAGGCATGGTCTTTGTGTTGTTCTTCCGGGCCTCATCGCCGGCAACGCCGGCTCCCACAAGGTTCAGCGGTGTACGCGATACCTGTGGGAGCCGGCGTTGCCGGCGATGAGGCCCAAAAGGCCAACAAAGAGTCACGCCAACGCCTTCTCGATCGCCTGCACCACTGCCGGATCATCCGGCGCGGTCCGCGGCGAAAACCGGGCCAGCACCCGCCCGTCCTTGCCTACCAGGAATTTCTCGAAATTCCAGGTGATGTCGCCCGGAAACTCCGCGCCCTCGCCCGCCAGCAAGCGATACAGCGGATGCCGCTGCGCCCCGTTGACCTCAAGCTTGCCCCCAAGCGGGAAAGTCACCCCATAGTTGAGGCTGCAGAAGCTGGCGATCTCTTCCTCGCTGCCCGGCTCCTGCCCGGCGAACTGGTTGCACGGCAGGCCCAGTACGCTGAAACCCTTGCCCTTGTACTGCTGATAGAGATTTTCCAGCGCCGCATACTGCGGCGTCAGGCCACATTTGGAGGCGACATTGACCACCAGCACTACCTGGCCCTTGAACGGTGCCAGCGACAGGTCCTGGCCGTTCAGCGCTTGCAGTTTCAGGTCGTGAAATGCACTCATGACGTACTCCCCTTCTACGACGGATCCCGGGCATCCCGGCGGTCGGCCACGATCGCGGCCCACTAAAAAGGCGCCTGGCCTGCCGCATGCACCCTTGCGGGACTGCACGACGGAAGGACAAGGCGCCTTCGCGACTCTCTGAGCTTAGCGCAGAAAATCAGTGGTGATGGCCACCTTCGCCATGGACGTGGCCATGGGCGATTTCTTCTTCGCTGGCGTCACGCACGTTGACCACCTTGACCTTGAAGTTCAGGCGCTGGCCGGCCAGCGGGTGGTTGCCGTCGACGGTGACGTCGTCGCCGTCCAGGTCGCGGATGGTGACGATCTGCATCTGGCCGTCCGGCGCCGAGGCGTGGAACTGCATGCCGACTTCCAGTTGGTCGACGCCTTCGAACATGCTGCGGTTCAGGGTGCTGACCAGCTCGGCCAGGTATTCGCCGTAGGCGTCTTCCGGCTCGATGGTGACGTTCAGCTCTTCGCCGGCGCCCTTGCCTTCCAGGGCCTTTTCCAGGCCCGGGATGATATTGGCGGCGCCGTGCAGGTATACCAGCGGCGCGCCGCCAGCGGAGCTGTCGATGACCTCACCGGCGTCGTTGGTCAGGGTATAGTCGATGGAGACAGCCTTGTTGGCGGCGATCAGCATGGGGCGAGACCTTTTGCATAAGAAGTGTGAGCGAGCAAGTGTAACCAACGCATCGCCCGAAAGCGAACGCAACCCGGACAGACGGGACCGCCATCCCGGGGCTTTTGCCACTGGCGGATGCACGGCAGGGCGGGTTAGCGATACCCTTGGCAATTGACGTTTTTTGCACTGGCTCATTCGAGAAGTTCGCATGCAAACCTTTTTCATCGCGCCGACCGACTTCGGCGTTGGCCTGACCTCCATCAGCCTGGGCCTGGTCCGCACCCTGGAGCGGGCCGGCCTGAAGGTCGGTTTCTTCAAGCCAATCGCCCAGCCGCACCCGGGCGACACCGGGCCGGAACGCTCCACCGAGCTGGTTTCGCGGACCCACGGCCTGAAACCGCCCAAGCCCCTGAGCCTGGCCCATGTCGAGCGCATGCTCGGTGAAGGCCTGCTGGATGAACTGCTGGAAGAAATCATCACCCTGTACCAGCAGGCCTGCGTCGACAAGGACGTGCTGGTGGTCGAGGGCATGGTCCCGACCCGTCACGCCAGCTATGCCGCGCGGGTCAACCAGCACCTGGCCAAGAGCCTCGATGCCGAGGTGATCCTGGTTTCCGCGCCGGAAAACGACGTGCTTGCCGAACTCTCCGGTCGCGTCGAATTGCAGGCCCAACTGTTCGGCGGCCCGCGCGACCCGAAAGTGCTCGGGGTGATTCTTAACAAGGTGCGCAGCGACGAGGACATGGCCGGGTTCGCCAGCCGCCTGCGCGAACATTCGCCCTTGCTGCGCAGCGGCGACTTCCGCCTGCTCGGCTGCATCCCGTTCCAGGCCGGGTTGAACGACCCGCGCACGCGGGATGTCGCCGACCTGCTCGGTGCCCAGGTGCTCAATGCCGGCGATTACGAAACCCGGCGCATGAACAAGATCATCCTGTGCGCCCGCACCGTGGCCAACACCGTGCCGCTGCTCAAGCCGGGCACGCTGGTGGTGACCCCGGGCGACCGCGACGACATCATCCTTGCCGTCAGCCTCGCCGCGATCAACGGCGTGCCCCTGGCCGGCCTGCTGCTGACCAGCGACAGCAAGCCCGATCCACGTATCCTCGAACTGTGCCAGGGCGCCCTGCTCGCCGGCCTGCCGATCCTCTCGGTGAGCACCGGGTCCTACGACACCGCCAACCAGCTCAACCAGCTGAACAAGGAAATCCCGGTGGATGACCGCGAGCGCGCGGAGATCATCACCGACTTCGTCGCCAGCCACCTCGATGCCGACTGGCTCAACCAGCGCTGTGGCACCCCGCGGGAAATGCGCCTGTCGCCGGCGGTGTTCCGCTATCGCCTGATCCAGCAGGCCCAGGCGGCGAACAAGCGCATCGTCCTGCCCGAGGGCGCGGAGCCCATGACCGTGCAGGCCGCCGCCATCTGCCAGGCCAGGGGTATCGCCCGCTGCGTGCTGCTGGCCAGGCCGGACGACGTCCAGGCGGTCGCCCGGGCCCAGGGCATCAGCCTGCCGGAAGGCCTGGAGATCATCGACCCGGACCTGATCCGCGAGCGCTATGTCGAACCCATGGTCAGCCTGCGCAAGAGCAAGAGCCTGAACGCCCCGATGGCCGAGCAGCAACTGGAAGACCCGGTGGTGATCGGCACCATGATGCTGGCCCTGGACGAGGTCGATGGCCTGGTATCCGGCCTGGTGCACTCCACCGCCAACACCATCCGCCCGGCCCTGCAATTGATCAAGACCGCACCGGGTTGCAGCCTGGTGTCCTCGGTGTTCTTCATGCTCTTTCCCGAGCAGGTGCTGGTATACGGCGACTGCGTGATGAACCCGCACCCGAGTGCCGCCGAGCTGGCGGAAATCGCCCTGCAAAGCGCCGACTCCGCACAAGCCTTCGGGATCAACCCACGGGTCGCGATGATCAGCTACTCCAGCGGCGAGTCTGCCAGCGGCGAAGAAGTGGAGAAGGTCCGCGAGGCCACCCTGCTCGCCCAGGAAACCCAGCGCGCCCTGCAGATCGACGGCCCGCTGCAGTACGACACCGCCGCCAACCTGGAAATCGCCCGGCAACTGGCGCCCAACAGCCCGGTAGCCGGGCGCGCCACGGTGTTCGTGTTCCCTGACCTGAACACCGGCAACACCACGCACAAGGCGGTACAGCGCAGCGCCGATTGCGTCAGCCTCGGGCCGATGCTGCAAGGCTTGCGTAAACCGGTGAACGACCTGCCGCGCGGGGCCCAGGTGGACGACATCGTCTACACCATCGCTCTGACCGCGATCCAGGCCAGCCGCGCGGCGGAGTTCTGATCATGCCCGACATCCTGCGCGGCACGCTGGCCGCCTTGCTGCTGGGGCTCAATACCCTGGCCTGCTGCACACCGCTGTTCATCGTCAGCCTGGTCAAGCTGTGCCTGCCGTTCGCGGCGGCGCAGCGGGTTACGGACGAGCTGATGCGGCATATCCACGAAGCCTGGATCAGCAACAACAAGGGCTGGATGAAGCTGCTCGGGCGCACCCGCTGGCAGGTGCAAGGGCTGGAGGGGCTCGACTACCAGCACAGCTACCTGGTGACCAGCAACCACCAGAGCTGGGTCGATATCCTGGTGCTGCAATACGTGCTGAACCGGCGCATTCGCCCGCTGAAGTTCTTCCTCAAGCAGGCATTGATCTGGGTGCCGGTGATCGGTCTGGCCTGGTGGGCGCTGGGCTTCCCGTTCATGAAGCGCTACAGCAAGGCGTACCTGGACAAGCACCCGGAAAAGCGCGGCAAGGACCTGGAAACCACGCGCAAGACCTGCGCCAGGTTCCGCGGCAAGCCCACGGCGATCTTCAATTTCGCCGAGGGAACGCGCTTCACCCAGGCCAAGCATGACCAGCAGCATTCACCCTTCCGCCATCTGCTCAAGCCCAAGGCCGGGGGCATTGCCTTCGTGCTGGATGCGATGGGCGAGCAGCTGGAGTCGATCATCGATGTCACCATCCACTACCCCGACGGCGCGCCTGGCTTCTGGGACTTGCTGTGCGGACGGGTGCGGCGGATCGTCGTGCAGTTCGAGGAACTGGCGATTCCGGGGGAATTCCTTGGAAAGAGTTATGACCAGGACGAGGAATACCGGGCGGCATTCCAGCAGTGGATCAACCGGTTATGGGAGAGGAAGGATCAGCGGTTGGAGCAGATGAATCGTTGAGATCCCGAGGGCCCCATCGCTGGCAAGCCAGCTCCCACACTGTGGGAGTTGGCTTGCCAGCGATGGGGCCGTCAAAGATTACTGCTGATAGTTCTGCCCTGGAATCGGCTTCAGGTTCACCTCTACCCGGCGGTTCTGCGCCCGGCCGTTGGCATCGGCATTGCTCGCGATCGGTTGGTCGGGGCCCATGCCGCGCACGCTCACTCGCGACGGATCGACGCCCTGGGAAGTCAGGTAGGTACTGACGGCCTGCGCGCGGCGCTGCGACAGGTCCATGTTGTGCTGGCGGCTACCGGTGCTGTCGGTGAAGCCCACCACCTCGATGGTGTTCTGGTTGAACTGCTTGAACGAGTTCGCCAGGTTGTTCAGCGGCGAATAGAAGCTTGGCGCGATGTTCGCCGAGTCGGTGGCGAAGGTGATGTTGCCCGGCATGATTAGCTTGATCTGGTCGCCTTCACGCTGCACTTCCACACCGGTGTTGGCCATGCTCGCGCGCAGCTCGGCTTCCTGCTTGTCGGCGTAGTAGCCGTAACCCGCAGCCGCGGCACCCACTGCCGCCGCGCCGATCAGCGCGCCCTTGCCACGGTTGTTGTGATCGATGGCGGCACCGGCGATGGCACCGGCCAGCGCACCCAGGCCGCCATACTTGGCAGTCTTGCTCATCCCTGAGGAGCCCTGCGCCTGGCCACCCTGGTTGTCATAGGGGTTCTGGCTGGCACAGCCAGTCATCAGGGCAGCGGCGGTAGCGACGATAATCAAACGGCGCATGGTGAACATGGACAAGCTCCTGCGAACAATTCGTATAGATGGCCAACTGACGTGAGTTCGCCACCAGCCTTGGAGTGCGGCGGCGAAGAAAAATTCCCTGCGCTCATGCCCGAACAAACGGATTTTCACGCATTTCCTCACCCAGACGGGTGTCGGGACCATGCCCGGCCACCACCGTCGCCTCTTCGTCGAGACGATACAGCCGCTGTTTGATAGAACGAACGATAGTTGCCTGATCGCCACCCCACAAATCGGTGCGGCCCACGCCACGGCGGAACAAGGTATCGCCGGCGATCAGCAGCTTGGCGTCGGCGAACCAGAAGCTCATCGAGCCCGGGGTGTGACCTGGCGTATGCAAGGCCACGCCGCAACCACAGGCCAGTTCCTCGTCATCCTCCAGCCAGCGGTCCGGCGACGGCACCGGCACGTACGGCACGCCGAACATGCGGCACTGCATTTCCAGGTTGTCCCAGAGGAACTGGTCGTCCTTGTGCAGGTGCAGGGTGGCGCCGGTCTTTTCCTTCAACTGGCCGGAGGCCAGGAAATGATCGAGGTGGGCATGGGTATGGATGATGCTGACCACCTTCAGGCCATGGGCATCGAGCTTCTGCATGATCAGGTCGGGGTTGCCGCCCGGGTCTACGACTATGGCTTTCTTGGTGACCGGGTCGCCGATGATGGTGCAGTTGCACTGCAAAGGGCCGACGGGGAAGGTTTCGCGGATTAGCGTAGATGGGGCGGGATTCATGACAGCGTCCTCTCAGGCGAATCGCCTATTCTAGCCATTCCCGCGGTTCCCTGCGGGAGGTGGCCTGTCAGCGAGAGGACCCTGAAGGACACCTTCAAACCCAAGGCAATAAACTGCTCACCGCCAACGGCAAGGCCACCCCCGCCAGCAATGTCTGTCCGGCGATGATCCCCGCCATCAGCGGTGCATCGCCGCCCAGTTGCCGGGCCATGATGTAGGACGATGAGGCGGTGGGCAGCGCCTGGAACAGCAGCGCGGCAATGGCCGCTTCGCCACTGAGGCCGAACAAATGGCAAGCGGCCAGGGTCACCATGGGCATGACCACGAACTTCGCCAGCGACGCCATGCCCACCGGCCGTAGCCAACTGCGCGCCGCCTTGAGATCCAGCGCTGCGCCCACGCACAGCAGGCCCAAGGGCAGCGAGGCCTGGCCAAGGGCTTTCAACAACGGCTCGATTGCTGGCGGGAGGCCCAGCTCCGTTGCGTGCAACAGGATCCCGAGCGCACAGGCCAGCAACAGCGGGTTGACGACCATCTGCCGGGCCACGCCCCTCCAGCTCATGCGCCCTGCCGAGCCGTATCGGGCGAACACCAGTACGCAGAGGATGTTGACGGTGGGCACGATCGCCGCATTCGCCACCGCTGCCAGGGCAATGCCCTGGGCGCCGAACAGGCCTGCCGCCGCCGAAACGCCAACGTAGTTATTGAAGCGCACCCCGCCCTGGAAGACCGAGGTGAACGCCGCGTCGCTCACGGCGAAACAGCGGCGCGAGAGCACCAGCAGCAACGCCACCAGCACCGTGGAGGAGACCAGCGCCAAGGCCATCCCCAGCACCGGCACGCCGTCCAGTTTCGCCGTGGCCAGGCCATGCACGAACAGCGCGGGCAACAGGACGTAATAGCCGAGGCGCTCGGCCTGGGGCCAGAAACTGTCGGCCAGGAAATGGCTGCTGCGCAGCCAGGTACCCAGTGCGATCAGCAGGGCAATGGGCACAAGGGCCAGCAACAGGGAAAGGGTCATGGCAGGGTCCGCACGATCAACAGATGAGCGTCACGATAAAGACCCGGTAGCTTGATTAAAAACGATGAATTATCGAGCAGCCCTCAAGTTTTACTCATCAGTCAGCGCGGCCTGCCGGCGAATCGTCTGGGCCAGCGCCGCGGCCAGACGGCCCCGCGGGCGGTCCTCGCGCTCGATCAGGACCACCTTGCGGGTGCGTTGTGGATCGCCGAAAGGGCGGTAGGTCAGTTGCTCGATCTTCCCCAGCACCCGTTCCGACGACGGCACGATGGACACCCCGAGGCCGCTGGCGACCATGCGGATCAGCGCTTCCTGGCTATCCAGCTCCATGGTGGTGCGCACCCGCAGGCGCATGCGCCGCAGTTCACGCTCGATGGTGCGGCCGGCCCAGGCACGACGATCGAAGCGAAAGAACGGCTGGTCCTGCAACAGGCTGCGCGAGTCGGCATCGGCGAGCCGCTGCGGAGCGATGATCCAGAACCCCTCCTCGTACAGCACGGTGCTCACCAGGCCGTAGGGGTGTGGCTTGACCGGCTCGGTGGTGACCGCCGCGTCCAGCTCCCCCGCCTCGACCCGGGTAGCCAGTTCTGCCGACATTCCCGACAGGACATTGACCCGCACATGCGGATGCTCGGCGTTCAACGCAGCCAGGGCCGCCGGCAGGACACCCGCCAGCGCCGTATGGATAGCGCCCACCCGCAAGCGCCCGCGCAGTTCGCTGTCCTCGCCAAGCTCGGCGGCGATGCCGTCGTAGAGCGCCAGGATCTCCCGCGCCCGCTCCAGCGCCAGGTACCCGGCTTCGGTCAGCACCGGCAGGCGCCGCGAACGGTCGAACAGCGGCGCGTTGAACTCTTCTTCCAGCCCGCGGATATGCAGGCTCACCGCCGACTGGGTGAGGTGCACCGCCTCGGCAGCACGGGCGAACGAGCCGTGCTGGGCAATGGCGACCAAGGTTCGCAGGGCACGCAGGGACATGGATCGGGGTCCGTAGGAAATGATGAAAGGTCTGACAGCACATCTGGCTGGCACGCCAGATGCTTCCGAATTCAACTACGTTTAATTGAACCTGACCGGAAGTACACAAGTCTCCCGCAAAAGAACACCGATTTACAGGATTGCCCGATGTCAGGAAAAAGCCGCAGATACAAAGCCAGAGCCACCATCATTTGCCTGCGTAGCGGCAAGGTACTGCTCGTGCGCAAGAAAGGCGGCAAATGGAACTTCCCAGGCGGTACCGTCGAGGCCGGTGAGCAGCCGATCCAGGCGGCAGCCCGGGAACTGGAGGAAGAGACGAAGTTGCGCAGCCTGGGCCTGTTGCAATTATGTTCGGTGGAAGTGGGCAATATCGTCCACCACGTATTCACCACCCAGTTCGATGACTACACCGAAGCGGTGGCCGACAACGAAATCGTCGCCTGCAAATGGGTACGTCGCGAACAGCTGAACGGCACGCTGCTCACCCCCAACGCCGCAGCGCTGATGATGCGTCAACTACCGGCCCTGTGCGCCAGCTGAACCGCGCGTTTTGCACGGCCCGGCGAGGGCCGTTCATGCAAAATGCACCGCGTGCGTCCTGCCACTTCCAGTGTTTACTGGGTCAAATGCATGTCCAGGATCGGGCACGGCATTCGCAACTGTCCCTCACATCCGATACCTCGGCGCATCACGGCTGCGTCGACGGCCGGCAAGAAAACGGAGGGATTCCACCAATGGCGGGACAACAGTTGTACGTGATCGATTATGAACTTCAGGGGCAGCCACGCACCTTCATCATTCGCCTGGAAAACATGAACAACGCCGAGGCCTGGCACTGGGCCAGTTGCGATGCCGGCGTCGGCGTGATTCCCCGCTTCGGGCAGCAGAAAATCAAGAAGGTCAGCCGGCCGATGGCCGAGCGCTACGGGATCACCAATGTGCGCTGGCGGGTATCCGGCCAGGGGCCGGAATTCAAGCCGATGCCGGTGGATGTGGGGAAGTTTGCCGGGTCTGAATGATCCAGGGTGGCCCCTCGGGCCTCATCGCTGCGGTGCGGCGGTCCGACAAGCCAGCGATAAGGCCTTGAATCTCACCCGAGAACCTTGGCCATTTCCGCCGTCTTCTCCCATCCCAGCCCTTCATAAACCGGCCGCCCCACCTCGGTAGCATGCAACACCGCAAACCCCAGCCCGCGTCGCGTGAACTCCGCCTCGCCCAGTTTCATCAATTTCGAAGCCAAGCCCCGTCGCCGATACGCCGGCTCGACATACACATTCAACACATACCCACGCTGATCCCTCTGCGGATGCGCCGGATGCGGTGGCCAGTCGATGCTCATCAAGCCGATCGCCGCGGCTACCGTGCCGCCATCGACCACGGCGAACCCGTAATAACACCCGTCGTCCAGGCGCGGCAGCAGCCAGGGGCGGAAGTGCTCGGTCATGACGCGCAGCTTCGCCGGATCACCTCCGGCCTCGACAAACATCGCCTCCCGATGGGCGCAGATAGTCCCGGCATCCTCCGGCCCGAGTCGACGCACCGTCAGCTCGCCGAAATCGATATCACCCGTCAGCTCGGTCATCACACTCACACCTTGGTCGAAAACCTCATTGTGTAACCCGAACCGGTAGAGCGTTAGATACAGATTCGCCAGGCGCCGGCCATACAGCTACATTAGGCAAAAACCTCATCTGCTTCCGACTTTCTTGTAGGCAATTTCCCAAGCATACTTCCGCCGCTTGTTTGCCGTTGCGTGCCGGGGAAACGCTGCCTAGTCTTGCTGCCGTCGCTGATGTCTGGCGACCGGCTTTGACAGGCTGAACAGCGATTGAACCGCGGCACCCATTTCACCTGAACAGGCGTTTTCGCCTGGGCATCGTGTCATGGCGGCTGTGCGTGGGGCGCTTCGTGCGCGCCGGGTTCTCTCGCTCTCGGTCTGTCAACCTACGTACAGCTGCCACCCTTTTGTTTGACAGCGATGGGTGGTGGCATTGATAGCGAGATGACCACCATGAAGAAGATCGTCCCCGATCCACCCGCGCCATCCCCGCGCGCCGTAACCGTCCACACCCGCTTCGCTGGCTGCGATGGCCATCATCCCCCGCTCTTCGCCGTGCGTGCCGGAGCCGATGTGGACAAGGCGCTGGTCCATCTCACCGTGCTGCTGCGTTCGGCCTATGAAACCAATCTGCAGGCCTGCGACGTGGTGAAGGACAACCATCTCGCCGGCATCCTCTGGGCGACCCAGCACGCCCTGGAGGCGTCGCGGGCATTGGCCGAGTCGATGGCGAGCGGGATTTCGCTGATGCAGGCTTCGGGTTGAAGCCTGAGGACTGAAGTGGTTGCTCCCGGCCTCATCGCCGGCAACGCCGGCTCCCACAGGTTTTTGCTTCGCTCACTCATTTTGTGGCTGATACATAACCTTGTGGGAGCCGGCGTGGCCGGCGATGAGGCCGGAACTGACAGAAGTAGTACCCAGCCTACCCCGGCAACATTTCCCTCCTACGATTTCCTCGCTGGCAGCTGATAGCCCTCCCCCCGGAGCCTGCGATCAACTAAGGTTCTTCGCCAAGGAGCAGCCCTCATGAATTTCAGCAAGCCATTCCTCATATTTCTCGCCCTGAGCCTGCCCGGCTGCGGCACCTTCAACACAGTGGTCCGTGGCGACCAGGTAACGGCAAAGAACCTTCGGGAATGGCGCACCTACTGCGCCTCCCTGCCACGGGTCTACAGCGGTGCGGTGTACAACTTCTGCATTCTCAACGGCGAGCCGAACTATTCCACCGACGCGCCGGGTTCACCTGCCGCAATTCCCTTCACCATGGTGGATATCGCCTTGTCCGGCGTGCTGGATACCCTGGCATTGCCGTACACGATCTATCGCCAGTCGGAAGACGGGAACATCGAGCTCCATCCGTAGAGGGGTCAGGGCAGATACAGCCTGAACAATCCACCGCCCAAGGCCCCGCCATTGGCAATCTCGATCCGCCCCGGCACGCCGTTGCGCGCGTGCAGCGCGGCGATCCTGGCGGCGAAATACAACCCCAGCCCGGTACTCGCCGTGCTGTGCTCGATGCCCTGCACATACTCGTGCTGCTGGGCGATCATCGCCGCCGGGAAACCCGCGCCGTCGTCGTTGACGCTGATCACCAGCGCCTCGTTTTCCTCGCGCACGGTGACCAGCAACGCGTGTCCTGCATAGCGAATGGCGTTGTTGATGATGTTGGAAATCACCGACCCCACCAGCTCGCGATCAAAGAAGCCGAGGGGTGTGGCCTCGTCGATTTCGTAGCGGGCAACGATGTCGCGGCTGTGGAGGATCTCCTGGTAACCGGCCAGCAGCCCGCCGATGAAGTCATCGAGTTCGTGGTAGTCCGGCAGCATCGGCAACTGGTTGATACCGAGCTTGTACAGGCCCAGCAGCTGCACCAGCATGCCGTTCAGGTGAACGAACTCGTGCTCGATCACTATCTGCTCGGGCGCCTGCTGGTGGCTGTCCGGCAGGCGCGAGAGCCATTGGCTATGGGCCTGCATGAGCATGGCCAGCGAGTTCTTCATGTCGTGCACGGTGGAGGCGATCACCGTGGAAAAATCCAGCCCCGATTCCTTGTCCCTGGACATCATGACCCCACAGCGCGAATGCGCAGTTTGCGGTAGCGCTCGTAGCGCGGATCGGTATCGGGAATGCCGGCCACCTTGGCCAGGCAATCGCGACACTCCTGCAGCAACGCCGCCGCCGGACTTTCCCCGCCGATACGCAGCAGGGCCTGGGCGGTGTTGAGCGCGATGCTGATGTTCTTCGGTTGCAGCTTCAATGCCTTGCGGAACTGCTCCAGCGCTTCGTTCAACTGCCCGGCCTGGTAGCTGCGCACGCCCTGGCGATTGAGATCGACCGCCTCGTTGCCGGCCCTGAGGATGGCCGGGTCGTCGGTAAGCTTGGCGATGTTCTGCATGACCGCATTGTCATCGCCGTAGACCTCGACGCAGTTCTTCAGGATGGTCTTGCCGGCATCTTCCTGGCCCAGTTGCTTGAGCTGGGCGGCGACCGCCAGGGCGGCCTCGGCCGAGAAGAACTGGTCCATGGTTTCCAGGCGCGCCAGGGCCGCTTCAGTGAGCTTGGCCGCCGTCTCGGCATCGCCGGCCTGGGCCACGCCGGTGGCCTTGATCAGCCGTGCGCGCACCTGCAGGCCCTGGTCTTCGGCGTACTCCTTGGCGACATCACCGAGCACCTGGTTGATCTCGACCCGGGTGCGCGCGTCCAGGCCATTGCCGGTGTTTTTCTGGATCAGCGCCTGGGCCAGCCCCAGGTTGCTTTCCGGGTCCTTGAAGCGCGAGTTCTGGCCCTGGCTCACCGCCTGCCGATAGGCCCGCGATGCACCGTCGAAGTCGGCGTTGGCCAAGGCCAGCTTGCCCAGCAGCATCTGCCGTTTCACCGCCAAGGGCGACAGGCGCACCGCATCCTCCAGCACATGCTGGGCACGACGGCTTTCACCCAGGGCCACCAGCACCTCGGCCAGGCCGTCGTACAGCCCGGGCATCATCGAGAAAGCCTTGATCGCCTGCTCGTAGACATCCTTGGCCTGGCTGGTCTGGCCGCGCTTGAACAGCAGCTTGCCCAGTGCCGAATAGGCCCAGGGGGTCGGGCGGTTGGCGAGGATCGCCTTGAGGAAGCGCTCCAGTTCTTCATGCCGGTTCAGCGCGGCCATGGCGTCGGCGCGGTAGCGCAGGCACAGCGGGGCGAAGCGCGGATCCTGGCGGCACAGTTGCTCGCAGGCCACCAGCACTTGCGCCGGGTTGCCACGGTCGAGCGCCTGAAGGATGGGCTTGAGCAGGGTCTTGCGCTGCACCAGCTTGTCCAGGCGCTGGGTGAGGCCGACACGGTTGAACGGCTTGGTCAGGTAGGCATCGGGTTCGTGCTCCAGGGCACTGAGCACCACGGCCTGGCTGCTTTCAGCCGTGATCATGACGAAGATCGCTTCGTGGCTGATCAGCTTGTCGAGCATCAGGTCTTCGAGTACCTGCTGGCCGTTCTTGCGACCGTCGCCCATGTGGAAGTCGTGGAGGATGAAGTCGTAGCGCTTCTGCCCGCACATGCGGATCGCCGTCTCGCCGCTCTCGGCGGTGTCGACGTCCTTGATCCCCATCTCGCGCAGCATCGAGCGCAGCGAAGTACGGAAATCGGTGAAGTCATCGACGATGAGAAAACTTTTCTGGCTGTAGACCAACATCCGCAAAACCTGTCTTGGAATTGAATGAAACGCACACGAACACACACAAGGACAGGCGCCTGGAGGGAACCAGGACGAAATCGTCGCCGCCGATCGTCGTAACGCTATCGGCAGCACGCGACATTTGCTTGAGCCGGCGAACGCCAGGGCGTCGACGGAGGTGAAACGAGGGCCGGGAGGGTGATGCCAGGCAACAATAGCCAATTGCCACTATTGAAGTCCAGACTTCCGGCCCCGGGGTGTGCGCCAGTTCACTTGCGCGGTGCTGGCAAAGGGCTTGAACAGGGATCGCGTCGAGCCCGGTAGCGGTGACTTGCACACCCTTGTGGGAGCCGGCGTTGCCGGCGATTTGGCCAGATCAGGCAACCACTTTGCCTGGTCTGGCCTGATCGCTGGCAACGCCAGCTCCCACAGGTCCAGCGGTGCACTCAGATCACTGTGGGAGCTGGCTTGCCAGCGATGAGGCCCTCAACAACGAAGCAGGACTACCTGACGAACACCTGCGCCGTAGTAATCGCCATATCCCCCCCAGGCAGCTTGATCTTGCCCAGCGGCTTCAAACTGTCCGCATCGAAGATCGCCACATCGTTGTACGTCCCCGCCAGGTACACCTTGCTTCCCGCCTTGTTCAGCGAAATGCAGTAGTACGAGTGGTCCAGCGCCGCTGCCTTGACCAGTTTCTTCGCCTTGATGTCGTACTTCGCCAGCCGGTTGAGCACGCCATACACCACGTTGGGATCCTTTGGCGAGCGCATGCCGCTGAAGTAGATTTCCGTCAGCGGGCCGAAGTCGACGGTCTGGGTCTTGCCGGTCTTGAGATCTATGTTGAAGAAGCCGTAGAGGTTCTCCGCCGTGGCCGGATCCTGCTTGTCGTCGGTGAATTTCGCCGTGGTGTAGAGCAGCGAGAAGTCATGCCGGTAGGTCTGCTGGTTCCATACGTAGAGCACGTCCGGCGCACTGTAGCCGGGGCGCTTCCAGTGCCGGCTGGGGACCAGCACATCGAACTTGCCGGTCTTCACGTCCACCTTGTAGATATCCGGCCCGGCCACGTACAGGGCGCCGTCGTCGCCGCTTTGCATGATGGTCAGCTGGCGCGGGGCCGGGAAGCTGCGCAGTGGTTTGGCGTTCAACCCGCCATCGGTGGCGTAGACGTCCAGACGTGGCGCCTGCACTTCGTAGTGGTCGCTGAAGATCTTCGTGGGATTGGCCACGGTGTAGATCTCCTTGCCGTCGTGGCTGACGGTGAAGGAGAACATCGACCGCGCCTTTTCGCCCGGCAACTGGGTGATGCTGGCGTGGAACACCTGCTTGCAGGTGTCCAGCTCGACGCCGTAGATATCGGCATAGTGGTTGTTGAGCACGTAGGCGATGCGCTTGTCCGGGGACAGCTGTACCGAGCCCGGGCCGAACGCATCGGGCATGACGCAGGTCTTGTAGAGTTTCTCGCTGTTCAGGTCGATGACGTGCAGGTTGTTCGGGTAGTTGGTGACCACCATGTACTCGTGGCCGGCATTCAGGGCCTTGCCTTCGTCGGCGGCCATCGCCGTACCGGCGCCGAGCGCCACCAGGGCGGCCAGGCCGCGGGTTGCAATCTGGAGCATGCGGTTATCCCTCTTCTTGTTCGCCTGGGGGCTCATTTGTCGTCCGGGAACACGGTCCCGAGGTTGCGCCAGCCATCACCGGAGGACTGCGCGTCCTTGTTCCAGTCGGGGAAGGTGCTCATCATGTCCGGCACCTGCGCCGGCCACCAGCACGGGTCGGAGCAGCCATACAGGTCCGACTCCATCGGCTGGCACAGCGACGAGACGCCACCAAAGGCGTCGATTTCCCAGCCCGGGTCGGTGGTCGAGGCGCAGCCGGCGACCGAGTTCATCGCCACCACTTCCTCGATGCGGTTTTCCTCGGCGGCCTGGTCCAGCTTGAGGGCTTTGTTGTTGATCGGCTTGAGATGTTTCATGTCAGTGCACCTTGCGCGCAGTGATGTAGCGAGTGATGAAGGCCGGGTTTTCGGCCATGATCCGGCTGTAGACTTCGATGCCGAAGTCCACCCAGTCGCGCATCAGTTCGCAGTAGTGATAGGTCGGATGAGTCGGGTCGCCATAGCGGGCATAACTCTCGTGGTAGCAGCCGCCGGAGCACAGGTTGCGAATGCGGCAGCTGTCGCAACCGGTGTTTGTGCGGTCCAGGCGCTGTGACAGGAAGTCGTTGAGCTCGACCTGCTTCACCCCGCTGTGCACGTTGCCGAAGGTCGGCAGGCTGGAGCCGGTGAAACGGTGGCAGAGGTTCAGTTCGCCCTTGTGGTCCACCGCCAGCATCTTCAAGCCGGCACCGCACGGCAGCGCCTTCTTGTGGCCCTCGTGGATATCGGTGAGCAACTGGTGCAGGTTGGAGAAGCCGATATTGCGATGCTCCAGCGCCGCCTCCAGGTAGCGCCGACCGAGAGCCTTCATGTTGGCGAAGACTTGCACCAGCTCCTCACCGGTGAGGTTGTAGGCACTGATATCGCCGGATGTCACCGGCGCGAAGCCCACCTCGGCGAAACCTATCTCGTTGAACAAGTGATTCCAGATGGTCTCGATATCGGTGACCCCGGTGGTCAGGGTTACCCGCGCGCCTACCGGACGGCTGTCGTAGCGCGACAGCAGCATGTCGGCCTTGCGCCGCACAACATCGTAGGTGCCCTGCCCGCCCACGGTGATGCGGTTGCGGTCGTGCACGGTCTTCGGCCCGTCGATGCTCACCGACAAGCCGAAGCGGTGGGCATTGAGGTAGTCGACGATCTCCTCGGTGAGCAGGGTGGCGTTGGTGGTCATGACGAACTCGACGCGCTTGCCCGCCTCGGTGAAACGCCGCTCGCAATAGTCGACCATGTACTCGATCAACTTGCGGTTGCTCAACGGCTCGCCGCCGAAGAACACCACGGTGTAGACCGGCTCGTCCGGCGACTCCTTGAGCAGCATTTCCACCGAGGCCACGGCGGTCTCGACGTCCATGCGCTTGCCAGCCGACGGTTTGTCCAGGTCTTCCTTGTAGCAGTAGGTGCAGCTCAGGTTGCAGCCAGTGTTGACGTTGAGCACCACGGTGTTCAGCGCGGTGCGCTCGACCCGCTTCGCCGCGATGTCCGGGGTCAGCGGCGAACCATCGCTGACCAGTTCCAGGGCGATCAGCTCGCGCAGCACCTCGTTGACTTCATCACCATCGAAGCGCTCGGCCAGGCGCTGCACCAGCGCTTCGCTGGAGCAGCCGGCGCCGCGCAGGCTGTCGATGATTTCCCCGGTCAGGGCATCGCTGGCGAACAGCGAGCTGCTGGGGATATGGAACAGCATGCGGGCATCGTCGACCCGCACTTCATGCAGATTGCGTTCTACCAGATTCAGGATGGCACCCATCACAACCTCCTCGAAAACTCGAATGTGGCCCGGTCGATCCGCTCATCAAGGGATAGGCGGGTTGTTCCAGCGCTGGATGGTCACGATCATCTGGCCCTCGCCGGTGCGCGCGGTGCCGGCATCGTCCACTGCAGCAATCACCTTGAGGTTACCGGCGTTGTTGGTGGACATCTTGCGCGCCGGGTTCGGCCCGGCATCACCCGGGGTGAACACGCCGGTATCGGCCTGCATCACGCCGGCGAACCTGACGTCCTCGTCCTCGCGGGCACGCTCGTCGAACGGCTCGACCTTCCATTTGGCCGGGAACACGCCGATGCGGTAGGCCTTGCCATCGGCGCCCTGGCCCCAGGCCTCGGCGTCGAAGCGCCCCTGCACCTTCGGCGTCGAGCCGCCGTTGTCACCCACCCGGGCGACCGAGAAGGCCGGCACCACCTTCACTTCGGCGATTTCGCGATAGACGGCCAGTTGCTGGCCGCCGAGCATGCCGACGGATACCTCCTGCAGACCACTGGCAGCATCGGCGGCGGCCTTCACCTTCACGCGGATACGCTGCGGCGTGTTCTCCAGCACCTCGACCACTTCAACGCCCTTGCCGAACGACGGCGTACCGCTCAGGCCGCTGCCGACCAGGGTCAGCTCGCTTTCGCTGCCGGCCTTCACATAGCCCGGCTGCACTGCCAGCAGGCGCGCACTGCCCTGCTGCGCGGCGGTGAAATCGAGGCCGCGTTCGTCGTGGGCCTTGTCGAACATGCGGCCGCTGAGCTGGCCATTGTTGGCGGCGAGCACCTGGCGCATGCTCACGCCGTCGACGGTCACCGTGCCGCGCCATTCATAGCCGCTGTACAGCACCGCCGAGCCCTCGCCCTTGAACGGCTTGCCATCGGCGTACTGCCCGTCGAGGCTGACCTTGAAGCGATCGCCGTCCTCGGCGATGACCTTCATCACCCCGTTCAGCTCCCCCTTGCCCGGCAGATGGCCGCTGAAGCTCCAGTCGCCGGCCAAGGACGCGGACTTCGGCATGGACTTCTGCCAGTCGCTCCAGGCCTTGCTGTCGAAGGGATACTTCTGCGCCAGCAGCGGGACCATGTCCTGCTTCGCCAGTTCGAACCAGTCGCGATCGCGAGACAGTGCCTGATACTCCAGCGACGGCCACTGGCCGAGGTGGAAATGCACCAAGCGCTCCCATTCCTGGGCCGGTCGCCGCTGCAGGGCGACCCGCGCGCCGGAGTGGCAGCGGGCACACATCTGCTGGGTGGGTTCCTCGATGTTCTCGACGGTGTTCAACCGACGTTCGAGGGCATAGCGCACGCCGTCGGTCTCGCTGGGGGCGAGGCCCTGGGTGTCGGCGAGGTACTTGACCAGGGTGCGACGGTCTTCGTCGCTGATCTGCAACTGGTGCATGGTCTGCATGCGGCCGATGGTCATCAGCCAGCCTTCCGGCGTTTTGCGCTGGTGGCTGATGCGGCTCAGGGCGTCGTTACCTTCGGGAAGGTGGCAGCCCTGGCAGGTCTCCATAAGAATCTGCTTGCCCTCGCGCGCCTCACTGACCTGCGGCTGCACGGCAAGGCCGACGGCCACTGCCAGCACGCCACCGGCGCTGGCGAACCTGAGTGTTCTCTTCATCGATGACTGACCTCCCACGGGGTTCTTCTTATTGTTCGTACACTTCTTATAGGTCTCTTCCGTCGGCCGTACAGCGGCAGAGCGCGCACCGAAGAGCCGCTTGAGGGGGGCGATACACATTGTGTGCCAAGAGCCGCAAGCGCCGTTTTACGCGGCTTGCAGGCCGCGGAAGGCGGGCCCTGTGCTACGTTTCGCGACGAACGAGACGGCGTGAGACAGCTGTCTCACCGCGCTGGGACTGTCTCGCCCGCTGTCGCATTTTGCGACTGACGGTATAAGACATGGCGTTGCCGCGCCGGTGCTCCGGCCTTGGATTGCATGGGCTGGCGCCAACATCGACGGGCTTGGCACAGCGGTTGCGATGGCCCTGGCAATCACTCACAAGAACGAGGTTTGCCATGTCCACCACTGCCCCTTTGCACCCGGCCGTCGAGGCTTTCGTCCGGCGCGCGCCCACCATGCTGATCGGTGCCGACTGGGCCGAGGCCGCGGACGGCGAACGCCTGACCTTGCGCAACCCGGCCAACGGTGACGTGCTGTGCCAGGTGCCGGCAGCGACCGCGGCCGACGTGGCCCGCGCGGTGGGCGCGGCGCGCCAGGCCTTCGACGATTCGGCCTGGAGCCGCAGCCGCCCCCGTGAACGGCAGAACCTGCTGTGGAAGCTGGCCGACCTGATGGAGCGCGACGCCGAGATCCTCGCCCAGCTCGAATGCCTGAACAATGGCAAGAGCGCGGTGGTGGCACGGGCCATGGACGTGCAGTTGTCCATCGACTTCCTGCGCTACATGGCCGGCTGGGCGACCAAGGTCGAGGGGCATACGGTCGATGTCTCCATGCCACTGATGCCGCACGATGAATTCCACGGCTTCGTGCGGCGTGAAGCGGTAGGCGTGGTAGGTGCCATCGTCGCCTGGAACTTCCCGCTGCTGCTGGCCTGCTGGAAACTTGGCCCGGCCCTGGCCACCGGCTGCACCGTGGTCCTCAAGCCGGCCGACGAAACTCCGCTCAGCGCCCTGAAGCTGGCCGAACTGGTGCTCGAAGCCGGCTACCCGAGCGGGGTGTTCAATGTGGTCACCGGCACCGGCGCCATTGCCGGCGACGCCCTGACCCGCGACCCGCGCGTGGACAAGCTGACCTTCACCGGCTCGACCGCCGTCGGCCAGCACATCGGCCGCATCGCCATGGACAACATGACCCGGGTCACCCTGGAACTGGGCGGCAAATCGCCGACCATCGTCATGCCCGACGCCGACCTCGCCAGCGCTGTCGCCGGCGCCGCCACGGCGATCTTCTTCAACCAGGGCCAGGTGTGCTGCGCCGGCTCGCGCCTGTATGTACACCGCAAGCACTTCGACAACGTAGTCGCGGACATCGCCGGGATCGCCAACGGCATGAAACTGGGCAACGGCCTTGATCCGAGCGTGCAGATGGGCCCGCTGATTTCCGCGCGCCAGCAGAAACGCGTGTTCGACTACATCGAGCAAGGGCGCAGCAGCGGCGCCACCATCGCCTGTGGCGGTGAGCAGTTCGGTCCGGGGTATTTCGTCAAGCCGACGGTGATCGTCGATGTGGACCAGCAGCACCCACTGGTACAGGAGGAAATCTTCGGGCCGGTGCTGGTGGCCATGCCGTTCGATGACGAGGCCGAGGCGCTGCGGTTGGCGAACGATAGTCCGTACGGGCTGGGGGCAAGTATCTGGTCGAACGACCTGGGCGCGGTGCACCGCATGATTCCGCGAATCAAGTCGGGCTCGGTCTGGGTCAACTGCCACAGCGCCCTGGACCCGGCGCTGCCGTTTGGCGGCTACAAGATGTCCGGCGTCGGCCGCGAGATGGGCGCCGCGGCGATCGAGCATTACACCGAGCTGAAGTCGGTATTGATCAAGCTTTAAGCAAATTCAGGTACCAGATGCCCGGTGGCTGATCGGGGCTGATCACCACATGCGAGGGCGGTCTGGTACCTGATCCATTCAAGCGGACACGGACCCTGTGGGAGCGGGTTTACCCGCGATTACGGTGGTGAGTCCACTGTTGCAATCGCGGGTGAACCCGCTCCCACAAGGTCCGCACTCGGCTTCAGGGGCGGTAGCCCTGGCTCAGAAGCCAGCTGCGCAGGTATCGCTGTTGCTCAGGGCTCAGATGGGCCAATACCTGCTCCGCCGTCTCGCTGTGCAAGCGACTCACCAACGGCGCCAGTTCCACCCCATTCAAGTGCCAGATCCCCAACGGCTGGTCCGGGCTGATCACCACCTGCGCAAGATCGACGAACCCATCCCGCAACACCGGCGCCTGCTCGACCCGCAGGTCATCGAAACACGCCTCGGCATGCACCGGCTCGCCATCCGGCCATTGCCGCCGAACCTGCCAGAACGGTTCCTGCGCCCAGCGCCTTTCCTCCAGATAGAAATCCCGCCCCAGCCGGGCGAAGCGCCAGAACAGATGTTCGACCCGTTGCTGGTGGAACCGCAACGCCAGCTCACGACGCTCGGGATGAACCAACAGGGTGTTAATCACCGTCGGCGCCTGCAACGCCGAGGACAGCGACTGGAAGATGCCGTTGCCCGACAGCGGATCCACCGCCATCGCCGCATCCCCCACCCGCAACCAGTTCTCCCCGCCACACACGGGCGTGAGGATCGCCGTGCTGCTGCGGGCATGCAGCTCAAGATCCTGTTCCTGGTCGTTGTCGAAGAACGCCCTGGCCAACACCGACTCCCAACGCCGCTGACGACAGAAATCCAGCAGCGCCGCCTTCTCCGGCAACGGTGTGGCGCTGACATCCAGGGTCCATTGCCAGTAGCACCGGCCATCCGCCTGCCGGGCCATCCACATCCAGCCATCGGGCTGGCTTTCCACCGCACTGGCGCTTTTGCCGGGCGGGCCTTGCCAGCGATTGAGCAGGCTCAGGGTCTCCGGGCCACGGGCGGCACGTCCAAGGGTTTTGTCGTGTTGCGGCGCCTGACGACCACGGGCTTCGACATGGAAATCAGCAACCAGGGAAGGCGCTCCATCCAGCTCGATCACGCTGTGCCCTTCCTCCTGCCGCACACCCAGCACCCGCGCTTCGATCAAGGCGATACCAGCGGCACGCAGGTCGTCCCGCAACCCCTGATCGAAGCGCGGACGATCCAGCAGGAATTCGACATTGCGGTTCTGCGCCTCGCTGTTCCACCGCGAATGGCGCCGCGACGGCTCGCCCGCCACCGCCAGCGCACGGCGCAGGCCAACCCCGCGGAGCGCCTCGATCACCCGCTGCGAAACACCTTCTAGCGCGGAGAATCGCCGCCACTCACTGACAACGCTGACCTGGTAGCCAAGCCGCTTGAGACCAAGGGCAACCGCCGCGCCCGCCGGGCCGGCACCTAATACGACAATGGATTTCAAGCACGTCCTCGATATTCACGACCACGGTAATGAGCGTTGTGCAGCAGCCAGGCCATGACCAGGGCATTGCTTGCATGGGGCTGGTCACGCAGGAAGGCGGCGATATGCCCGGTGAGCGCCGCACACGCGAAACTGGCGCCGGACAGCGGGCTTTCCTTGGCCCGCACGCAGGCGCCGAAATCCGCCTGGGGCGTGTCCAGCCAGCTCCACTCGTCGCGCTGGCAACGGGCATCGCCGGTAATGCGCAGCACGCCGGGATAGGCAGCGGGATAGACCGGCGCCCCCTGCGCAGGCGTCGAAGCGCAGATCAGCACGCCGGCATTCTGCGCCGCCTCGCAGGCCTCGCGCAGGGCCGGGCGATCCTCGCGCAGGCCAAGGCTGAGATTGATCAGGCGCACACCGCGCATCACCAGCCATTCGATTCCGGCAGCGACCTGCAAGGCACTGGTAACACCGCGCTCGTCGAACACCTGGGCGACATGGATCGGCATGTCGCCGGCCCCGGCAGCGATCAGCTCGACCACCGCGCTGCCATGGCCCAGGGCATCGTCGCGAACCGGCTGCTCGCTGACGCCGACAGCCGCCAACTGGAAACGCCGCGACTCGGCCATACGCGCCAGCGGCGCGCCGCTGTCCACCACACCAATGCGCACCTCAGACATGCCCGGCCTCCCGCGCGCGCAACTGACCGTCGCGCAGGACCAGGTGCAGGTCGGCATTGGCCAGGGTCGAGGGGCGATGGCTGACCAGAATCCGTGTGCGGTCAGAAAAGAGTTGGTCTATTGCGGCAATCACTTCGCGCTCCGTGTCTTCATCGACTTGTGAGGTGGCTTCGTCCAGTACCAGCAGCAGGGGATTCTGGAGCAATGCCCGGGCAATGGCGATACGTTGTTTCTGGCCACCGGAAAGCTGTTGCCCGCGCTCGCCCAGCGGGCTGTCCAGGCCCTGCGGCAAGCTGGCGACCAGGCTGTCCAGTCGCGCCAGCCCGGCCACCTCGGCAACGGCTTCGCGACTGGCATGCGGAACACTGTAGGCGATGTTGTCGGCCAGGCTGCCGCGGAACAGCACGATATCCTGGCTGACCACCGCCACGCACCGACGCAGGTCATGCAGATCGAAATCTCTCAGGTCCGTGCCGCCCAGCAGGATCCGGCCGGACTGGGGATCATGGAAACGTTGCAACAGGTCGATCAGGGTCGATTTGCCGGCACCGGACATGCCGCTCAAGGCAACCTTGCAGCCATGGGGAATATCGATCTCGACGTCCTGCAACAGTGGCGGCCGCCCCGGATGGGCGAAGCACACTCCGCGCAATTGCAGGTCTCCACGGCCGGGCACCGGGCAGGCCTGGGCAGGGCTTTCCACTTCCGGCGGCACCCCGCGCAACTCCATGACCCGGCCAAGACTGACGCTCATGCGCTGCATCGCTACATACAGCCCAAGCAGGCTCTGCACGGGGCCGACCGCCATTCCCAGGTACGTCGAAAAGGCAATCAGGGCACCCAGTTGCCAGGTGCCCTGCACCACCCAGTAACCGCCCACCAGGAACGCGCAGGCCCGGGACAGCGAGGTCAACGTTCCGGGAACGGCCTGGGTGAAGAACTCGGTGACCTGCAGGCGCAGCAGTTGGCTCATGTAGCCCTGGCCCAGGCCATCGAGCCGTCGCGCCTCACGCTGCTGCTGGCCGGCGGACTGAATGAACTTCATAGCCGGCAAGGTCTCCACCAGGAACGACGAGATGTCCGCCGAGCGCTCGCGCAACTGCCGCACCTCGCACTCGACCTTGCGCCGCATCCAGCGCAGCCAGAGCACGTCCAGCGGAATCAGGAGCAAGGCCAGCAGCGACAATTTCCACGACAGCATCAGCAGCATGCCCAAGGCACAGACCAGTCCAAGCACGCTGGACACGGCGGAAAACAGCGAGTCCACGGCAAAGCGCTGGATCTCCGCCACATCGCCATCCAGCCGCGACATCAGGTCGCCCAGGCGGCGCTGGGCGAAGAAGCCTGGCGAGAGACGCTGCAGATGGCGATACAGCTCATCGCGCAGGGCAAACAGGATGCGCCCCGAGAGGCGGGTATGCAGGTAGCGGTTTAGCCCTGACAACAGGGTGCCGAGGATACCGGCGAGGATCATCGCCCCGGCGATCAGCACCAGCTTCGGGAAATCCTTCGCCAGCAGGCCGTCGTCGATCAGCAGCTTGGTCAGCCAGGGCTGCACCAGCACCACCGCAGTGGCACACATCGACAGGCCGAGCAGGCCAAGGATCGCCAGGCGATGGGGGCGAATGAATCCATACAGCCAGTGGAGTGCATCCTGCAGGGCGGGCCGGTCCTGATGGTCGATCAGACGGCTGAGCAGGCGTTGCATCACGGATTCATCTGCTTGAGCTTGCGATACAGCGTGGCGCGGCTGATGCCCAGGGCAGTCGCGGCGGCCGTGGCGTTGCCGTGGTGACGATCGAGGGCCTGGCGGATCAGCTCGAGCTGGTTATCGCGCAGGCTCTCGTGCCTGGCCGGTCGTTCGCCGCTGCGCAGTTCGTCGAGCAGGTTGTCGGGGACATGATCGAGGCCGAGCACCTGTTCACCCGCCTCGCGCATGGCCAGCAGCAGGCGCAGGCTCATTTCCAACTGCCGGATATTGCCCGGCCAGTGATAGCCGTGGAGCAACTGCGCCAGCTCGTCGGACAGGCGCACGCCCTGCCCGCCGAGGCGGGACAGCAGGCTGTCGATCAACGCCGGCAGGTCGTCTCTCTCGCGCAGCGCCGGCAAATTCACGCTGATGCCGTTGATGCGGTAGTAGAGGTCTTCGCGGAAATGCTGGTCCTGGACCTGGCGCTTGAGGTCGCGGTGGGTGGCGCAGATCAGGGCGATGTCCAGGTCCTGCTCCTGGGCCGCGCCCAGCGGTGCCACCTTGCGCTCCTGCAATACCCGCAACAGTCGGGCCTGGAGGGCCAGGGGCATGTCGCCGACCTCATCGAGGAACAAGGTGCCGCCATGGGCCTGTTGCAGGCGCCCGACCATCCCGCCACGGCGCGAGCCGGTGAAGGCGCCTTCGCGGTAACCGAACAGTTCCGACTCGATCAGCCCCTCGGGAATCGCCGCGCAGTTCACCGCGATGAAGGGCTTGCCGGCACGGACGCTTTCCTGATGCAGGGCACGGGCGACCACTTCCTTGCCGCTGCCGGTCTCGCCCAGCAGCACCACCGGCAGATCGTTGGCCAGGCCCTGGCAGGCCATGCGCAGGGCACGGGCGAAGCGAGCGTTGCCAGCGCCAAGGACTTCCAGGGACGGCGTGGTGGATGCCGGGGCGTTGCGCCGGGCCGTCGCCGGTACCGACAGCGCCAGCGGGCGCTGCGGCACGTGCAGGGTCTTGTAATGGAAGGCGCCCTTGGCGGTTTCGACACTGTCGCACTGCCCCTGCTGCAGACGTGCCAGCCACTGCTCGATGCGCAGGCCCAACAGGCTGTCGCAGCGCTGTCCGACCAGGCCGGCGCGGTCGCTGCGCAGCAATTGGCAGGCTTGGTTGCTGACGGCGAGGATACGTCCATCGAGGCTGACCGCAAGCAGGCCCTGCCAGCTGGAATCGAGGTACTGCCGGCGATTGTGGAACGCCAGGACGATCTGTTCCGGGAAGCTGTTCATGAACAGGCGGCTCTCGATCTGCATCACCGCCAGGGCCAGTAGCGCGGTGCGATCCGGCAGGCGGCCGAGGGGACCTTGGCGGGTCAGGTCGAGCACGCCCAGCAATTCCCCCTGCGGGCAATGGATGGGGACCGAGGTGCAGGAAAAGTCGCTGAGGCGCTCGAGGAAATGCTCGCCGCAATCGATCTGTACCGTGCGCGCTTCCACCAGCGCGGTGCCCAGGGCATTGGTACCGCGGGCCGCCTCGCTCCAGCAGGTGCCGGGTGCGATATCGCCGAGGCCGCGCTGCTTGAGCACGGCGGATTCGCCCTGGATGGTGAGGATGGTGGCGTCGGCGTTGGCAAGGATCACCAGGCTGTCCTGGCCCTGCCGTGCGCCGAGATAGTCCAGTTCGGCGGTAGCCGCGTCCAGCAGCGGGCGGTTGTTGGCCAGCAGCAGGTCGAGGCTGGCGGCCGTGGTCAGGGCGACTTCCTGCCCGGCGTTACCGGTAACCCCATGACCGAGGCTGCGACGCCAGGAGGCATCGATTTCGGCCCGAAGAAAACCGTCGGGCAAGCGGCCCTCGATGGACAGGCGTTCCCTGGCAAGACGCGGGTTCGAGGTCGGGGCGGTTTTTATTGTGCTCATCGGCGGCTCCGGGTCGGATATCCGATACAAGCAAGACCTGCGCCAGATCAGGCGGGTAACACTTCTTCAAGAGCGACGCGTACCCTGTGGAAGCGGGTTTACCCGCGATTGCGATAGTGGATTCACCGACGCAATCGCGGGTAAACCCGCTCCCACAGGGTACGCGTGCAGCTTCAAGTACAACCCCGTTACAAAAGCCCCAGCGCCTTGGCCCGGGCCACGGCCTGGGTGCGCCGTTCGACTCCGAGCTTGCTGTTGATATGGCTGGCGTGGGTTTTCACCGTATGCAGCGAGATGAACAGTTGCTCGCTGATTTCCTGGTTGGAACAACCCTGGGCAATCAGCTTGAGGACCGACCTTTCGCGCGCGCTCAGGGTATCGGCGCCGGTGGTTTCCTGGCTGGGCAGCAACCCCAGCAGGCTGGCCTGGACCGGCCCCGCCGGCTGGGCCTGAAGCTGCTCGCGCAGCCATTGCGGATGCCCGACAAGCAAGCGCTGGAAAGGTTGCAACGCCCCGCCCCGCGCAGCTTCGAATGCCTGCAGCAGGCGCTCGCGCGCCTCCGCCTGGTCGCCCTGTGCCAGCAACAGGCCGACCTGCTGGCACAGGGCGGTCACGCAAAGCAGCTGCCCGCCACTGGCCTGCCCACGATTGACCAGGGCCTGCAACCGTTGCCCGGCCTGGGCGCTCCGGCCCTGGGCCTGTTCGAGCAAGGCCTGCTGCAACTCGATATGCAACGGCAGCAGCGGGTGGAATTCCGGCGCCGCTGCGGCTTGCTGGCCGCCATAGGTCTGGCTCAGGCGCAGCAACCAGGACTCGGCGAGATCGTTGCGTCCCTGGGCCAGCCACAGCTCGCATTTCACCAGAGTGATCATCGCCAGGTAGAAGATCGGCGGCACGTCCCAGATATGCATCAACCGTTCAGCTTCGGCCAGTTCGGCGAAGGCCTCGGCGAAGCGCCCTTCGCGACCGTCGAGGGTCGCCAGGGCGCAATGGCCGATCAGCACGCTGATGTCGCGACAGGCCCTGGCCTCGATCAGCCCGGCGCGCAGGCGGCTGCGACCGGCCTCCGGCTGCAGGCGTCCGATCAGCAGGTAGCCTTCGTAGAGCATCAACCGCGCACGCACCGCGTACAACCGCTGGGAAGACAGGCCACGCAGCCGCTGCAGGCCCTGGCTCACCTCGTCCATCGCCCGCAGTACTTCGCCCCGCGCGTGCAGGACGCGGGCGCGGTCGTAATGGGCCAGGGCTTCGAACAGCGGATTGCCGACCCGTTGCGCCAGCTCCAGGGCTTCGCGGTTCCAGCCGCGGGCACGCCAGAAATCGGCTTCGGCGATGGCCAGGTTGGACAATGTCGACAGGCACATCAGGCGCTGCCCGTAGCGCTTGTGCGGCAGGCTTTGCAGGGCCTGCTCGCAGTAGGACCGCGTGCGCTCGCGGTCACCGCGACCGCGGGCGATGATCCCGCTCAGGGCCAGCCATTGGGCGAGCATGGATTTCTGCGCCGTGGCCGACGGCGCCGGAAGGAAACGGCTCAGGTGGCTGGCCAGCTCTTCGGCGGCATCCAGTTGGCAGGCCAGGCCCAGGGCCCAACTGTACAGGACGATCAGCCGCGGGGTGCTGATGAGCAGGCTGTCGGGCAGGTCCATCTTCCAGCGCAGGAGCATGCCCACGTTCTGCTCGGCCAGCAGTTGCTCTTCGGAAAGGTTCTGCACCAGGTTGGCGGCCACGTCCAGGTGCCCGGCCCGCAGGGCCTGTTCCACCGCCTCGTCGAGCAGGCCCTGGCTGTGGAACCAGCGGCAGGCGCGCAGGTGCAGGCTCGACAACGGCAGGCTGGCCTGGCGGGTACGCAGCAGGTCGGAGAACAGATGGTGGTAGCGGAACCAGTAGCCATGCTCGTCCAGCGGCACCAGGAACACCTGGTGCGACTGCAGGAAACGCAGGATCTCGCTGCTGTCATGGCTTTCCCGCAGGGCGTCGCAGAGGTCGGCGCAGAAGCGGTCCTGGCAGGCGGTGTCGTTGAGGAAGGCCTGGACCTCGGGTGGCAGGCAGTCGATGACTTCTTCCAGCAGGTAATCGCGGATCAGCCCTTCGCCGCCGTGCAGCGCCTGGGGCAGATGGCTGTCGGTCCCGGACTCGTTGGCCGCCAGCAGCCAGAAACGCAGGCCGGCGACCCAGCCGTCGCTGCGCTGCACCAGGTTGTCCAGGGCCTGGCCGCGCAGCAGCGTGGGGTGCTGGCCGAGCACGGCGAAGGATTCGTCGGGGGTCAGGCGCAGGTCCTGTTCGGTCAGTTCCAGCAACTGGCGCGACAGGCGCAGGCGTGCCAGGTGCCAGTCCGGACGCAGGCGACTGGTGACCAGCAGGACCAGGCCCGGCGGCAAGTGATTGAGGAAAAACTGCAGGCAGCGATCGAGCACGGGGCCCTGCGCCAGGTGATAGTCATCGAGGACCAGCAGGATCGGCGCACCGTTTTGCAGATGGACGGCCAGTTCGTCCAGCAGCCCGTCGAGCCACTCCTCGAAGGCGAAGGGCTGATGTCGCTGGCGCATCTTCAGCAGGCCGAGCGCCTGGGCGCCCAGGCTCGGGCAATGTTGCTGAAGGCCTTCGAGCAGGCGCTCGAGGAAACGGCCTGGATCGGCATCGCGCTTGCTCAGGCCCAGCCACAGGCTGCGCCACTGCGCGGGCAGGCTTTGGCAGAACTCTACCGCGAGGGAGCTTTTACCGAAGCCGGCCGGCGCATTGACCAACAACAGGCGGCCGCCAAGGCCGGCCTGCAGTCGCTGGCACAGGCGTGCCCGCGGCACATGCCCTTCAGGCAGCGGCGGCCGGTAGAAACGCCCCTCCAGCGCAGATACGGTCTGGCCGGGGAATCCTTGCGTGCTGGACAGATCGGTCATGGCCGGCTCGTTTGTTGGAAAGTCTCGGCGACAGGGATTGCCGGAGACTAGCGGTTTACCCGGCATATTTGAAGGCGATTGCAGCAGGTAAGCCAAAAAAGACTACAACAAGAAGCAACAGGAATGACATTGATGGGGGGCAAGGGATGATTGCCTTGCAGGGAGGATTTGAGGGTGTTGCTGATGGCCTCATCGCTGGCAACGCCAGCTCCCACAGGATCCGGCGGTGCTTCACAAATCAAAACGCCCCGGCAAGCCGGGGCGTTCTGGGGGATCACACGGAGTAGGTGAAACTTAACGAATACCGCTCTGACGTAGGGCCGCCGGCTGGAAGTCAGCCTTGGAGGCGGTGAAGCCGAAGTCGTAGGCTTTCTTCTCTTCGTTCTTCATGCCCAGTGCCAGGTAACGGCCCGATTGCAGGTCGTAAATGGCCTCCAGGGTGTACCACGGGACCTGGACGTTGTAATAGTCCTGGGCATGGGCCTCGGACACACGCCACAGCTGGCCACGGCCGTCATACTGGTCGATCACCGCAGCTTGCCAGGTGTCCTCGTCGATGTAGAAGTCACGCTTGGCGTAGATGTGCCGCTGGCCCGGCTTCAGGGTGGCGACCACGTGCCAGACACGGCGCAGCTCGTAGCGGGTCAGGTCCTGGTTGATATGGCCCGGCTTGATGATGTCGGCGTACTTGAGGGTCGGCGAGTCCAGCTTGTAGGCGTTGGAGGCGATATACATCTCCTTCTTGCCTTCCAGTTTCCAGTCGTAGCGATCCGGCGCGCCGTTGAACATGTCGAGGTTGTCGGAGGTGCGCAAACCATCGGCGGCGGTACCCGGACCGTCGTACGACACTTGCGGTGCCTGGCGTACCCGACGCTGGCCGGCGTTGTAGATCCACGCCTTGCGTGGCTCCTTGACCTGGTCGAGGGTCTCGTGGACCAGCAGCACGGTACCGGCCAGACGTGCCGGGGCGGTCACTTCCTGCTTGAAGTAGAACAGCACGTTGCCCGGGTTGGCCGGATCGAAGTCCTTCATCCGGTCGCGGAAAACGAACTGGTCAGCGAAGTACACCAGGCTGTAGCTGCCGTTCTGCTGCGGCGTGGCCTGGGTCACCAAACGCGACACGCTGCCACCACGATAGCGGGTGATGTGGTTCCAGATGACTTCCACACCGCTTTTCGGAATCGGGAACGGCACGGCAACCTGGAAGTTGTTCAGGCCGTTGCCGCCCTCGACCAGGGTGGTCGCGGTAGCGTTCTTCTTGATCGCGGCAAAGACGTCGTCCGGTACGGTGGCGCCGCGGTGGGTCTTGTACACCGGGATCTTGAAGGTGTCCGGATAGCGCTTGAGCATGGCGATCTGCCCAGGAGCCAGCTTGTCCTTGTACTGCTCGACGTTCTGCGCGGTGATGGTGAACAGCGGCTTGTCGGTACCGTAAGGATCGGACAGGAAGCCCCGGGCATCGGCGCTGCCGGCAGTTTTCGACAGCGGCTCCCACGGGCCGATGGAGCCATCGGCATTACCGGCCTTTTCCGCGCCCATCGGGGTCAGGGTAGTGCCCAGCTTGGCGGCTTCGTCGGCGGAAACCGCGGCCATCACGCTGCTCGCCAGCAGGGACAGGCCCAGTACGCCGGCTTTCAGCAAAGTCTTGGTGCTTTTCATGGTCATGTGCTTCTTCCTGGAAAATGCGCTTAGAAGTTCACGCCGAAGCTGAGGGCGACGAAGTCGCGATCATCCACGGTGCTGTACTTGCCGTCGAAGAAGTTGGTGTACGACAGGCTGGCGGTGTAGGTGTTGAGGTAGTCGGCATCCAGGCCGAGGCTGATCGCCTTGCGACCTTCCTCGAAGTTGCCGCCAGGGCCAGGCGAGTAGCCGTCGACGTCGTGGGACCAGGCCACGCTCGGCTTGAGGTTCACGCCGGCGAACACGTCCGGGTATTCCCAGATCGCACGGCCGCGGTAGCCCCAGGAAGTACGGGTGGTGTAGCCGTCGTCTTCGCAGTTGCGCGTAAGGTTGGCGGTGGACGCTCCGTTGGCGGCACCGGCGATGGTGTTGGCGTTGAGCACCGCGCAGGTATTGCGGCCGGCGGTGGCTGGCAGAGGGCCAGGGCCGAAGACCGGGTCACGGCCGTAACGCACCTTGTCGCTGCTTTCCAGGCCACCCACCACGGTCATGCCGACTTCACCCACCAGCGTCAGGCGGCTGGCGCCCATCACCTGGTCGAAGAAGTGCGTGAAGGTGGTTTGCAACTGGGTCACTTCCTTGCGGCGATAGCCGTGCAGGTCCTGGCCCGGTTGGCCCTTGAGCAGGGATGCGTTGCTCAGGCCGAATGCCGGTGGCAAGGCGGTGACGCCGGCATACAGGATGTCGGTGGTGTTCAGCTGTACCGGAGCATTGGGACGGTAGCTGATCTCGCCGCTCCACGCAGTACCGGTGGGCAGCGTGGTGGAGAAGCTCAGGCCGTAGAGACGGATGTCCTCCGGATATTCGACGAAGTACTTCGAGTTGCCGGCGACGATGACCGGAGCCAGGGCCCCGGAGGCTGCTGCCGCCGTGTAGGCCGCCTGCGGAGCACCGGTTGCGCTGAAGATCGGCGACCGGCTGTGATAGTTCATGGCGTACAGGCCGAACTCGGTGTTCAACGGCTCGAACATGTAGCGCAGCGCCACACCGAACTGCCCGCTGTCGCGTGCGTCGCGGTCGGGTCCGCGGGCGACCTTCACCCCTTCTTCGTTTACATCGATGCCCCGGCTGCGCAACAGCGCCTGCACAGGTGCCGACAGGGCACGGCTGCTGGACAGTACGCGCAGGTTGTCGGAGCAACCATCGGCAATCACGTCCGGCTGCGAGAAGAAGGTGCCGCAGTTGTCCACTACGGTCTGGTCCCATTCGAGCTGGTAGAAGGCTTCGGCCGAGAGGTTGTCGGTCAGGCTCTGGGAGAAATAGAACATGTTGACCGGGATCAGGCCTTCCTTGATCTCGGAACCCGGGCGACGGAACGCGGCCACGTCGATCGGGTTGATGGCGTTGATGCCGCTGCCGATGAAGGTACTTTCACCCCAGCTCACCACCTGCTTGCCCAAACGTACGGAGCCCGGCTGATCGGCGATGGAATAGTTGTGATAGACGAATGCGTCGAGAATCTGCCCGCCGGAGGACTGTGCCCCCTCCTTGCGGTTGGAGTCGCTGATGTCCTTGAACTCGCGGTGCTCGTCCTTCAGCTCGAAGTCATACCAGTACTTGCCGCGCACGAAGACACCGGTGTCGCCGTACTTCAGCTCCAGGTCATGGATACCCTTGAAGATTTTCGAGAAGGTTTCACCGCGCTTGAAGTTCAGGTGACCGTCGTCGGAGGTCTGGGACAGGCCCTTGCCGCCGTTGTTCACCCCGATCAGGTTCTTGTTCGGGCTTTGCGTGGACCAGCTGGCGCCGACCGACAGCGACGAGTCGAAGCTGCCCTCGATCTCCCCGATGTTGAAACTGACCGCGAATGCAGGGCTTGCAAGCGTAGAAGCGAGGCTGACGGCCAGGGGCAGTTTTGCCCGGCGCCAGAACAGATTTACTGATGTCATCGACGCTACTCCATGTACTTTATTTTTATGGCAGTGAGTCCTTCAAAGAAACGAGGCCGATCGGTCGCCAGTTGGCAGGGCGTGTCGGTTGCGCAGTTGCGCGGTCCCCATTCCTCAAAATCCCCTGACCCGACTATAGCCAGCAGGTAGTAGTGCTTGATCCCTCTAAAGTGTGATTTGCACATCACCCTCGCCCGTGCTGCTGCCAGAGCGGGCGACACGAGGACTGGCCGGGCAAAGAATGGCTGATATTTTTCATTTCACAAGGCGGCGAAGCGTCTGCAACACGGCTCGCGCCGGCCAGGGCGCGAGCCGGAGCGGCTCACAGGGTGGAAAGAAATGCGCTGTTGCTGGCCTGCCATTCGATGATGTCGACGCGGATGCGCTTCTTGTCCAGCTTGCCGACGCTGGTCTTGGGAATTTCGGTAACAACGGCGATCTGGCTGGGGATCGCCCACTTGTTGATATGCCCCAGCTCGACGAACGGCTTGAGGTGCTCCTTCAAGACCCGGGCGTCGATGCTGGCCCCTTCGTGCACCACCAGCAGGGCGAACGGGCGCTCGCCCCACTGCGGATCGGCAACGCCCACCACTGCCACTTCGCGCACTGCGGCATGGCGGCTGATCAGGTCTTCCAGGTCCAGCGACGAGATCCACTCGCCACCGGTCTTGATCACGTCCTTGATGCGGTCGCGGATATCGATCACGCCCATGGCGTCGAGGGTGGCGACGTCACCGGTATGCAGCCAGCCACCGGCCCACAGTTCCTCGCTCTTCTCCGGCTCGCGGAAGTAGCCCATGGTCAGCCACGGCGCCCGCAATACCAGTTCGCCCTGGGACTCGCCATCGGCGGGCAGGAAGTTGCCGTCGCCATCGATGATCGCCGCCTCGACCAAGGGTACCGGCACGCCGGCCTTGATCCGGTAGGTGATGCGCTCGTCCTCGCTGCCGGCCAGCAATTCTTCGTTGAGGTGGGCGCAGGAAATCAGCGGGCAGGTTTCCGACATGCCGTAGGCCGCCGTCAGCTGGATGCCACGGGCCTTCGCCGCCTCGTACAGGGCACGGTTCAGCGCGCTGCCGCCGATGATGATCTTCCAGCCGCCGAAGTCTTCGTTCTGCGCGTTCTTGCAGTGCAGCAGCATCTGCAGGATGGTCGGCACGCAGTGGGAGAAGCTGACCTTCTCCTCGCGCCATAGCCGGACCAGCATGTCCGGCTCGTAGCGCCCGGGATACACCTGCTTGAGCCCGAGCATGGTGGCCACGTAGGGAATGCCCCAGGCATGCACGTGGAACATCGGGGTGATCGGCATGTACACATCGTCGGTGCCGAGCAGGCGCACGCTGTCGATGCTGCCGGTAACAGTGGCCACGCCCATCGTGTGCAGGACCAGTTGCCGATGGGTGAAGTACACCCCCTTGGGGTTGCCGGTGGTGCCGGTGGTGTAGAAGGTGGTGGCGACGGAGTTCTCGTCGAAATCCGGGAAGTCGTAGTGAGGGCTGGCGGCGGCCAGCAGTTGCTCGTACTCGCCCACCAGGTTGGGCAGTTCGGCGGTTTTCTCCTCGCCGTCGGTCAGCAGCAGGGTGTTTTGCACCGTGGTCAGTTGCCCGGCGATGGCCTGGTAGAGCCCGACGAAATCGCTGTTGACCAGCACGAAGCGGTCTTCGGCGTGGTTCATGGTGTAGAGGATCTGTTCTGGCGACAGCCGCACGTTGATGGTGTGTACCACCGCGCCGATCATGGGGATGGCGAACATGCATTCCAGGTAGCGATGGCTGTCCCAGTCCATCACCGCCACGGTGTCCCCGGCCTTGACCCCGGCCTCGGTGAGGACGTTGGCCAGGCGCGCAATGCGCTCGTTGAGGGTCGGGTAGCTGTAGCGCAGCTGGTCGCGATAGACGATCTCGCGGGTTTTCTCGTAGCGGCTGCCGGACATCAGCAAGCGCTTGATCAGCAGCGGGAACTGGTAGGCACCCTGGGCGGGAGCAATGACACGAGTCTGCAACATGGGAATCCCTTTTCTGGAGTTGCACGAGGCATTGGACACATGGTCCTTACTCTAGAACGGGGCTGCGGCGGCAAAATCAGCCAAAGGAATGATTTGGCCGCCTCCCGACCCGACGGGCATGCCGTCGGGCACTTCGGTCAGCGCATTTCGCTGAAGGCGATCCTGATTCCCAGGGCGATCAGCACCGCCCCCATCGCACGGTCGAACCAATGCCCCATGCGGGCGAAGGTGGCGCGCACACGGGCCTGGCTGAACAGCATCGCGACCAGGCAGAACCAGAGGCCGGTCGCCAGGGCCAGGTAGACGCCATAACCGGCCTGGACCAGCAGCGGGGTGTGCGGGTCGATGACCACGGTAAACAGGGACAGGAAGAACAGGGTCGCCTTGGGGTTGAGGCCATTGGTCATGAAACCGGCGATCCAGGCCGCCCGTGGAGTGCGTTCGACCGTGGAGACCTGCACCGCCTCGCCGGCAGCGGCCGGACGCGCGCGCAAGGCCTTGAACCCGATGTACACCAGGTAGGCCGCGGCGGCCCATTTCAGCGCATTGAACAGCATGATCGACTGCGACACGATCAGGCCGATGCCCAGCAGCGAATAGCCGACATGCAGGAAGATCGCCGTGCCGACGCCAAAGGCGGTCCAGGTACCGGCGCGGCGGCCGTGGGTAACACTTTCCCGCACTACTACGGCAAAGTCGGGACCAGGGCTGGCCACGGCGAGCAGGTGGATAAGTGCGACGGTGAGGAATTCTGCCCAGTACATCGGTGAAGGCTCCTGGTGAGAAAGAGGGCGCTTACCTTAACACCTTGTTACAACTTGGGTTGCGGGGATGGCGTCATCACCCCGATCATCTGCCTTCATCGAACGCCACCACCTTCCAGGAGCCCCGCCATGACCCACGCCGTCTTTCTCGACCACAGCTCGCTGGACCTGGGCGATCTCGACCTCAGCGGCCTGCGCGAGAGTTTCAGCCGCCTGGACGTGCACGCCTCCACCGCGCCGGAACAGGTGGTGGAGCGCTTGCAAGGGGCCAGCGTGGCGATCAGCAACAAGGTGGTGCTGGACGCCGCTGTGATCCAGGCCTGCCCGGAGCTGAAACTGATCCTGGTGGCCGCCACCGGCACCAACAATATCGACCTGCAGGCCGCCCGCGCGCGCGGTATCGTCGTCAGCAATTGCCAAGGCTACGGCACGCCGTCGGTGGCCCAGCACACCCTGGCCCTGCTGCTGGCCCTGGCGACCCGCCTGCCGGATTACCAGCGCGCGGTGGCCGACGGCAAGTGGAGCCAGGCCAAACAGTTCTGCCTGCTGGACTTCCCCATCGTCGAGCTGGAAGGCAAGACCCTCGGCCTGCTCGGCCATGGCGAACTGGGCGGCGCAGTGGCGCGCCTGGCCGAGGCGTTCGGCATGCGCGTGCTGATGGGCCAGTTGCCCGGCCGCCCGGCGCGCAACGACCGCCTGGGCCTCGAAGAACTGTTGCCGCAGGTGGATGCCCTGACCCTGCATTGCCCGCTCAACGACAACACGCGCAACATGATCGGCGCCGCGCAACTGGCCTTGCTCAAGCCCGGGGCCTTCGTCGTCAACACCGCCCGCGGCGGGCTGATCGACGAACAGGCCCTGGCCGACGCCCTGCGTGCCGGGCACCTGGGCGGAGCAGCCACCGATGTGCTCACGGTGGAGCCGCCGGTCAACGGCAATCCGCTGCTGGCAGCCGATATCCCGCGCCTGATCATCACCCCGCACAGCGCCTGGGGCGCGGTGGAAGCGCGCCAGCGCATCGTCGGTCAACTGGCCGAGAACGCCCGGGCCTTTCTCGCCGGAGCGCCGCGCCGCGTGGTCAGCTGATAAAGGCCGGCTTCTGCTAGAATTCGCCCCTTTTTTCTCAGGAGCCGCCGTCCATGGACCCGCGCAGTGAAGTGTTGCTTCGTCAGGCCGATCTGTTCACCGGCCCGCTGTTGCTCGCCGGCTTGCCCGCCGACAGCCTGCTGGGCAGCTTTGCCCAGGCGCATGGCTGGAGCTGGCATGCCGGCGACCAGGCACTGCTCGATGCACGTTTCGCCGGGCGCAGCCATTACGGGGTAGAAGTGCCGGACGTCGCCTTCGAGGCAGCCGTAGTGTTCCTGCCCAAGTCCCGGGACCTCGCCAACTATTTGCTCAACGCCCTCGCCTCGCGCCTGGGCGGGCGCACCTTGTACCTGGTCGGCGAGAAACGCGGCGGCATCGAGGGCGCGGCGAAGCAACTGCATGCCTTCGGCAAACCACGCAAGCTCGACAGCGCCCGGCATTGCCAGCTCTGGCAGGTGACGGTGGAGAACCCGCCGGTGGCGCAACCGCTGGACAGCCTGGCCCTGCGCTTCGAGTTGCCGCTAAGCGATGGCCCGCTGCACGTGGTCAGCCTGCCGGGGGTCTTCAGTCATGGCCGCCTGGACCGGGGCACGGCCCTGCTGCTGCAGCATCTGGACGGCCTGCCGACGGGCCATGTGCTGGATTTCGGCTGCGGTGCCGGGGTGCTTGGCGCGACCATCAAGCGGCGTTATCCACAGAGCCGGGTCACCCTGCTCGACGTCGATGCCTTCGCGGTTGCCAGCAGCCGCCTGACCCTGGCCGCCAACGGGCTGGAGGGCGACGTCATCAGTGGCGACGGGATCGACGCGGCCCCGCGTTCGTTGAATGTGATCCTGAGCAATCCGCCGTTTCACACCGGCGTCCACACCAATTACCAGGCCTCGGAAAACCTGCTGAAAAAATCAGCCGATCATCTGGAAAAAGGTGGGGAAATGCGCCTGGTGGCGAACAGTTTCCTGCGCTACCCGCCACTTATCGAAGCGGCCCTGGGCAACTGCGAGACGCTGGTCCAGGCCGACGGTTTCAAGATTTACCGGGCATTGCGCAACTGAAAAACAGCGCTTGCACAAACCGATCGGCGCGGGCAGAATCCGCCCCGTCCTAGGGGAGTAGTCTCCCGCGAGCGCCCTGCTCGCATGGTGTGACGTCAACATACTTGGTCCACAGACCATGGCGCGCACGACCCACGATCCGCACCAGACGGATCCAGGGTTTGACAAGACCTATGACACGCACACCTTACCCGGGGCGGGGAGGTTGTACGTGTCATAGCCGTGTCGACCCGCCCCCGTAGGAATCCTGATGCTGGAATCGCTGCTCGTCCCCACCGGAATCGTTGCCCTCGCTGAAATCGGCGACAAGACGCAACTGCTTGCCCTCATTCTCGCCGCGCGCTTCCGCAAGCCCTGGCCGATCATCGCCGGCATCGTTGCCGCGACCCTGGCCAACCATGCCGCCGCCGGTGCCGTCGGGGCCTGGGTGGGCAGCTTCTTCAGCAATGTCACCCTGCACTGGATCCTGGCCGCGAGCTTCCTCGCAACCGCCGCCTGGACGCTGATTCCGGACAAGATGGACGACGACGAAGCCAGTACCGCGAAGCGCTACGGGCCGTTCCTGACCACACTGATCGCATTCTTCCTTGCCGAGATCGGCGACAAGACCCAGGTCGCCACGGTGATGCTGGCGGCGCAGTATCCGCATCTGATCATGGTGATCATCGGCACCACCCTGGGCATGCTGATTGCCAACGTGCCGGTGGTATTGGCCGGCAACTTCGCCGCGGAAAAACTGCCGTTGACCCTGATCCGCCGACTGGCGGCGAGTGCGTTCGCGGTGCTGGCGCTGATCGCCGTGTACTCGGCGATGCAGGCCAGTGGCTGGGTGGGCTGACACGATCGAGAGAATTGAAACAAAACCCTGTGGAAGCGGGTTTACCCGCGATTACGCCGGTGAATTCACCATCGCAATCGCGGGTGAACCCGCTCCCACAGGGATCGGCGCAGGCCTGAGATTTACTTTTTCGCCTGCTCGTACAGCGGCATTACCTTCGGAATCGCCGCCTGCAACGAGGCAATGCGGCTATCCGAAGCCGGGTGGGTGCTCATGAACTCCGGCGGTGCCTCGCCCCCCGAGGCCTGGGCCATCTTGTTCCACAGGGTGATCGCGGCGTTCGGGTTGTAGCCGGCGCGGGCCGCCAGCTCCAGGCCGATCAGGTCGGCCTCGTTTTCGTTGCTGCGGCTGTTGGGCAGGGTCAGGCTGTACTGCACGACGGTGTCCGCCAGTTGCAGGCTGTCTTCGCCCAGGCCGAGCAAGGCACCGGCGCCGGAACGCGCCATCTGGATGCCATAGGCCTTGGACATCGCTTCGCGCCCGTGCTCACGCAGGGCGTGGGCGATTTCATGGCCCATCACCGCGGCGATTTCATCGTTGGTCAGCTTCAGCTTGTCGATCAGGCCCGTGTAGAAAATGATCTTGCCGCCAGGGCCGCAGTTGGCGTTGAGCTCGTCGCTCTTGATCAGGTTGACCTCCCACTGCCATTGCGCCGAATCCGGGCGGAATTTCGGCGCCTGGGCGATCAGGCGATCGGCGATGGCCTGGATCCGCTTGGCATTGGCGCTGGTCTTGTCCAGCACACCCTTGCCGGACGCCTCGCCAAGGGTCTGCTGGTAGGACTGGGCGTACATCTGGTTGACCTGGTCGGTCGACAGCATGCTGAACATGTACTGCTTGCGCTCGACCCCGACCGCGCCGCCGCTGGTGGTGTTCACGGCCTGGCAACCGGCCAGGATCGAAGCGCCCAAAGCACCGACAACAATCAATCTACGCATGAAAAAACTCCCTTCTGACATGGGCCGTATCCTAGGACGGTGCCAGTGATCGCGCCACAACCGTAAGCAAAGATTTCTCTCAGACCGCCTAATGATTTAGTGGTTTCGCGCCGATAACAGCGGAGCAAGGCGACCTTCCCCTGCGTTCGGAGCTCCCATGAAGTTCAAGTCGATCCAGTTTTCCGTTGCCGCCCTGGCGGGCGCTATCGTGTTGAGTATCGTCGCGGCACTGGTGCTGTATGCAGTGATTTCCGGGGCCCGGACCCAGGACCTGGTGGAACGCCGGACCCAGGAGCAGTTCGATGCGGTGATCGAACAGCGCCTCACTGCCCTGGCCCAGACCCAGGCCAGCCAGATTCTCCGGCGCCTGGAAGCGCCACTGTTGATCACCCGCGGCATCGCGACCACCAATGCCCAGATCGGCCTGAAGGACGAAGCCGGCAACTCGCGCCTGAAGGTCGAGCGCGAGCAGTTGATCGGCCTGCTCAAGCAGACTCTTGTGGATAACCCGCTGCTGCTGGGCACCTATGTCGCCTGGGAGCCGAATGGCGTCGACCGTAATGACGGCAGCTATGTCGGCACCACGGTCGAAGGCATCGATCCGGCCAATGGCCGCTTCCAGCCCTGGTGGTACCGCAATACCGACGGCAGCCTCGCCCTTGAGAAACTGGTCGACCTGAGCAACGACACCCTGCTCTCCACCGGCGTGCGCGCCAGCGAGTATTACCTGTGCTCGAAGGAAAGCAAGCGGGCCTGCGTTATCGACCCGGCGCCATACAAGGTCGGCGACAAGATGGTGATGCTCGCCTCCTTTATCCAGCCGATCCTGGTCGACGGCCAGTTCCACGGCATCGTCGGTGCCGACCTGTCGGTGAACTTCATCCAGGACCTGCTCAAGGCTGCCGACGCGCAGCTCTACGACGGTGCCGGCGAGCTGGCGCTGGTCGCCAACAACGGCCGCCTGGTCGCCTATACCAAGGACGAAGGCAAGTTCGGCGAGAAGGCCAGCGATGTCCTGCCCGCCGCCGACACCGCCGGCCTGGGCAAGCTCAGCGGCGACGCCCTGCGCTATGAACTGGACCGCGACGGCGGGCAGATCCGCCTGTTCCTGCCGTTCCAGATCGGCGATACCGCGCAGCGCTGGACCCTGCTGATCGACCTGCCGCTGAGCGCGGTGATGGCCGACGCCGAGAAGATGCAGAACGAACTGAGCGAGCAACGCCGCACCGACCTCACCGGCATGACCCTGGTCGGCCTGGCCATCGCTGCCCTCGGCCTGCTGGTCATCTGGCTGCTGGCCCACGGCATCGCCCGCCCGCTGCGGCAGATGGTGGCGATGCTCGACGATATCGCCCAGGGCGAAGGCGACCTCACCCGCCGCCTGCACAGCGACCGCGCCGACGAACTGGGTTCGATCGCCAAAGGCTTCAACACCTTCCTCGGCAAGCTGCAGACCATGATCAGCCAGGTGGTGACGTCGGTGCAGAAGGTCAGCGACTCGTCGGAGCACACCGCCGACATCGCCATCCGTACCAACCAGGGCGTGCACAAGCAGATGGCGGAGATCGATCTGGTCGCTACCGCCGTCCATGAAATGACCGCCACCGCCCAGGACGTCGCGCGCAATGCCACCCATGCCGCGCAGGCCGCGAGCAACGCCGACCAGGCGGCCAACCAGGGCCTGTCGATCGTGCGCGACACCTCGCAGTCCATTACCGCGCTGGCCGACGAGATCGGCCGCGCCGTGGGCGTGGTGCAGACCCTGGCCCGGGACAGCGAGAACATCAATGCGATCCTCGTGGCAATCCGCGCCATCGCCGAACAGACCAACCTGCTGGCCCTCAACGCCGCCATCGAAGCAGCCCGGGCCGGTGAGCAGGGTCGTGGCTTCGCCGTGGTCGCCGACGAAGTGCGCAACCTGGCGCAGAAAACCCAGCAGGCCACCGAAGAAATCCAGCAGATGATCCAGCAACTGCAGCAAGGCACACGCGATGTCGTGCGGGTGATGGAGGACAGCCAGGGCAAGACCGACATCAGCGTGCAGCAGGCGGCGAAGGCTGCGGATGCGCTGGAAAGCATCACCCGCGCGGTGTCGGTGATCAATGACATGAACACCCAGATCGCCAGTGCCGCCGAGGAACAGAGCGCGGTGGCCGAGGATATCAACCGCAACGTGATCAATATCGGCCAGGTCGCCAACGAAGTGGCCGGCGGCGCCGACGAGTCGAGCAGCGCCAGTGCCGAGCTGACCAAGCTGGCGGAGCAGCAGCGCCGGCTGATCAACCAGTTCCGCGTTTGACACAGGGCATCATGCCGGGGTCAGGCACTCCGGCGCATCGAGCCTGGGATCATTGACGAAGTTGGCCAGCACCCGCTCGCGCAAGGCGGCGGGCGGACTGGCCAGCAGGGCATGGAGGTCGGCCAGCGGGGTCTCGGGATCCAGCCAGGCGGCCTGTCCTGCCGTATCGAGGATCAACGGACGGCGCTGGGTCATGGCCGGCTGGGTCACCACCGCCGTACTCAGCCAGACCTGCTCCTGCACCGGATACGCTTCCCAGATCGCCGCGAAGAACAACGACGCGCCCTCCCCTGGCGTCAGCCAGTACGGGCGCTTGCGCGCGGTGCCGCGCCATTCGTAGAAACCGTTGGCCGGCAGCAGGCAGCGGCGTTTGGCGAAAGCGTCGCGGAACATCGGCTGGTCGGCCAGGGTTTCGGCGCGAGCGTGGGCCGGAGTGCGGGTCAGGTCGGTGAGCCAGGACGGCGTCAGGCCCCAGCGGGCACGGGCCAGGGTCAAGCGGTCGGCTTCGCGGCGCTGGATCAGTACCTGGGCACCCGGGGAGATGTTCCACTGCGCCTTCTGGTCAGCAGGGAAGCCGGGCAGCGCGGCGAAGGCCGGCGACCAGCGAAAGAGAGCGTAGCGTCCACACATCAGGCAAAACCTAGCAAATCAGGATTCCGGGGAAACTCTCCGGCTCGTCGCCAGGAAGCGGCTGGGCAGCATTGTACGCGGCGATCAGTTGCCGTGCGTACTCGGCCTGGTCATCCGGCACGGCAAGGCCGAGCAAGCCCTGCAACGGCAGCTCGCCGATACCGCCCATCAGGTCGCGGCCGACCAGATGGGCATCCACGCCTTCGTTGCCGAGCATGCCCAGCAGGACTTCGGCTTCCAACAGGTTTTCCGGATCGTAGATTCGCTGCATCAATCATTCTCGGCTTTCACGTCGAGCATCCATTCGTCACCGTGCACCTGCAGGATGAAGAGGACCGGCTTGCAGCAGACCTGGCAATCTTCAATGTACTGCTGGTCGCCGCCCGAGAGGTCGACGGTGGTTTCCACTTCTTCACCGCAATAGGGACAATCGTAGATCGCAGTTTCGAGCATCGCGGCCTCCGCGGTTACTTATGCGTATAATTGCCGGTCCTGCGCCCCGAGCCCGGATTTGCGGCGCAGCCCTACCCTTTACCCTAGTCGTTTCACAACAAGAGAGCATGATGGGCGAATTCGATGCCATCCGACCCTATGACGACGCTGAAGTCCCTGCCGTTCTGGCACGCCTGCTCAGCGATCCGGCATTCCTCGATATCCTGACCCGGTTCCGCTTTCCGCGGATGGCCAATGGCTTCGGCTGGCTGCTCAAGCCGCTGATCGCCCGGCGCCTGCGCAAGGAGTTCGCCGGGGTGAAGTGTGTGGCAACCCTGCAGGACAAGGTCGAGTTCTACGTCGATCACACCATCGAACGGGCCACCGACGGTGTTACCTACACCGGCGTCGAGCAGTTCAAGTCGGGCACCGCCTATCTGTTCCTGGCCAACCACCGTGACATCGTCATGGACCCGGCCTTCGTCAACTACGCCGTGTACCACGCCGGCCTGCCGACCCCGCGCATCGCCATCGGCGACAACCTGCTGCAAAAGCCGTTCGTCAGCGACATGATGCGCCTGAACAAGAGCTTCATCGTGCACCGCTCCATCAGCGGCCGGCGCGAGAAGCTGGCGGCCTACCAGTTGCTTTCGGCCTACATCAACCACTCGATCCGCAAAGACGGCGCGTCGATCTGGATCGCCCAGGCCGAGGGCCGGGCCAAGGACGGCGACGACCGTACCGATTCGGCGATCCTCAAGATGTTCCACATGAGCCGCAAGGACGAGCCGTTCGGCGAGGTGATCCAGTCGTTGAACCTGAGCCCGGTGTCGATCAGCTATGAATACGACCCGTGCGACCAGGCCAAGGCCCGCGAGCTGTATATCCGCGCGACCACCGGCACCTACACCAAGGCGCCGGGCGAGGACGACCTGAGCATCGGCCTGGGCATCACCGGCTACAAGGGCCGGGTGCATATCAACTTCAACGCGCCGGTGACTGCGCTGTTCGAGGACACCAAGCAACTGGCGGCGCATATCGACAGGCAGATTCTCGGCGGCTACCGGTTGTTCCCGGTGCACTACCTGGCGTATGCGCAATGGGCGGACGCTGACCCGCAATTGCAGGTGCCGAAGGCCAACGAGGTGTTCGGTGCCGAAGAGCTGGCCAAGGCCCAGGCGGAGTGGCAACGGCGGCTGGAGGCTTGTCCTGAAGAGCACCGGCCATACCTGGTGTTGCAATATGCGATGCCGGTGCGCAATCAGTATCGGGTCAAGGCCGGGTTGCCTTTGTAAGGTCAATGCAAGACCTTGTGGGAGCGGGTTCACCCGCGATGACGCCAGTGAATTCACCATTGCAATCGCGGGTGAACCCGCTCCCACAGGGTACAGAGTTGCTCTTACGAGCTCAGATCCAGGTACTGACCCACGACAACAGCAGGGCCATCGCCAGGAAGGCAAAGCCCATGCTGTAGTGGAAGCGATTGACCCGCTGGGTCAGCAGGTCGATCGCCGCTTCACCTGCGGGCAGGCTGTTCATGGCCCGCGCCGCGCGGCGGCGGGCGCCGTGCAGGAGCAGGCCCGCCGGGCAGGTGAGCACAAGGGCGAACAGGTTGATGAGTTTGGCCGGGTGGGCAACGAACAGCCCCCAGAGCATTTGCAGCGACATCGCCTTACCTCGAATTGACCACGATTGCATCGGAACGCGCGCATTCTACCCAAGCGCCCGGCTCGCGCTCGTGCTTTGCGACCAAATGACCGGCGCCGTCATACGTTCGTCATGATCCCGGGCCACCCTGTCGCACTCGCAACGCACAGGAGCTTGTCATGCTGCACGCCGAAAACCAGGATCGCCTCTATCTGATTGCCCAGAGCGAGGAGCAGGAAGCGCTGATCGACGGTTTGGCCTTCAATGTCCAGGACCGCCAGTGGCTGGTCTATTGCGCGCTGGGCGGCCACCAGCACGAGCATTTGCCGGAGATCGACAGCCAGACCGGCATCAGCGTGCTCGATTTCTACGTCGAGGCAGCCTGAAGGATCAGAACAGCACCACGCCCCCTGTGGGAGCGGGTTTACCCGCGATTGCGTCGGTGAGCCCACTACCGCAATCGCGGGTGAACCCGCTCCCACAGGGGGCGTGTAGCCCAGAAGAAAAAGCCCGCGCCCTGATACAGGACGCGGGCTTTTGCGTTTCTGCGGTAAGGCTTACTCGCCCAGCACCTGACCGATGGTCGGGTCCTTGAACAGGCGGGTCAGCGCATCGCTGAGCACGTCGCTGACCAGCTTGGTATTGGTTTCCTGGTTCGGCGCCATGCCGAAGCGCTGGTCCAGGGACGCACCGTAACGGCCGCTGTAACGACGGTTGGCGTTGTTAACGTCAGCCTTGAAGGTGGCGCCGATGGTCGCTTCGGTGACGTACATGCCCTCTTTCGGCGACTGGTATTTCAGTTCCGCCAGGGTCACGGTCAACTGCGGCGCATTGTAGGCATTCGGCGTCGGGGTGAAGCCGAGCAGACGCACGGCAGCTTCGGCCTGTGCCTGCAGCTTGGGCAGCACATCATTGCCGGTCACGGTGATGGCGCTGGTTTCCGGGTACAGGCCGCCGCGGGTGCCGAGGGTCTGGGTGCCACGCCCATCGACAACCCGCACCACCACCGGCTGGCCATGGCCGACGGGAGCGAGCTGGGCGGTGAGTTTCGGTTGCGGGCTGAGTTGTTGCGGACTATGGGCACAACCCACCAGGGTCAGGCTGGTCACAGCGATCAAACCGAACAACAAACGTTGCAACATGCTCATCTCTCCTGGAATGGCGAAAAAGGGCGCCAGTATACCCAGCGCCCGCGGCGCCAGTCATCGGATCCCTGCAGGGTAAGACCCTTCTTTCATCCACGGATTCCGCTGTCACACGCACTTCATCATCACCGGCTTATCCTTGCGCCAGCCCCCACAAGGTACTTCGCCATGAACAGCTTCTGGTCCCTGCTCTTCAAGCGCCAGCCACAACGCCACTTCGCCCGCCTCGATGCCAGTGGCCTGTGCCAGGCATTCAAGTGCTGCGAGCTGCCGCCCGTCGGCGCCGGCTGGGTCGAAGTCAACGAGCCCGCGCTGTGCTGGCTGAACCGCCCCCTGCCCGCCAGCGCCCGGCTGGTGCAGCGTCGTCGTGGCAATCTGCTGCGGCGCACGCTGGCCGCCTGACGGGCGCGCAAGAAAAGTCTGCAATAAAGGCCATTTCTGCCCGCGACATCGTTATAATCTGCCCCCGATTATAAGGACGTCTCCTGATCGGGCCCCGCAACACCGCCAATGTCATGCATCGGCATTCCCAAGATCGCCCACAGAGAGCCGTTCACACAGGTCTTGCGCAGCCGGTGTGCCCGCTTTTCGGCCCTCCACGCTCTGCACTGAACCTGACGAGCCTGCCCTGCACGGCTCCTTTTTGAGGTTCACGACTCCAAAAGAGCGTGAAAAAACGGGTTTTCACAACTTCACAAGAGTGTGGCGAGCATGAACAGTCTGGTATGTGCAAAAGCATCATCAGTACCCCTGGCAGCTTCAGGCAGTGGGTATCGGCCCTCATCCGAGGTGAACGACTGAGGCCGGTCCACAGCGCACGACGGGCACCTCGACCATAAGTCGAATTGCCGAACCGGCCGCTGGATGCGTTCATATGCAACGTAGAGAGCCCGGTTGGCAGTGTCCGTGAACGTTGGAAAAACTGTGAAGTAGCGGATAGGGCATTCCGGCGGGTCCGGGGTCCTATGCTGTCAATTAGGTGCTGATGATTTTGGAGATGCGTTAATGGCGCAGAACGAAGCAGTCGATGTAGTACTGGTGGGCGCGGGCATCATGAGTGCCACCCTGGCCGTGCTGCTCAAGGAGCTCGACCCGGCGATCAGGCTGGAAGTCGTCGAGTTGATGGATTCGGGTGCCGCGGAAAGTTCCAATCCGTGGAACAACGCCGGTACCGGCCATGCCGGGCTGTGTGAACTGAACTACACGCCTCAGGCTGCCGACGGCAGCATCGACATCAAGAAAGCGGTGCACATCAACACCCAGTTCGAGGTTTCCCGGCAATTCTGGGCCTACCTGAGCAAGAAAGGCGCGTTCAGCTCGCCACGGGCGTTCATCAACCCCGTGCCGCACCTGAGCTACGTCGAGGGTGACAAGGGCATCGCCTTCCTCAAGAAGCGCTACGAGCTGCTCAAGCAGCACCACGCCTTCGCCGAAATGGAATACACCGAAGACCATGCGGTGATGAAGGACTGGATGCCGCTGATGATGCCGGGCCGCCCGGCGGACCAGAAGATCGCCGCGACCCGCGTCATGAAAGGCACCGACGTCAACTTTGGCGCCCTGACCAACAAGCTGCTCAAGCACCTGGGCAACGCTGCGGACGCGCAGGTCAAGTATTCCAAGAAGGTTACCGGCCTGCGCCGTAACGGCAGCGGCTGGACTGTCACCGTCAAGGACGTCAACAGCGGCAGCAGCCGTGATGTCGATGCCCGCTTCGTGTTCCTCGGCGCCGGTGGCGCGGCCCTGCCGCTGCTGCAGATGTCGGGCATCCCGGAAAGCAAGGGCTTCGGTGGCTTCCCGGTCAGCGGCCAGTGGCTGCGTTGCGACAATCCGGAAATCGTCAAGCAGCACCAGGCCAAGGTCTACAGCCAGGCCGCCGTGGGCGCTCCGCCAATGTCGGTACCGCACCTCGATACCCGCGTGGTCGATGGCAAGAAATCCCTGCTGTTCGGCCCATACGCCGGCTTCACCACCAAGTTCCTCAAGCACGGCTCGTTCCTCGACCTGCCGCTGTCGGTGCGCATGGGCAACATCGGTCCGATGCTGGCCGTGGCCCGCGACAACATGGACCTGACCAAGTACCTGGTCAGTGAAGTGATGCAGTCGATGGAACAGCGCCTGGACTCCCTGCGCCGCTTCTACCCGGAAGCGAAAGCCGAGGACTGGCGCCTGGAAGTGGCTGGCCAGCGCGTGCAGATCATCAAGAAGGACCCGAAGAAAGGCGGCATCCTGCAGTTCGGTACCGAACTGGTGGCTGCACAGGACGGCTCGCTCGCCGCGCTGCTGGGCGCTTCACCAGGCGCCTCGGTGACCGTGTCGATCATGCTGGAACTGATCGAGCGCTGCTTCGCCGACAAGGCCAAGGGTGCCTGGGCCGAGAAGCTCAAGGAAATCTTCCCCGCCCGGGAGAAGGTCCTGGCGGCCGACGCCGAGCTGTACCACAAGGTCGCGGCCTACAACGACGAGGCCCTGGGCCTGGTCGAAAGCAGTCCGGCGCCTAGCTACGCCTGATCTGCACCCATGAAAAAACGCCCATCTGGGCGTTTTTTTATGTCTGCCGATTTGTGATGCTTACACCACTGGAAAGCACAATACAGCCCCTGTGGGAGCGGGTTCATCGGGGCGCCGAACCGCCGCGATTACGGTGGTGAATCCACCTACGCAATCGCGGGTGAACCCGCTCCCACAGGGTCGGCGTCAGGCCATAGAGATGTTCAACCCCGGGCCTTTTCGATGATCTCGATGTATTCCGGCGCATTGCGCTGGTCGGCGATTACCTCGACGAAGGTCTTGCCGTGCTCGTCCTTGCCGTCCAGGTCATAACCTGCCTCGACGAAGAAACCGACGAAGCGCTCGAAGTCGTCGATGCGCATGCCGCGGTAGCCCTTGATCAGCTTGTGATGCGAAGGGGAGCCCTGGCCCTCGGCCGGCTCGTACTGGAGGAAGGATTTGACGTAGTCGTCGCTGATCTCGTCGCCAATCACCTGCTTCTTGTCTTTACGCATTACCGACTCCAACTGAACCATCAAGGACATTTTCCAATGGGCCGGGAGTGTACCCCGCCGCTCAGCGCGTGCGAAGGGTTCCGGTATGCAGGTCGGCCCAGATATGCCCGTTGGCGTAGCTGAGGAACTGGACGTAGACGATGTCGTTGCGCAGCAGGTCGAGGATCACCTGGTACTGCGCCGGCGCATAGTTGAGGGTCAGGGTGCGGGTCGCGCTGTCGTAGGCCGGTTTGCGCAGGCTCTTGCCCTCGCCGTCGAAGCTGATGACCACCTGGCTGATGCTGGCGCCCTGGTTCAGCGGCTTGCCCTTGAGGCGCATGGTCAGCGACGAGGTGATCGGCAATGGCTGCTGGCTGGACTGGCGCTGGTTGCCCACTACCACCGAATAGCTGGTGACCTGCAACAGTTGCTGGCTTTCCGGAGCATCCTGGCGTACGGCCAGTTCATCCGGCGGCAGGAACTGCCCATGCATCGGCGCAGCAGCGACGGGAAAACCGAGGAACAGGAGAAGCGGGAGAATCGCACGCATGACAGGCTCCTTGAAGGCGGCCTGGCACTCTAGCATGGCAAAAGGGCCCTGGCGGGGCCCTTGCGGATCAATCGAACTGCGCAAGCATCCAGGCTTGATAGGCTGCCACCTCCGGCTCGCCTTCCCGCGGCGCCCAGGGTGCCATGTCGCCGTCGGCCACCGGACGATAAGGCCCGGCCTTGCACTCGAACATCACGCTGTCGCGTTTTAGCACCACCAGGCCATGGAAAATCCCCGGCGGCAGGTCGACGCCCAGGCAGTCCCCACCCGGCTCCAGGATACGCTTGTCGATGACCGTGCCCGCCTCGTCGAAAATCAGCAGGCCCAGCTTGCCCTTGAGCACGATCAGGGTTTCCGCCTTGTCCAGCGCCTGGTGGCGATGTGGCGGGATGTAGGTCTCGGGCTGCAGGCCGACCGCCATCCGGTGGCACGGATCTTCCATCGCATGGAAGTTATGGTGCTGACGTCCGCGTGGGCTCTGCGCGGCCTTCTGCGCGACATCGGCAAACAGCGTTTGATCGAGGAACTGGGTGTTGCTCACGGTTTCAGAGTCCTTTGACGGCATAGATGCCATTGGCGTTGCGCCAGTAGCCTTTGTAATCCATACCATAACCGAAGACGTAGCGATCGACGCAACTCAGCCCGGTGAAATCGGCCTTCAGGCCAGGGCTGGCCTTGCGCTCATGGTCCTTGTCGATCAATACCGCCGTATAGACGTTGCGCGCCCCGGCATGGCGGCAGAAATCAAGAATCGCGCTGAGGGTATGACCTTCGTCGAGGATGTCGTCGATGATCAGCACGTCGCGGTCGATGAACGAGACTTCCGGCTTGGCCTTCCAGAACAGGTCGCCGCCGCTGGTCTGGTTGCGGTAGCGGGTGGCGTGCAGGTACGAGGCTTCCAGCGGGAACTGCAGCTGGGTCAGCAGTTTGCCGGCGAAGATCAGGCCGCCATTCATCACGCAGAACACCACCGGGTTGCTCTCGGCGAGCTTTTCGCTGATTTCCACGCCGACGCGGACGATCGCCGCTTCGACTTCGGCTTCGCTGTGCAGGCAGTCGGCTTCCCGCATGACTTGGCGGATGTGCTCGAGATCAGCGGACATGAATGCTCTCCAGGTGGTCAGGTTTTGGAAAAGCGGGCAAAGGTACGCATCCACACGCACCAGATCAAGCATTTATGGACTAACGTCCTGTATGCCTATAGGAGCACGTGGACGAATAGATTAATCTAGCGCGGTTTTTTTGCCCGCATTCCGGAGCCCTCCCCTATGCCCATCCGTGAGATCCGCCATCCGCTGATCCGCCACAAGCTCGGCCTGATGCGCCGCGCTGATATCAGCACCAAGAACTTTCGCGAACTCGCCCAGGAAGTCGGCGCGCTCCTGACCTACGAGGCCACCCAGGACCTGCCCCTGGAAAGCTATGAAATCGATGGCTGGTGCGGCAAGGTCCAGGCCGAGAAGATCGCCGGCAAGAAGATCACCGTGGTTCCGATCCTGCGCGCCGGCATCGGCATGCTCGACGGCGTGCTGAGCCTGATTCCGGGCGCCAAGGTCAGCGCCGTGGGCGTGGCACGCAACGAGGAAACCCTCGAAGCGCACACCTACCTGGAAAAACTCGCGCCGGAAATCGACCAGCGCCTGGCCCTGATCATCGACCCGATGCTGGCCACCGGCGGTTCCATGGTCGCCACCATCGACCTGCTCAAGCGCGCCGGCTGCAAGGACATCCGTGCGATGGTCCTGGTCGCGGCGCCGGAAGGCATCGCCGTGGTGGAAAAAGCCCACCCCGACGTACAACTCTTCACGGCTTCGATCGACCAGCGCCTGAACGAAGACGGCTACATCATTCCCGGCCTGGGCGATGCCGGCGACAAGATCTTCGGTACCAAGCAGAAGGACGCCTGAGCATGCAGGACGAGTTCAACGACCCGCTGTGGCGGCAGATCGTCTCGGGCGCGCAGATGCTCTTCGTGGCCTTCGGCGCCCTGGTGCTGATGCCGCTGATCACCGGCCTGGACCCGAACGTGGCATTGTTCACCGCAGGCCTTGGAACCATCCTGTTCCAGGTGGTGACCGGCCGTCAGGTCCCGGTGTTCCTCGCCTCCAGCTTCGCCTTCATCACGCCGATCATCCTCGCCAAGGGCCAGTTCGGCCTGGCCGAGACCATGGGCGGGGTGATGGCCGCCGGCTTCGTCTACACCTTCCTGGGCCTGGCGGTGAAGATCAAGGGCACCGGTTTCATCGACCGCCTGCTGCCGCCGGTGGTGATCGGCCCGGTGATCATCGCCATCGGCCTGGCCATGGCGCCGATCGCGGCGAACATGGCCATGGGCAAGGCCGGTGACGGCAGCGTCCTGATGCCGTACAGCACGGCGATGATGATCTCCATGCCGGCGCTGCTGACCACCCTGATCGTCGCCGTGTTCGGCAAGGGCATCTTCCGCCTGGTGCCGATCATCGCCGGCGTGCTGGTGGGCTTCGCACTGTCCTTCGCCTTTGGCGTGGTCGATGTGGCCAGGATCGCCGCGGCGCCCTGGCTGGAACTGCCGAAGTTCACCGCCCCGGCGTTCAACTGGCAGGCCATCCTGTTCATTGTCCCGGTCGCCCTGGCTCCGGCGATCGAGCATATCGGCGGAGTGATCGCAGTGGGCAGCGTGACCGGTCGCGACTACCTGAAGACCCCGGGCCTGCATCGCACGCTGCTGGGCGACGGCATCGCCACCACCACTGCCGGCCTGTTCGGCGGCCCGCCCAACACCACCTACGCCGAAGTCACCGGCGCGGTGATGCTGACCAAGAACTACAACCCGAAGATCATGACCTGGGCGGCGATCTTCGCCATCGTCCTGGCCTTCATCGGCAAGTTCGGTGCGCTGTTGCAAAGCATCCCGGTACCGGTGATGGGCGGGATCCTCTGCCTGCTGTTCGGCTCCATCGCGGCGGTGGGCATGAATACCATGATCCGCCACAAGATCGACCTGAGCGAGGCTCGCAACCTGGTGATCGTCTCGGTGACCCTGGTGTTCGGTATCGGCGGCGTGCTGGTCGGCAGCGGCGACGGCCCGGACGACTGGGGCCTGAAGGGCATCGCCCTGTGCGCCATCGTGGCCATCGGCCTGAACCTGCTGCTGCCGGGCAACGATAGCTGGAAGAAGAAAGTAATGGACGATCATCTGCCGTGAGCCGGTGATCCTCCGCTGAACGAAGAAGGGGCTGCATGTGCAGCCCCTTCTTCGTTTCAGGTCAGGCCCGCTCGCAGAGCGTGGCCAGGGCCTCGATCCATTGCGGATGGTCATTGAGGCACGGCACCAGGGTAAGCTCCTCGCCGCCCGCCTCGATGAACTGCTCGCGGCCGCGGTCACCGATCTCCTCCAGGGTCTCGATGCAATCGGCGACGAAGGCCGGGCACATCACCAGCAGCTTCCTGGTTCCGCCCTTGGCCAGCTCGTCGAGGCGCGTTTCGGTGTAGGGCTCGATCCACTTGGCCCTGCCCAGGCGCGACTGGAAGGATACCGACCACTTGCCGTCCGGCAGGCCCATCTGCCGGGCGAACGCCTCGGCGGTGCGCAAGCACTGGGCGCGGTAACAGACGGCAAGGGTCTCGGCCGGGGCGTTGCGACAGCAGTCGGCATTCTGCAGGCAGTGATTGCCGGTAGGATCGACTTTCTTCAGATGCCGTTCCGGCAGGCCATGGAAACTCAGCAGCAGGTGATCGAACGCCTGTTGCAAGTACGGCCTGGCACTGGCGACCAGCGCATCGATGTACTCGGGCTGGTCATAGAAGGGACGCAACTCGCGCATCTCCAGCGGCAGGTTCTGCTCGCGGATGGTGGCCCTGGCCTGCTCCACCAGGGTCGTCACGGTGCTATCGGCGAATTGCGGATAAAGCGGCGCCAGGGTCACCTTGCGTACGCCCTGGGCGGCAAGGCGCTGCAGGACCGTCGGCAGCGCCGGCTCGCCGTAGCGCATGGCGATTTCAACCGGGCCGTGACGCCAATGAGGACGCATCGCCTCCTGCAGGCGCAGGGTCAGCACCACCAGCGGCGAACCCTCCGGCCACCAGATGGAGGCATAGGCGTGGGCCGACTGTTCCGGGCGTTTGATCAGGATCAGCGACACCAGCAGACGCCGAACCGGCCACGGCAGGTCGATGACATACGGGTCCATCAGGAACTGGTTGAGATAACGGCGCACATCGGCGACGGAAGTGGACGCCGGTGAACCCAGGTTGACCAGCAGCAGAGCATGATCGGTCATGCAACATCCTTTTCAGAGGCGCGCAGACAAGTCGTCCAGCGCCGATTGCACATCGTTGAAACGGAAGGTGAAACCCGCCGCCAGGGCCCGGACCGGCCGGGCCCGCTGGCCGCCGAGCAGCAGCGTGGACAACTCGCCCAGCCCGGCCTTGAGCACCAGCGCCGGCAACGGCATGAAAGCCGGACGATGCAGGGCTCGCCCCAGGCGCCGGGCGAACTCGCGATTGCGCACCGGCTCCGGAGCGCAGGCATTATAAGGACCGCTGGCGTCCTCGTGCTGCAAGAGAAAATCGATCAGGGCGATTTCGTCGTCCATATGGATCCACGGCATCCATTGCCGACCATCGCCGATAGGCCCGCCCAGCCCGAGCTTGAACGGCAGGCGCAGGCGCGACAAAAAGCCGCCCTCGGCGGACAGCACCAGCCCGGTCCTGATCAATGCCACGCGAATGCCCAGGGCCTCGGCACGCAGGGCGGTTTCTTCCCAGGCGATGCACAATTGGCTGGCGAAGTCTTCCTTCACCGGACGCGACGCTTCGGTCAGCTCGCGTTCGCCACCGTCGCCATACCAGCCGACCGCCGAGCCCGACAGCAGCACCGACGGTCGCTGCTGTCGCCGCTCGAGCCAGGTGAGCAGGTGTTCGGTCAGGGTGATCCGGCTTCCCCACAGCTGCGCGCGCCGGGCCGCGGTCCAGGGGCGATCGGCAATCGGTGCACCGGCCAGGTTGACCACCGCATCCAGCACCCCGTCGCCGTAGTCGTGCAATTGGCCGATACCTCGAACTCCCGCGCCACACAGCTTTCCAACTTCATCAGGGCGCCGGCTCCAGACGGTCAGGTTATGCCCCTGATCCTGCCAATGACGACACAACCGCTGTCCGATAAGGCCTGTACCGCCGGTCAGCAATATATTCATGGCCGTGTCCTCTCTGTGGCGTGTGCTGGTCTATTTTTAAGAGCAAGGCACTTTTTTGACCGTTCACTCTGGGATAAACATAGGCCAACCTGTTGTAAAGAGCCGGTTAATCTTATACACAATGCCAGGGTTGTACAGGTTTTATTGACAGCGAGGCTGTCCGTACACATCACGGGTTCGAAGAGGCCATCATGACTGTACCTATCGCCATCATCGGTGCCGGCATCGCCGGACTCTCCGCAGCGCAGGCATTGCAGAAGCAGGGGCTGGCCGTTCACCTGTTCGACAAGGGCCACGGCAGCGGCGGGCGCATGGCCAGCAAGCGCAGCGACGCCGGCGCGCTGGACCTCGGCGCGCAATACTTCACCGCGCGCGACCGGCGCTTCGTCGAGCAGGTCCAGCACTGGCAGGACAAGGGCTGGGTCGCCGAGTGGAAACCGCAGCTGTACAACTATCGCGACGGCCAGTTGACCCCGTCCCCCGACGAACAGACGCGCTGGGTCGGCGTGCCGCGCATGAGTGCGATCACCCGCGGCCTGCTCAAGGACGTCACGGTGAACTTCAGTTGCCGTATCAGCGAAGTGTTTCGCGGCAAGCACTACTGGCACCTGCAGGACACCGACGGCTGCAGCCATGGCCCGTTCAGCCGGGTCATCGTTGCCGTACCCGCCCCCCAGGCCACGCCGTTGCTGGCAGCCACGCCGAAACTCGCCGCGGCCGTGGCAGGCGTGCAGATGGAGCCGACCTGGGCCATCGCCCTCGGCTTCGACACGCCGCTCGATACGCCGATGCAAGGCTGCTTCGTCCAGGGTTGCGCCCTCGACTGGCTGGCGCGCAACCGCAGCAAACCGGGCCGTGACGAGCACCTCGACACCTGGGTCCTGCATGCCAGTTCGAGCTGGAGCAAACAGCACATCGACCTGCACAAGGAGGCCGTGATCGAGCAGTTGCTGGGCGACTTCGCCGAACTGGTCGGCTGCGCCGTACCCGCCCCGAGCTTCACCCTGGCGCACCGCTGGCTGTACGCCCGTCCCGCCGGCAGCCATGAATGGGGCGTGCTGGCCGATGCCGACCAAGGCCTCTATGCCTGCGGCGACTGGTGCCTGTCCGGTCGGGTCGAGGGGGCCTGGCTCAGCGGCCAGGAAGCAGCGCGTCGGCTGATCGAACACCTGGAATAAACCCTGCGGGCATGGCGACCTCTACAGGGATATTGACTTGTACAACCTTGGGCCTATGCTAGGCGTAAGTTGTACATGTTTTTATCTTTGTACAAGAAAGGTCGTCACCGCATGTCCCACACCAAGCCGAAAATCGCCCTCAGCGCCTGCCTTGCCGGGGCAGAAGTCCGCTTCAACGGCGGCCACAAGCAGTCCCGTTTGTGTACCGATGTGCTGGCCGAGCACTTCGAACTGCTGCCCGTCTGTCCGGAAGTGGCCATTGGCCTTGGCACGCCACGCGCGGCGATCCATCTCAGCGGTGACCCGGAAAACCCCCGGGCCGTTGGCAGCCGTGATCCATCCCTGGACGTTTCCGACGCGCTGCGCGCCTACGCCGAGCAAACCGCCGCGGAACTGGACGACATCTGCGGCTACATCTTCATGCAGAAATCCCCGTCCTGCGGCCTGGAGCGCATCAAGGTCTACCAGGCCAACGGCTATCCCGCCCGGCAGCTCTCCAGCGGCCTTTACGCCGCGCGCTTCCGCGAACTGCGCCCTGACCTGCCATTGGAAGAAGAAGGCCGCCTGCACGACCCGGTGCTGCGGGAAAACTTCATTACCCGGGTACTGGCCTATGCCGACTGGCAGCGTTTGCGCAGCGAGGGGCTGAGCAGGCATGCACTGATCGCCTTCCACTCGCGCTACAAGTACCAGTTGATGGCGCACAACCCCGAACAGTACAAGGTACTCGGCAAGCTGCTCGGCAGCATGACGCGCCAGGATGATCCCGAGGAACTGGGCACGCGCTATTTCAGCCAGTTGATGAGCGCCCTGTCGCGCTGCGCCAGCCGTGGCACCCATGGCAACGTGCTGATGCACCTGAGCGGCTATCTGCGGGACTTCCTCGGCCCACAGGACAAGCAGGAAATCCGCCGCCTGATCGATCAGTACATGGCCGGCGTGGTACCGCTGGTAGTGCCGATGACCCTGCTCAAGCACCATCTGCGACATCACCCCGATCCCTACCTGCTGGCCCAGGTCTACCTGCAACCGCATCCGGAAAACCTGAGCCTGCGCAATGCCATCTGATCAACTGCTGCCAATCCGCGAAATCGCCCGCCTCACCGGGGTCAACCCGGTCACCCTGCGCGCCTGGGAACGACGTTACGGCCTGGTGGTGCCACAGCGCACCAGCAAGGGCCATCGCTTGTATAGCAGCGACCAGGTACAGCGGATCCAGGCCATCGTGTCCTGGCTCAACCGCGGTGTCGCGGTCAGCCAGGTCCTGCCGTTGCTGGACGCCGATCCGCCATCGGCAGGGCGCAATACGGGGGATGACTGGTCCGTGCTGTCGGCGCACCTGACCAACTGCATCGCCCACCTTGGCGAACGTCAGCTCGACCAGCAGTTCAACCAGGCCATGGCGCTGTATCCGGCGGCCACCCTGTGCGAACAACTGCTGCTGCCGTTGCTGGACCAACTGGAAGTGCGCTGGCAGGTTCATCCTTGTGCCCAGGTAGAACGGGCATTTTTCCACAGTTGGCTGCGCAGCAAGCTGGGCCTGCGGGTCTACCACAACAACCGCCAGCTCAACGGCGTGCCGGTGCTTTTGCTCAGCACCGGCAACCAGGCCATCGATCCGCACCTGTGGCTGTGCGCCTGGCTGGTCAGCGACGCGGGTTGCCCGGTGGAGGTTTTCGATCTCCCGCTGCATGGGCGCGACCTGGCCATGGCAGCAGAACGCCTCGGCGCCGGGGCATTGCTGCTCAGCGTCAATGCCGTTGCGGACTGTGAGCAACTGCGTCGCGACCTGAACCCGCTCGAGGTGCCGAAACTCCTGTTCGGCGCTGCGGTCATCCTTCATAAGCAAGCACTGGGCGACGATCCAGGCTGGCATCTGCTCGACACGCCATTGGCGGCACAGCGTTGCCTGCACGGCCTGGGAGCGCTTGCTGCCCCTATCTCCACGGAAACCCTGAATGCAACTGATCTGGCTGCGCAACGACCTGCGAATCCATGACAACACCGCACTGTGCGCCGCCAGCGAACGCGGGCCGACCCTGGCCCTGTGGCTGGTCAGCCCCGGGCAATGGAAAGAACACGACGACGCGCCGTGCAAGGTGGATTTCTGGCTGCGCAACCTGCGCGAACTCCAGGGAGCACTGGCCCACTACAACATCCCGCTGTTGATCGGCCATGCCGAGCACTGGCGAGACGCGCCGCAGGTGGTGCTGGAGGTCTGCCAGGCACACGGCGTGCAGGATGTGCACGTCAACGAGGAATACGGCATCAACGAAACCCGGCGTGACCGCCAGGTTGGCGAGCTGCTGCAGCGTCACGACATTCGCCTGCACAGCCACCTCGACCAGTTGTTGTTCAAGCCGGGCACGGTTTTGACCAGGAACGATGGTTACTTCAAGGTCTTCACCCAGTTCCGCAAGGCCTGTTACCAGCGCCTGCACCATGCCCTGCCGCCGTTGCAGAGACTGCCGCGCAAGCAGGACAGGCCAGCCGTGGCCAACGACGCCATTCCCGAAGCCATCGAAGGCTTCGCGCTCCCCTGCGACACGCTGCGCGACCTGTGGCCGGCAGGAGAACGCCACGCCCGCAAGCGTCTGGAGGATTTCGCCCAGGACGCCATGGCCGACTATCCCGAGCAGCGCGATATACCGTCGGTGGACGGCACCAGCCAGCTTTCGCCCTATCTCGCGGCCGGCGTGGTCTCGGTGCGCCAGTGCCTGCACGCGGCGCTGGCGCACAATCACGGCGAGTTCGAGAGCGGCAACCCCGGCGCGGTTACCTGGATCAACGAACTGCTCTGGCGCGAGTTCTACAAGCATGTGCTGACAGGGTATCCACGGGTTTCCCGTCACCGCGCCTTCCGTCCGGCCACCGAGGCAGTGCAATGGCGCGATGCCCCCGAAGACCTCAAGGCCTGGCAGGAAGGCCGCACCGGCGTGCCGATCGTCGACGCCGCCATGCGGCAACTGCTCGCCACCGGCTGGATGCATAACCGTCTGCGTATGGTCGTGGCGATGTTCCTGAGCAAGAACCTGCTGATCGACTGGCGCAAGGGCGAAGCATTCTTCATGCGTCACCTGATCGACGGCGACCTCGCCGCCAACAACGGTGGTTGGCAGTGGAGCGCCTCGACCGGAACCGATTCAGTGCCTTATTTCCGGGTATTCAACCCGGTGAGTCAGTCGGAACGCTTCGACAAAAAGGGACGCTTCCTGCGACACTGGCTGCCGGAGCTGAAAGACCTCGACGACAAGGAAATCCACAGCCCCGGCGGCCTGTTTTCGGTAAAGGGTTATCCACAACCCATTGTCGATCTGGGCACGAGCCGCCGCCGGGCCATCGAGGCATTCAAACAACTCCCGAAAGAACAAGAAGTCGAGCACTAACGTGACAACCGAGCACAGCAAACGAATCTGGGTCACCGGCGCCAGCAACGGCCTCGGTCACGCATTGGCCTTGCACCTGCTTGCCCTCGGTCACCGTGTGGCAATCAGCGGGCGAATGCCCTTCGAGCCCCTGCCAGAGCACCTGATCCCCGGCTGCCTGGAGCTGCACGGCAACCTCGCCGAGGCGGCCGACGCCGAAGCCATGAGCGTGCGCATCCAGGAAGAATGGGGTGCGCTGGACCTGCTGATCCTCAATGCGGGGTCTTGCGATTACCTCGACGGGGCGTCCAGCGGTACGGCGATGTTCGAAACGCTGATCGCCAGCAACGTGAGCGCCAGCACACATTGCCTGAGCAACGCCGTGCCGCTGCTGCTGGCCGGCAGGAAGCCGCAGGTCGTGGGGATCCTCAGCAGCATCACCGCACTTCAGCAGCATGAAGGCAGCCAAAGTCCCACGGCACATAACAGCTTGGGCCAGTGGTTCAGCGAAATGCGCAGCCAACTGGCGCCACAGGAAATAGACCTGACCCTGGTTACGCCGCAAACCGTGAAGAAGCCGGTGACCTCGACGATCGCTCTGCCGCAGCGCTGGACGGCAGACACGGCGGCGTTGGCAATCATCGACCGGCTGCCGCAGCGGATGCCGGAGATGGTGCTGGAAGCCATGTCGGTGAGTAGCCTTTGGCCTTTGCGGCGAACCTGAGGGCCTAATCGCTGGCAAGCCAGCTCCCACAGGGGTTGCGGTGCACGCGATCCCTGTGGGAGCTGGCTTGCCAGCGATGAGGCCCGTAAAAACGACACAAAGCCAGAAACACCGCCATCTCCGGCGGCGTTTCTTTCAATCCATCAAACTTCAGAGCGCCATGCGGTAATGCAGGGCGAAGCTCTCGACACCATCGTTGGGCTGGCTGATGCCGGCGTTGGAGTAATGGATTGCCCGGACACCGACCTCATGCCCTCCCGCAAAGCGCAGACCGAAGCCGATGCGGTCCTCGAACTGGAAGGAGCCGCCCAGGTTGTTGCTTTCCAGCTTGGTGTGGGCGAATGCCGCGACGCCGATCCCCGCCTCGATATAAGGCTTGACCGAACCGCCAGCGAACTCGTAGACGAATACCGGCGCGAACGACAGGCTGTGGTTGCTCGAGGTTTCGTCACCGTCCCAGTAGGTGTAGCCAGCATCCCAGTAGCCGGTCAGGCGACCGACGCTGGTCTGCCACCAGCTGGCGTCCCAGTTGGACTCCAGGCCGAGACGATAGGTCATGGTCGAATCGCTGGTCTGGCCGACTGCGAAGGTGATGTCCGCAGCTTGTACGGTGAATGCTTGCCCCAGGGTTGCAACTGCAAATGCAGCCGCGCAAATCAGTTTCTTCATGAGAAACGTCCTTTATAGAAATCCTGCTTGTTGGTTTTTTGTCCCATCAGACAACATATCAGAAATCAGCGCTTACAAAGGAGTTCAGTGAATTTTCGACTTTTTGTGAAAATTTTGTCGATTACCGGCAGAAGCTTCGCACAAGGTCCGATTTTTTCCACAACAACGGCAGGATGTTTTTCAGATGCTGGGGATCCGCGCTGGTCCAGAACTCTGCCGGCCGGGCGGGACCGGTGGCGAGCAGCTCGCGCTCGGCCAGCAGGCGCTGCAACTGGCGGGCAACTGCGGCCCCCGTATCGATGATCGCCACGCTGGGCGGAACCATCTGGCTGAGCAGCGGACGCAGGAAGGGATAGTGGGTGCAGCCGAGGATAATGGTGTCGCAACCGGCAGCCAGCAGAGGCTCGACGTAGCCTTGCAGCAACTGGCGCAGCGCCGGGCTGTTCAGGTCACCCGACTCGATGCGCTCCACCAGGCCGGGGCACGGCTGGGTCACCACCTGGACATCGGTAGCGAAGCGGTCGAGCAATGCCGCGAACTTGGCACTTTGCAAGGTACCGGTAGTAGCCAGCACACCGACCACGCCGCTGCGGGTCGCTGCGGCCGCCGGCTTGACCGCAGGCTCCATGCCGACCAGCGGCCAGTGCGGGAATTGCTCGCGAAGGTCGGCGGCGGCGGCCACCGTCGCGGTATTGCACGCCAACACCAGGGCCTTGACGCCCTGCTCCTGGAAGAAACCGGCAACAGTGCGACAACGCTGACGGATGAACTCGGGAGATTTTTCCCCGTAGGGAATGTTCCCGCAATCGGCGACATACAGCAGCGACTCGTTGGGCAGCAGCCGGGCTATCTCGGCCAGGACCGAGAGGCCGCCGACGCCGGAGTCGAATACGCCGACCGGCGCCGAGGCATCAACCATGTTGGCTCCCGCACACCGCGCAGCCCGGATCGCGCTTGACCCTCAGCTCGCGGAAACGCGTGCCCAAGGCATCCACCAGCAGCAGGCGGCCCACCAGCGGCTCGCCGAAGCCGGCCAGCAGTTTCAGCGCTTCCAGCGCCTGCAAGCTGCCGACCAGCCCGACCAGCGGCCCGACGACGCCGGCTTCGCTGCAGGTCAGTTCCGCATCGCTGCCGTGGCCATAGAGACAGTGGTAGCAGGGGCTGTCCGCACGCCGTGGATCGAACACCGACAACTGTCCTTCCAGACGGATCGCCGCGCCGCTGACCAGCGGCTTGCCGGCCTGGACGCAGGCCGCGTTGACCGCTTCGCGAGTGCCGAAGTTGTCGGAGCAATCCAGCACCAGGTCGATTGCATCCACCGCTGCGGCCAGGGAGTCCGCGTCCAGCGCGCGAGGATGGGCGACCAGCCGGATATCCGGGTTCAGCGCGCGCAGGCGGGCCAGCGCCGAGTCCACCTTGGGCTGGCCGACCGTGCTGCTGTCATGGATGATCTGCCGCTGCAGGTTGGTCAGGTCGACCGTATCGAAATCCGCCAGGTGCAAGGTCCCGACTCCCGCCGCCGCCAGGTACAAGGCGACCGGCGAACCGAGACCGCCGAGCCCGACGATCAGGGCGCTGGCATTCTTCAGGCGCAACTGGCCGTCGATATCGATCTGCGCCAGCAGGATCTGCCGGCTGTAGCGCAGCAGTTCCTCGTCGGTCAGCACGGCAGGCGCCCCAGGGTGATGCGCTCGTGGGCATTGAGGTCAAGACGGCTTTCGATCTGCTCGAAGCCGTGTCGGGCCAGCAACTCGCGCACCGCCGCAGCCTGGTCGTAACCGTGCTCCAGCAGCAGCCAGCCGCCTTCGACCAGGTGCGCAGGCGCTTCGGCGACGATCTGGCGCAGATCGTCCAGGCCGTCGGCGCCGGCCACCAGCGCACTGCTCGGTTCGAAACGCACGTCTCCGGCAACCAGGTGCGGGTCTTCGGCAGCGATATAGGGCGGATTGCTGATGACCAGCTCGAAACGCTGTCCGTCCAGGGCGCTGAACCAGTGGCTTTGCAGCACCCTGACGTTGTCCAGTTGCAGGCGCTCGCGGTTGCGCTCGGCCAGGGCCACGGCCTCGGCCACGCGATCCACGGCGGTGACCTGCCATTCACGACGCTCGCTGGCCAGGGCCAGGGCAATGGCGCCGGTGCCAGTGCCGAGATCGAGGACGCGGGCCTTTGTGGCAGGCTGCAGGGCCATGGCGGTTTCCACCAGCAGCTCGGTTTCCGGACGCGGGATCAGGGTATGCGGGGCAACTTCCAGATCAAGATTCCAGAAGCCTTGCTGGCCAAGGATATAGGCTACCGGCTCACCGGCGCGACGCCGTTGCAGGTACCCGGCGAAGGTCTGCGCCGCCTCGCTGGCGACGATGCGCTCCGGCCAGGTGTGCAGGTAGCTGCGGGTCTTGCCGATGGCTGCGGCCAGGAGCAATTCGCTGTCGAGGCGCGGTGTCGGCGAGTCGGGAAGCTCCGCGCTGCGGAGCAGGCTGGCGATAATGGTCATTCAATCACCCAGTGCGGCCAGTTGATCGGCCTGGTATTCCGCCAGCAACGGTTCGATCACGGCATCAACGCCCCCCGCCAGGACTTCGTCCAGCGAATACAGGGTGAGGTTGATGCGGTGGTCGGTGACCCGGCCCTGTGGATAGTTGTAGGTACGGATCCGTTCCGAGCGGTCGCCGGAGCCGACCAGCAGCTTGCGCTCGGATGCCATGGCGTTCTGCGCGGCGCTGGTCTGCATGTCGTTGAGCTTGGCCGACAGCCAGGACATCGCCCGGGCACGGTTCTTGTGCTGGGAGCGCTCTTCCTGGCATTCGACCACGATACCGGTGGGCAAGTGGGTGATGCGGATCGCCGAGTCGGTCTTGTTCACGTGCTGGCCACCGGCACCGGACGCGCGATAGGTATCCACGCGCAGATCGGCCGGGTTGATCTCGATGGCGACCTGCTCATCGGGCTCGGGCAGCACGGCAACGGTACAGGCGGAGGTATGGATGCGGCCCTGCGACTCGGTCTCGGGAACCCGCTGCACGCGGTGCGCGCCGGACTCGAACTTGAGCTTGCCGTACACCGCCTCGCCTTCGACGCGAGCAATGATTTCCTTGTAGCCACCGTGTTCGCCCTCGTTTTCCGAGAGGATCTCCAGGCGCCAGCCGCGCCGCTCGGCATAACGCGAATACATGCGGAACAGGTCGCCGGAGAAGATCGCCGCCTCGTCGCCGCCGGTGCCGGCGCGGATTTCCAGGAACACGTTGCGCCCGTCGTTCGGGTCTTTCGGCAGGAGCATGCGTTGCAACTGGTCTTCCAGCGCCTGCAACTGCTCCTTGGCTTCACGGACTTCCTCGACGGCCATCTCGCGCAGGTCGGGGTCGCTGTCCTTGAGCAGGGCTTGCGCGCCCTCGAGGTCATCCTGCAGCTTGCGCCATTGCACATACCCGGCGGCCACCGGCTCGACTTCGGCATATTCCCGGGAATAGGCGCGGAAGCGGGTCTGGTCGGAAATGACCTCGGCATCGCCGAGCAGCGCGGTCAGTTCCTCGAAGCGGTCCTGGAGGATCTCCAGTTTTTTCAGCAGCGACGCTTTCATTGCGGGGTTTTATCCGTGGGGCCCTCGTTGAGGGCAAAGAGTTCCTGGGCCATGGCCAGCGCATCGACGCGGCCCTCGGCAGAGAGCTTTTTCAGTTGCACGCTGGGAGCATGCAGCAGCTTGTTGGTCAGGCCGCGGGCGAGCTGCACCAGCACGTCCTCGGCGCTCGCGCCGTTGGCCAGCAGGCGCTGTGCCTTTTGCAGTTCCTCGTCGCGCAACCGTTCGCTCTGCTGGCGATAGGCACGCAACACATCCACCGCCGCCAGCTCGCGCAGGCGCGACATGAAGTCCTCGACGCCGGCGCAGACCAGCTCCTCGGCGGCCTGGGCGGCGCCCTGGCGGCTCTTGAGGTTTTCCGCGACGACATCGTGCAGGTCATCGACCGTATAGAGGTAGACGTCGTCCAGTTCCCCCACTTCCGGCTCGATATCCCGGGGCACGGCGATGTCGACCATGAAGATCGGCTTGTGCCGGCGCTGTTTCAGGGCGCTCTCCACCGCGCCTTTGCCGAGGATCGGCAACTGGCTGGCGGTGGAACTGATGACGATATCGCTGTTGACCAGTTCCTGTGGAATGTCCGCCAGCAGCACCGCACGGGCGCCGAACTGCTCGGCCAGGGTGCTGGCACGCTCCAGGGTCCGGTTAGCCACCACGATGCGCCGCACGCCCTGCTCATGCAGGTGGCGGGCGACCAGGGTGATGGTTTCGCCGGCCCCGATCAGCAGCGCCTGGCTGCGCCCCAGGTCGCTGAAGATCTGTCGGGCCAGGCTCACCGCGGCGAAGGCTACCGATACCGGGTTCTCGCCGATCGCGGTGTCGGTGCGTACCTGCTTGGCCGCGTTGAAGGTGGCCTGGAACAGGCGCCCCAGCAGCGGGCCTATGGTACCGGCCTCGCGCGCCACGGCGTAGGCCGACTTCATCTGGCCGAGGATCTGCGGCTCGCCGAGCACCAGCGAGTCGAGCCCGGATGCGACCCGCATCATGTGCCGGACCGCGTCGTGGTCCTCATGGATGTAGGCGCTGGCCCGAAGCTCCTCGACGCTCAACTGATGATAATCGGCCAGCCAGCGCAGGACGCTGTCGGCCGCCAGGTGGTCCTGCTCGATGTACAGTTCGCTGCGATTGCAGGTCGAAAGGATCGCGGCTTCGCGGCTGGCGGTCAGTCGACAGAGCTGCTGCAAGGCTTCGACCAGCTGCTCGGGGGTAAACGCCACGCGCTCGCGTACGTCTACCGAGGCAGTCTTATGGTTGATACCGAGGGCAAGAAAGGCCATTCAAGGTCGCTGGTTGTGACGTGAAGCCGATAATTGTCCTACTTCGCTGGATCGAGAACAACCACCGCTCGCGATTGTCTCTATAGACTGTATGCATAACGCCATCGCGAAGTGGGTTTGCCCAGGCGCTTGTGTCATGATGGCCCGACCGCAGGTTAGTCGCTCAAAATCCTCATTATGAATAGATCTTCCGCGTTGCTGCTCGCCCTCGCCCTGCTCCAGGGCTGCCAGGCCCTGCCGGGTTCCGGGGAGGCCTCGTCGCCTGCCGCCGAGCAAGCCGCCGCGCCGGCGGCCAGGCCAGAGCCGACGGTGTACGGCTCGTTCACCCAGGACACGCTCTACAGCCTGCTGGTCGCGGAACTGGCCGGGCAGCGCAATCGCTTCGACATCGCCCTGGACAACTATATGGTCCAGGCCGAGAAGACCCAGGACGCCGGCGTTTCCGAGCGCGCCTTCCGCATTGCCGAATACCTGGGCGCCGACCAATCGACGCTGGAGGCTTCGCTGTTGTGGGCGAAGAACGACCCGGAAAACATCGATGCGCAGCGTGCCGCGGCCATCCAGCTTGCCCGCGCAGGGCGCTACGACGATTCCATGAGTTACATGGAGAAGGTCCTGCAGGGCCAGGGCGATACCCATTTCGACTTCCTTGCCTTGTCGGCCGCGGAAACCGACCAGGACACCCGCGACGGCCTGCTCAAGAGCTTCGATCGTCTGCTGCAGAAATACCCCGATAACAGCCAGCTGGTATTCGGCAAGGCCCTGCTTCTGCAACAGGACGGCAAATCCGAGGAGGCCCTGGCCCTGCTCGAAGCCCATCCGCCGCAGCAGGACAGCGAAATCGCCCCGGTCCTGCTGCGCGCACGCCTGCTGCAAAGTCTCGACCGCGGCGGTGAAGCCCTGCCGTTGCTGCGCAAGAGCATCGCGCGCAACCCCGACGACAAGCGCCTGCGCCTGACCTACGCACGCATGCTGGTCGAGCAGGACCGCATCGACGATGCCAAGAACGAATTCGCCAGCCTGCTCCAGCAATACCCGGACGACGACGAACTGCGTTATTCCCTGGCCCTCGTCAGCCTCGAGGCCAAGGCCTACGACGAGGCGTCCGGCTACCTGCAGGACCTGATCGACCGTGACAGCCACGTCGATGCCGCGCACCTCAACCTCGGCCGCATCCGCGAGGAGCGCAACGACCTCGAAGGTGCGCTCAGCGAATACGCCCAGGTCGGCGCCGGCAACGATTACCTGCCGGCGCAACTGCGCCAGGCCGATATCCTTATCGCCAACGGCCGCACCGACGAAGCCATCCGCCGCCTCGACCAGGCCCGCGACAGCCAGCCCGACTACGCCATCCAGCTGTACCTGATCGAAGCCGAAACCCTGGGCAACAACGGCAAGGAAGACCAGGCCCGGCGCGTCCTCGATAATGCCATCAAGCAGTATCCGGACGATCTCAATCTGCTCTATACCCGGGCCATGCTCGCCGAGAAGCGCGACGATCTGGCGCAGATGGAAAAAGACCTGCGCGCCATCATCGCCCGCGAGCCGGAAAACGCCATGGCCCTCAACGCCCTTGGCTACACCCTCGCCGATCGCACCACGCGCTACGCCGAAGCCCGGCAGCTGATCGAAAAAGCCCACCAGCTGACCCCCGACGACCCGGCCGTGCTCGACAGCCTGGGCTGGGTCAATTACCGCCTGGGCAACCTGGACGAGGCCGAGCGCCTGCTGCGCCGTGCCCTGGAGCGCTTCCCCGACCACGAAGTCGCTGCCCACCTGGGCGAAGTGCTCTGGGCCAACGGCAAGCAACGCGAAGCCCGCCAGGTCTGGGCCAAGGCCTTCGAAGCCCAGCCCGACAGCCCTATCCTGCGCAAGACCATCCTGCGCCTGACCGGATCCGAGACCCTTTAAGCCTATGTTTGTGCGCCACCTGATCACCTTCAGCCTGATTGCCCTGCTCGCCGGTTGCGCCGGCTTCGGTTCCAAGGAAGCCGTACAGGGCCAGGGCAGTCCACAACTGTGGAAAGAACATAAAGCCCAACTGAGCACCCTCGACGGCTGGCAAATCAGCGGCAAGGTCGGCATCCGCGCGCCGAAGGACTCCGGCAGCGGCACGCTGTTCTGGCTGCAACGCCAGGATTATTACGATATCCGCCTGTCCGGCCCGCTGGGCCGCGGCGCCGCACGCCTGACCGGGCGCCCGGGCCAGGTGGTGCTGGAAGTCGCCAACCAGGGCCGCTTCGAGGCGCCGACTCCGGAAACCCTGCTGGCCGAGCAACTGGGCTGGGAATTGCCGGTATCGCACCTGGTCTGGTGGGTCCGCGGCCTGCCTGCGCCGGACAGCAAGAGCCGGCTGACCCTCGACGGCGACAGCCGCCTGGCCAGCCTGGAGCAGGACGGCTGGCAGGTGGAATACACCCGCTACACCGAACAGAACGGCTACTGGCTGCCCGAGCGGATCAAGATGCACGGCCAGGACCTGGACGTGACCGTGGTCCTCAAGGAATGGCAACCGCGCCAGTTGGGGCACTGAAATGAGCGAACGCCTGACCTTGCCGGCGCCGGCCAAGCTCAACCTGATGTTGCATATCCTCGGGCGCCGCGCCGATGGCTATCACGAGCTGCAAACCCTCTTCCAGTTCCTCGACCATGGCGATGAACTGGACTTCGCCGTGCGCGAGGATGGCCAGATCCGCCTGCACACCGACATCGCCGGCGTTCCCCACGACAGCAACCTGATCGTCCGCGCCGCGCGCAAGCTGCAGCAAATGACCGGCACCACGCTGGGTGCCGACATCTGGCTACACAAGGTGCTGCCCATGGGCGGCGGCATCGGCGGCGGCAGCTCGGACGCGGCGACCACCCTGCTCGCCCTCGATCATCTGTGGCAAACCGCCTGCGGTGAAGACCGGCTCGCCGAGCTCGGCCTGGGCCTGGGCGCCGACGTGCCGGTGTTCGTTCGCGGCCATGCGGCCTTTGCCGAAGGCGTGGGGGAAAAGCTCACGCCCGTCGATCCGCACGAGCCCTGGTACGTCGTGCTGGTTCCGCAAGTGTCTGTAAGTACGGCGGAAATTTTTTCGCATCCTTTGTTGACACGTAATTCAAAGCCCATTAAAGTGCGCCCCGTTCCCGAGGGAAACAGTCGAAATGACTGTCAAGCGGTAGTTGAGCAAAGTTACCCAGAAGTACGTAACGCCTTGAATTTGTTAAACAAATTCACTGAAGCAAGACTCACCGGCACTGGAAGTTGTGTGTTTGGGGCCTTCCCAGACAAAGCTGAAGCTGATAGAGTTTTGGCCCTTCTTGCAGAGACCCAAACAGGGTTCGTGGCAAAGGGAAGCAATGTTTCGATGTTGCATCGCAAGCTACGAAGTCTGCGCTAGGAATCGAGTACCAGGTACTCGCAGCAACAGATACAGGGGCGTCGCCAAGCGGTAAGGCAGCAGGTTTTGATCCTGCCATGCGTTGGTTCGAATCCAGCCGCCCCTGCCATTTTCCTTATACTCATCCAGGTATACCCTCAGCCTTCAGGTACTGCGCGTGTCCAAGATGATGGTCTTTACGGGGAACGCCAACCCCGATCTGGCTCGGCGTGTCGTACGTCAGCTGCATATCCCACTGGGTGATGTTTCTGTCGGCAAGTTCTCCGACGGCGAAATCAGCACTGAGATTAATGAAAACGTTCGCGGTAAGGACGTCTTCATCATTCAGCCGACTTGCGCGCCAACCAACGATAACCTGATGGAACTGGTAGTGATGGCCGACGCCTTCCGCCGCTCCTCAGCGTCCCGAATCACCGCTGTGATTCCTTACTTCGGATATGCCCGCCAGGACCGCCGTCCGCGTTCGGCGCGTGTTGCAATCAGCGCCAAAGTCGTCGCTGACATGCTCACCGTCGTGGGTATCGACCGTGTTCTCACCGTCGACCTGCACGCTGACCAGATCCAGGGGTTCTTCGATATTCCGGTAGATAACATCTACGGCTCCCCCGTCCTGGTGGATGACATCGAAGACCAGCGTTTCGAGAACCTGATGATCGTCTCCCCGGACATCGGTGGTGTCGTGCGTGCACGCGCCGTCGCCAAGTCCCTGGGCGTGGATCTCGGTATCATCGACAAACGCCGCGAGAAGGCCAACCACTCCGAAGTGATGCACATCATCGGTGACGTCGAAGGACGTACGTGCATTCTGGTCGACGACATGGTCGATACCGCCGGCACCCTGTGCCATGCGGCCAAGGCCCTGAAAGAACACGGCGCTGCAAAGGTTTACGCCTATTGCACGCACCCTGTACTCTCCGGTCGCGCGATCGAGAACATCGAGAATTCCGTGCTCGACGAGCTGGTGGTGACCAACACCATCCCGCTGTCCGCCGCTGCACAAGCCTGTGACCGTATCCGCCAACTGGATATTGCACCGGTCGTCGCCGAAGCGGTTCGCCGCATCAGCAACGAAGAATCGATCAGCGCGATGTTCCGCTAAGGCATCAGCCTCGCGAACATCCGTTGACGTAAAGCGCCCCGCCCCAACACCGGTTGTTGGGGCGGGGCTTTTTTGCCCTTTCCGCTCTGGTGCTGGTCGCAAGCCCCATTCGGAACAGGCTAATTTTGGAGATACAAAATGACCGATTTCATCCTGAACGCCCAAGCGCGTACTGACCTGGGGAAAGGTGCGAGCCGCCGCCTGCGTCATGCCGCCAGCATCCCTGCCGTTGTCTACGGTGGTAACAAGGACGCCGAGTCCGTAACCATCCTGGCCAAGGAAATCGCCAAGCTGTTCGAAAACGAAGCTGCCTTCAGCCACGTTATCGAACTGAACGTCGATGGCAAAAAGCAGAACGTCATTGTCAAGGCAATGCAGCGTCACCCAGCCAAGCAGTACATCATGCACGCTGACTTCGTTCGCGTCGTTGCTGGCCAGAAACTGACTGCCGTTGTTCCGGTTCACTTCATCAACGAAGAAGCTCCGGTCAAGAAAGGCGGCGAGATCTCCCACACCCTGAACGAGATCGAAGTTTCCTGCGAAGCCAAGGACCTGCCTGAGTTCATCGAGGTTGACCTGGCCAACGCTGAAATCGGCACCATCGTCCACCTGTCGGACCTGAAAGCTCCGAAAGGCGTAGAGTTCGTTGCTCTGGCCCACGGTGATGACAAGGCCGTTGCCAACGTTCACGCTCCGCGCGTTGCTCCTGAAGCAGAAGGCGCTGCCGAGTAATCCACTCGGTTCGCCGGTGTTGCCCGGATTGCGGCGCTGATGCCGCAATCCCCAACTCCAAGGAAGAGCCCCTGACGTGACCGCCATCCAGTTGATCGTCGGCCTGGGAAACCCGGGCCCCGAATACGAACAGACCCGGCATAACGCAGGGGCTCTTTTCGTTGAACGCATTGCCAGCGCCCAGCGCGTCAACCTGACCGCTGACCGCAAGTATTTCGGCCTGACGGCAAAATTCAGCCATCAGGGCCACGATGTTCGCCTGCTGATCCCCACCACCTACATGAACCGCAGCGGCCAGTCCGTTGCCGCTCTGGCCAACTTCTTCCGTATCGAGCCAGATGCCATCCTGGTGGCCCACGACGAACTCGACCTGCCCCCCGGCGTCGCCAAACTCAAGAAGGGCGGCGGCCACGGCGGGCACAACGGCCTGCGCGACATCATCGCGCAGCTCGGCAACAAGAACGACTTTCACCGTCTGCGGCTTGGCATCGGCCACCCGGGTGATGCCAAGCTGGTGTCGAACTTCGTCCTGGGCAAGGCGCCCCGCGCCGAACAGGACAAGCTCGACGCCAGTATCGATTTTGCCCTCGGCGTGCTGCCGGACATCCTCGCCGGCGAATGGGCGCGTGCGATGAGAGAGCTGCACAGCCAGAAGGCCTGACTTCACGAAGAGGGATTCACCATGGGATTCAATTGCGGCATCGTCGGCCTGCCCAACGTCGGCAAGTCCACCCTGTTCAACGCCTTGACCAAATCCGGCATCGCGGCGGAGAACTTCCCCTTCTGCACCATCGAGCCGAACAGCGGCATCGTGCCGATGCCGGACGCCCGCCTGGACGCCCTGGCGGCCATCGTCAAGCCACAGCGCATCCTGCCGACCACCATGGAGTTCGTCGACATCGCCGGCCTGGTGGCGGGCGCGTCCAAGGGTGAAGGACTCGGCAACAAGTTCCTCGCCAACATCCGCGAGACCGACGCCATCGCCCACGTGGTGCGCTGCTTCGAAGACGAGAACGTGATCCACGTTTCCAACAGCGTCGACCCCAAGCGTGACATCGAGATCATCGACTTGGAACTGATCTTCGCCGACCTCGACAGCTGCGAGAAGCAACTGCAGAAGGTCGCGCGCAACGCCAAGGGCGGCGACAAGGAAGCCCTGGCGCAGAAAGCCATCCTCGAAAAACTCATCCCGCACTTCACCGAAGGCAAGCCGGCGCGCAGCCTGATGAAGAACATGGCTGACGACGAGAAGGCGGTGATTCGCGGCTTCCACCTGCTGACCAGCAAGCCGGTGATGTACATCGCCAACGTGGCCGAAGACGGCTTCGACAACAACCCGCACCTGGACGTGGTGCGTGCCATCGCCGAAGAAGAAGGCGCGGTGGTGGTGCCGGTGTGCAACAAGATCGAAGCGGAAATCGCCGAGCTGGACGAAGGCGAAGAGAAGGACATGTTCCTCGAGGCCCTGGGCCTGGAAGAGCCTGGCCTGAACCGCGTGATCCGTGCCGGCTACGCCCTGCTCAACCTGCAGACCTACTTCACTGCCGGCGTGCAGGAAGTCCGCGCCTGGACCGTGCGCGTCGGCGCCACCGCGCCACAGGCGGCCGGCGTGATCCACACCGACTTCGAGAAAGGCTTCATCCGCGCCGAAGTGGTCGCCTATGACGACTTCATCCAGTACAAGGGTGAAGGCGGTGCCAAGGAAGCCGGTAAATGGCGCCTGGAAGGCAAGGACTACATCGTCAAGGACGGTGACGTGATGCACTTCCGCTTCAACGTCTGATTCCTGCGCTGAAACGAAAAGCCCCCTGTGAGCCTCGGCTCCAGGGGGCTTTTCGTTTTCAGGCCTGCGCCGGCCGGCCCGGCATCAGCTCATAGGGTGGCTTCCAGCCCGGCAGGTCGCGGATCCTGTCTTTCCACGCCTCGATATGACGGTACACGGCGAGGTCCATGCCGGTATCTTCCGGCATGAAGACGTAGCCGGCCAGGGAGAAGTCGGCGATGGTCAGGCGCTCGCCGAGCATGAACGGACGATGGGCCAGGTGCCCATCGACGATGTCGTAGGCCGCTTTCGCACGCTCGCGCAGGAACGTGGTGACCGGCGTCTCGCCGCTGTGCTTCAGCCCGTAGATAAAGCGCAGGGTGGCGTAATAGGAAGTGAACTTGTGGTTGTCGAAGAGCATCCAGCGCCAGATCTCGCGGCGCTCCTCCTCGCTTTGCGGCCCGAAACGACCGCTGTACCCGGCCAGGTAGTCGAGGATCAAGGCCGACTGGGTCAGCGTCTGCCCGGCATGTTCCAGCACCGGCACCTCGCCCTGCTCGTTGACCTCGTCGCGCCAGGCAGCCTGGCGTGTCTGCCCGTGGAAGAAATCGACGAACACCGGCTCCCAGTCCAGGCCACTCAGTTCGAGCATCAACGCGGCCTTGTAGGCGTTTCCGGACTCAGCAAAACAATGCAACTTGAAGTCTGACATGACGCTCCCTTTTCCTTTGGAAAACGACGCGGTCCAGGTAGGAGCTGGCTTGCCTGCGATGGACCGCAAAGCGGTCCCAAATCCATCCAGCACGAGCATGCGCCATACAACAACGCTGGATTCAGCGCCGGTCTGATCGCGATCAACCAGACGACCCGGCGTAGCCGGTTTTGGGACCGCTGCCGCGGTCCATCGCAGGCAAGCCAGCTCCTACAGTGACCGCGTAGCCGTTGGTTGCTTGCAAGCCTTCGGAGCAAAGCATGTCTTGGCGGGAAGGGTCAATTGCCAGCGCCAGCAGTTACTCCGTTCGCAGATCCACCGCCAGATCCCGCGCCGCCTTGGTCGCCAGCACGCTCATCAGCTTGCCCATCTCGTCCTGCCGTCCGGTTCCGCCGTCACCGGCGCCCATCATGACAGACGGCACCGGTGCACGAGCCGCCGCCTCGGCCCACGCCTGGTTGATCCGCACCAACGCATCGAGCTTCGCCTGCAACGCACCGTCGGCCTTGATCGACGCCGCCCGGGCATAGGCTTCGGCATCAGCGGTTATCTTGGTCGCTTCACCTGTCACCCGGGCCTTGTCCCGCAGCAGTTCGGCGGTCTTCTTCTCGATCTCGGCGCGGCGCTGCTCGCGTTCGGCATTGATCAGGGTGAGCTGTTTTTCGGTCTCGGCCTGGGTGGTGCGCTCGATCTGCTGGCGCAGGCTTTCCTGGCGCTTGGCTTCGACATCCTTGGCACCGCGGGCGGAGACCAGTTGCTTCTCCTCCTCTTCCTTGAGCCGGTTCTGCCGGGCCACGGCCAGCTCGGCAAGAGCCTGCTGCACACGGACCATACGCTCCTGATACTGCGGATTTGGGTCGATGTGAGTGACCCGGGCGTCCACCACATCCACGCCGAACAGGCGGAACTGCTGTTGCTTGCGGATTTCCACGCCGTTCTCGTCACGCAGCTTCTCGATGACGAAGCGCGTGGAGATGCTGTCGCCGTATTGCCCCTGCTCGGTGCCGGCCTGGAGGATCGCCGTCTGCGCCGGCGAGTGGTCACGCTGGACCCGCACTTCCTTGCGCTTGGTCAGGTACAGGCCATCACGCAACTGGTTCTCGAACTCGGCGCCAAACTGGTTGCGGTCGCCGGCGTAGTAGTCGTCGGCACTCATCAGCGAGGCGGTGGCCTGCAGGGTTTCCTTGACCGCCGGGAGCAAGGCGCGCTGCAGGAAGTTCTCCGGCGTGCGGTACTCATGGGCGATGGTCAGGAAGGCTTCGCCGCTCGGCATGCGGAACTGGGTGCTGAACTCGGCCTTGGCATCGACGTTACCAAGGAACACGATCGGCAAGGTGCCGACCGTCACCGTCGGATTGCCGCTGGCATGGGTATCGCCCTGCAAGGCCGATTGAACGCCGATGGTGCGCTTCCACACCGTTGTGCGCCCGAACCACTGGGTGGCGTAACCGACGTCCTCGACCACTTTCTCCTCGCCGAAGATCGTGCGCACGTGGGCCATCTGGCCGGCTTCGTTGTAGAAGAACACCTGGTTGAACAACGCGGCGCAGGCACCGATGGCAATCAGGGGAATGGCGGCCAGGGCGATGGTCTTGCGGCTGAGGCGGGGTAGATCGACGTTTGGCAGTGAAAGATTGGACATGGACGTCTCCTTGAATGAGGGACGTGCATGCTCGTTGGGGGGCATTTCCCCAGCAATGAGGAGATTCTGCTTGAACCGTGGGAAACATCTGGCTTAAGCAGGCGGTCCGACAAGCCAGCTCCCACAGGGTCCGCGTTCAGCCGCAGATTTCTTCTAGAAACCCCACGAACACCCGAATCCGGCTCGAATCCCGATGGCTCGGCAGATACAGCGCATTGATCGCACAACTGGCACTGCCCGGGCTCGCCTCGAACCCTTCCAGCACCCTTAGCAACCTGCCCCGCCGCACGTCCTCGGCAACCAGCCAGTCCGCCAGCAGTGCCAGGCCACCCTCGGCAATCGCCGCCTCGCGCAGGACATCGGCGTTGTTGCTGCGCAAGCGCCCCTGCACATTGATCGGAATACTGTCACCCCCTTCACGGAACACCCAGTTCTGTAACGCCGGGCCGTAATCGAACACCAGGCATTGGTGCTCCAGCAGATCCAGCGGATGCCGCGGGATGCTGGCTCGCTCCAGATAGGCGGGGCTTGCGACCAGCCAGCGCTCGAAGCGCCCGATCGGCTTGCTGATCACGTCCTCGCTGCCGAGGGCCGAGCCCAGTCTCACGCACAAATCGACCCGCTCGGTGAGCAGGTCGGTCATCTGGTCGCTGAGGGTCAGGCTGATCTCCAGTTCCGGATGCCGCGCCAGCAGACGCCCCAGGTGCGGCGCGATAACCCGGCGACCGAACTCCACCGGCACGTTCACCCGCAACCGCCCTCGCGCTTCGCTGCCACGATCGAACACCGCGCCATCCGCCTCGGCCAGGGCTTCGAGAATGGCCACGGCCTTGTCGTAGTAATCCTGGCCGGCCACCGTCGGGCTGCTGTGGCGGGTGGTGCGGTTGAGCAGCGTGGTGCCCAGCTGGGCTTCGAGGGCGGCGACCTGGCGGGTCACCGAAGAGGTCGCCACGCCAAGCTTGCGCGCTGCAGCCGAGTAGCCACCGCAGCGCACGGTTTCGACGAACATGCTCAACGCCTGCAATTTGTCCACGGCCCGGCTCCTGGCTTCGGCTGATGTCTCTGGCCGGGCAGTGTGCCGCAAAGCGTCGCGCTGCGCTTGCATGAGCGTGCTCAGCCGCGCGGACGGAGAATGAACAGGATCAGCGCGGCCAGCGGTGGCAGGGCCGCCATGCAGGCGAACAATGGCCAGCCGACGTGCTCGTAGAGCGGGCTGGCGATCAGCGAGCCCAGGGCGCCGCCCACGAAGATGCTGGTCATGTACACCGCATTCAGCCGGGCCCGGCTGTGCGGATCCAGGGCATAGATTTCGCGCTGGCCAAGCACCATGTTCAGTTGCACGGCAAAGTCCAGGACCACCGCCGTGACCACCATCCACAACCAGCCAGCCCCGGACAGCGAACCGGCGATCAGCGACAGCGGCGCCAGCAGCAAGGCCGCCAGGGTGCCGCGCACGCCATGTCCGGCGTCGGCCAGGCGCCCGGCGATCGGCGCCGCGATCGCACCCACCGCGCCAACCAGGGCGAAGATCGCCACTTCGGTCTGGCTGAAGCCGTAATGCCGCACCAGTTCGATCGGAGCGATGGTCCAGAAGCTGCTGAACGCGGCGAACAACAAGCCCTGGTACAGCGAGCGCTCGCGCAGCACCGCGTAACGCCGGGCCAGGGTGAACACCGAGCCGATCAGTTGCGCGTAGCTGGCCTGGTGCGTCGGCACCCGGCGCGGCAACAGCAGGCCCATGACCACGGCCATGAACGCCATCAGGCCAGCAGCGCCGAAGAATACCCCGCGCCAGCCGAACGCTTCGGCCAGGGTGCTGGAGATCGGCCGCGACAGCAGGATGCCCAGCAGCAGGCCGCTCATGATATTGCCGACCACCCGTCCGCGAGAGGCTTCCGGCGCCATATGCGCAGCCAGCGGCACGAGGATCTGCACCGCCACCGACGTCAGGCCGATCAGCAAGGAACTGATCAGGAACAGCGATGGCGTGGTGCTCAGCGCTGCGCCCGCCAAACACACGGCCGCCGCGAGGGTGAAGCCCACCAGCAGGCGGCGATTCTCAAGCAGGTCGGCCAGGGGCACGAGGAACAGCAGGCCGATCGCATAGCCGAACTGGGTCAGCGACACGATCAGGCTGGCATTGGCGCTGGACAGGCCGATCGACGGGGCGATCAGCTCGACGATCGGCTGGGCGTAATACAGGTTGGCGACCACCGCGCCACAGCAGATGGCCAGGAAGATCACCAGGGAACTGGACAGCGTGGGTGTCGCCAATGCCGAGCGGGACTCGGCAGTGACAGGATTGCCAAGGGACATGGCGGACCTCATCGAAAGGGCTGAACGGAATGGCACCAGAGTAGAGGGCCTGGCGCCACCACGGAATCCGTCCACAGGGCAAAACTGCGGTGCGTCGTGCGCAAAGCCGGGTGGTCCGGTCGGGGCTTTTTTTCGCTTTTTTTGCAAGGTGCGACGCAGGCTGTCGCAGCCCCGCCGGATGATCGCCTCAACCCCGGTCAACGAGCGAACCGTCATGAAAGAACTGATCTGCTTCACCCTCGGCGTGGTCATCGGCGTGATCACCATGAAAAACCGCCAGGCCTTCAGCGAGCTGGAAAAGGAACTGGAGCGGGAAAAGTCCCGTAATAGCGCCGGGCAACACGGCGCAGCCTGAACCTTCGACGGATGAACTATTGGCGGAGTGCACAAGATGATGTTAAAAGGCCACGAAGGAATGTTCGTCGCACCCGCGAACTTTCAAGGCAGATCGGATTCTTCCCCCATGTCAGATCCCAAGGACCGGTTGTTCAGGCATTTGGCATTGCTACGCCTGATTCCCCGTGCGCCGAAAAGCATCTCCACCACCGAGCTGCTGAAAAAGCTCAAGGCCGAAAATTTCGATATCGACCAGCGAACCCTGCAACGCGACCTGATCGGACGCCTGGGCCTGGACTTCCCCCTCGACTGCGATGAAAGCCGCAAGCCGTTTCGCTGGAGCTTTCCCAGCGACATGCCGCGCTTCGATTTCCCGGCGCTGGACACCCCGACGGCACTGGCCTTCGCCCTCGCGCAAAGCCACCTGAACAAGGTGTTGCCGCCGAGCATCCTTGAGCTGCTCGCGCCGCACTTCGACCTGGCCCACCGGCAATTGCAGGGCCTGGAGCACAACCCCCTGGCCAACTGGCCCGGGCGCGTGCGGGTGATCCCGAACGGCAAGGCCCTGCTGCCGGCAGCCGTGGAAGCCACGGTGTGGAGCGAGGTGGCCATGGCAGTGCTCGAAACGCGGCAACTGGACATCCGCTACCACAGCCGCAGCAAGGCCGAGCACAAGGCCCTGCGCATTCACCCCAGCGGCATCGTGTCGCGCCATGCGGTCAGCTACTTGGTCGGCCGGGTCGAAGGCTACAGCGACGTGCGCCAGTTCGCGATGCACCGTATCCAGCAGGCGACCTGTCTGGACCAGGCCTGTGTCGAGCCGCCCGGCTTCGAGCTGGACACCTTCATCCGCAGCGGCTTCAACCACAAGGGCCAGATCGGCCAACAGCGCCTGGTTGCCGATGTCGCGCCGTCGATCGCCTGGATGCTGCACGAAACCCCGCTGAGCGCCGAACAGTCCCTCACGCCGCTTGCGGATAGCGATTGGCAGCGCCTGCAGGCCACGGTACCGGACGACCAGGAAACCTTCTGGTGGGTCTTCGGCCTTGGCGAAAGCATCCGCCTGCACGAGCCGCAACCCTGGATCGACGCGATCAAGGACAAGCTGGACAAAGTCACCGCCCTGTATGCAACGCCGGCCAACCCCGGCCAGCCCTCTTCCACCTGCGACCCGTTTTGAGGAGCGCGCATGAACTTCAATGATATTGCCCCCGTGCCTACCGCGGACACCGAGGAGCAACCGCTCGCGCCAGCGGATCGCGAGGCCATCGCCCGCGACCGGGCCAACACCGCCACCGCGCTGTCGGCCAGCGAAACCGTGTCGCGCTACGGCAGCGCCAACGCCGAATTCGTCAAGGCCTACACCGGCGTCGACAACGAATACGGCGTCAAGCTGAGCAAGGGCCTCAAGGGCATCAGCCAGGAGAACACCGGGGTCAAGCACCGCGCCGGCTGGGCGGCGGAAGTCTCCAGCACCAGCCGCGAGAACGCCGAGGCGATCATCAACAAGTCGAGCGAGCGCAGCATTCGCAGCGATGATCTCAAGCACTACGGCATCGAGACCGACGGCAAGTACCGCCAGGCGGTGGACCGGGTCCGGGTGAAGGACGGCGAGATCGTCTACGAAGCCCAGACCAAGGTCGAGGCCAACGGCAACCGGGTGGCCAACCAGGTCAGCCACGAGGACCACAAGTACAGCAAGTACTTCGGCAAGAAGCTCGAACTGCCCACCGAACAGGTGGAGGAAGCCAAGACCTACTGCCGTACCCGTGCGCAGAACCTGCGAAACCGCGCCGACAAGCTCGATAGCGAAGGCAAGCCCGAAGTGGCCGCCAAGTTCCGCGAGCGCGCCGAGCGCTTCGACAAGCTGGCCGACGAAGACATCGTCGACCTCGGCCTGGATACCGCCCAGGCCATCGACTACGCCGAGCGTCCGCTGCGCGAAACCCTCAAGGACATCGCCCGTACCAGCCACCGCGCCGGTGTCGAAGGGGCCAAGTATGGTGCGCTGATCGGCGGCAGCATCTCCTTGCTGACCAACGCATTCAAGGTGGCCCAGGACACCAAGGAACTGGGCGAGGCCGCACAGGACGTGGTGCTGGACACCGCCAAGGCAGCCGCACTGGGCTACGGCACGGCGTTCGCCGGCTCGGCGCTCAAGGGCGCCATGCAACAGTCCAGCAGCCAGACCCTGCGCACCCTCGCCGGCACCAACGCCCCCGCGCTGGTGGTGAACATCTGTCTGTCGCTGACGACCTCCATTCATCGCTACATCAAGGATGAGATCAGCGAAGCGCAACTGCTCGAAGAACTCGGCGAGAAAGGCGCGGGCATGCTGTCGAGCAGCATGATGGCGGTGCTGGGCCAGATTGCCGTGCCGATTCCCTTCGTCGGCGCCGCCATCGGCGGCATGATCGGCTACACCCTGTCGTCGAGCTTCTACCAGTGCGCCTTCGAGGCCGCCCGCGACGTGGAATTGTCCCGCCGGCAACTGGCCCGCGTGCAGATGATCCAGGAAGCCGCCCGCGAGCGCATCGCCGAGGAACAAGCCCGTCTCGATGAATTCACCCGCCGCGAGATCCCGCAGTTGCGCACGGAAACCGCGCAGCTGTTCGTCGCGGTGAACGGCGCGGACAGCGATGCCTTCGCCGTCGCCATCAACCAGTACGCCACCCTGTTGGGCAAACAGCTGGAGTTCAGCTCGCAGAGCGAATTCGACACCTTCATGGACAGCGATGCCCCTCTGGTGCTCTGACCCTACGCCTGCTACCGGAAAAAGGACCCTATGCAATGCTCATGAAATTCCTGTCCCGATCGGACAAGCAACACCTCATCGACCTGGCGAAACTGCTCGCCATCGCCGACAAGCCGCTGCGCTGGGATGGCAAGACCCGTGACCAGCTCACCTCCAGCAGCAACCTCGACGCCCTGACCATCGTCACCGGCGACGCCGAACGCGAGCTGATCGAGGAACTGGTGCAGTCCACCGGCAGTGCTTCGGCCTTCGACAGCTTCTTCTCCTCGTCCTGCAACGTGGAACGGCGCCTGATCGATGCGCTGAAGAAGCTGCCGATGATCGTCGCCGAGAAACCGGAATATCGCGTCCAGGCCGCCACCAGCGTACTGCGCGAGCTGCTCAACGCGACCAGGTTCGAACTGCCGTCCACATCGAAGGTGGTGCTGTTCGAACTGTTCCTGGTGGCCCTGCGCGACGGCCACATTTCCAGCGTGGAATGGGCCCTGCTCAAGGAGTTCCAACTGCACCACAAGCTGGAAGACTTCATCTTCGACGACCTCCTGGAACGTGCCGAAACCATGAACCGTGAAGTCAGCAAAACCATCTCGCTCATTCTCGAATAAGGACACGAGCCCATGCCAATTCCACTCATCATCGGTGCGGTCGCTGCGGCGGCCGGCATCTACGGCGCGGTCAAAGGCGTCAGCGGCGCCATGGACCACAGCGAAGCCAAGGACCTCAATGCCAGTGCCGGCTCGATGGTCGATGCCGCCAACGCGAAGGTCGAGGAGCAGCGCACCAAGACCAACGCCACCCTGGAAGACTACGGCCAGCGCAAGCTGCGTGCCTTCAACGGCGTGGTCGACGAGTTCATCGAAACCTTCGAACGCCTGAAGAACGTCGAGCTCAGCCAGAGCCCGGAACTGGACAAGCTCAACGCTGGCGACTTCACCGGCAAGACCCTGGCCGGCCTGCGCCAGGACTACCAGGCCCTCAAGGACGCCGGCCTTGGCCTCGGCGCCGGCATGACCGGTGGCGCGGCACTGGCCTTCGGCGCCTACAACGGCACCATGCTGCTGGCCACGGCGAGCACCGGCACCGCCATCTCCTCCCTGGGCGGCGTAGCCGCGACCAACGCCACCCTGGCCTGGCTGGGCGGCGGGTCGCTGGCGGCCGGTGGCTACGGCATGGCCGGCGGCATGATGGTACTGGGCGGCATCGTCGCCGGCCCGGCCCTGGCGATCTTCGGCCACGTGCTCGGCAGCAAGGGCGAGGAAGCCCTGAACACTGCGCGCAGCAACATGGAACAGGCCCGGACCATCCACGAGCAGGCCAAGCTGATGGCCGGCAAGCTGCAAGCCATTGATGCGGTGACCTCGCTGGCCAACACCACCTTCTCCAACATCAGCTCGCAGTTGCGGCGTAGCGTCAGCGAGCTGAAGAAGGTGATCGAGAACAACGGCGTCGACTACCGCACCTTCTCTGAAGAAAGCAAGAAAGTGGTGTTCCGCGCGGTCAAGTTCGCCCAGCTGATCAAGGCGATGATCGACACCGCCATCCTCGACGAAGCCGGCAACCTGGTGCTGTCGACCGAGAAGCGCATCAAGGATGTCGCCGCGGTAGCCAGCGGACAGAAAGCCAGCCTCGACGCACCTGTCGCGTAAGGCAATGGCCCGCGCCTGGCGCGGGCCACTTCGAGCGACCGCCATGCCTTGCCAGATCACCTCGCCCTTCCCCTGCACCCAGTGCGGCTTGTGCTGCCAGCACGTGGACATGGCCGATGAAACCCGTTTCCTCGACCGTGGCGACGGCACCTGCCGGCACTACGACGCCAACAGCAAGGGGTGCGGGATCTACCAGGACCGCCCGGATATCTGTCGGGTGGACCTGCAGTTCACCGAGCGTTATGCCCGTGACTACAGTTGGGATGAGTTTGTGCGGCTGAACCTGGAGATCTGTAGCTATCTGCAGCACCAGCACGCCGTGACGACCATTCCCCTGGTCGCGGTGGACTGACGAATACTTGTGGGACTCCGCCCAGCCTTTTCGGGCTGCGCTGTCGCACAGAGAACAGCTCCAAGGCACAACGCGCACCCTGTGGGAGCGGGTTTACCCGCGATGGCTATAGTGAATTCACTACAGCAAATCGCGGGTAAACCCCACACAGGACGCTTAGCTGCCTAGGTTAGAGCGGTTGCACCAACCGTATTCAGCGATAGCGTTCCAGCCAGTGCGCATAAGGCGCCGGCAGGGTCCACGACGCTTTGTCCACACCCAGCTCCTTGGCCGCGAAGTACGCCCAATGCGGATCCGCCAGATGGGCGCGGCCCACCGAGACGATATCCAGTTGCCGCGAGCTGACCGCTTCTTCCGCCAGTTGCGGGGTACCGAAGCCCCAGGCCGAGGTCACCGGGATACCGGCCTCGTCACGCACCCGGCGCGATACTTCACCGAGAAAGGCCGGGCCCCACGGAATGTTGGTTTCAGCGATGGTGAAGCCGACACTGACGCTCAGCAGGTCCAGGCCACCGGCCTTGAAACGACGGGCCAGTTCAATGGACTCGGCGAGGGTCTGCTCGTCGCGGCCGTCGTATTCGATCACACCGAAACGGGCAGTCAGCGGCAGGTGCTCGGGCCAGACTTCACGCACGGCGGCCAGGGTTTCCAGAAGGAAACGGCTGCGGTTGTCGAAGCTGCCGCCATAGGCATCGGTGCGCTGGTTGGAGTGCTCGGAGAAGAAGCTCTGGGCCAGGTAGCCATGGGCGAAGTGCAGTTCGATCCACTCGAAGCCGGCGTCGCGGGCACGGCGCGCGGCATCGACGAAGTCCTGGCGGACCCGGGCGATATCGTCGAGGGTCATTTCACGCGGGGTTTTCGGCAGATGATGACCGAAAGCAATGGCGGACGGGGCGATGGTCTGCCAGCCGCGGGCGTCGGACTCGGCCATATGGTCGTCACCTTCCCATGGGCGGTTGGCGCTGGCCTTGCGCCCGGCGTGGGCGATCTGGATGCCCGGCACCGAGCCTGCCGCCTTGATCGCCTTGACCACCGGCACGAAGGCCTGGGCATGGGCATCGCTCCAGATCCCGGCACAGCCCGGGGTGATGCGGCCTTCAGGAGCGACCGCCGTGGCTTCCACCACGACAAGGCCAGCGCCGCCACGTGCCATGCTGGCGTAATGAACTTGATGCCAGTCGTTGATAACGCCATCCTCGGCCATGTACTGGCACATCGGAGGAATGGCGATGCGGTTGCGCAGGGTGACGTCCTTGAGGGTGAAAGGCTGGAAAAGTGCAGTCATGCGGAAGCTCCTGGGAGAGGACATGGATAGTTACGATTGTTCGATAGTATTCGAACTTTGGCATTTAGTGAAGCCTCCGGTATGATCCGCCCCATGCGTGCCTACAAACATCCAGACCCACAAGACTTCGTCCTCGAGCGCGTGCTCTACGCGCTGAGCGATCCCGTGCGCATGGAAATCGTCCGGACCCTGGCCAACTGCACCGAAGCCAGTTGCGGCGACCTGGACGGAGGGCGGCCGAAGTCGAGCATGTCCCACCACTTCCGGGTATTGCGCGATGCGGGGCTGGTGCAAACGCGCGCGGTGGGCACCACGCACATGAACTCCCTGCGCATCGAGGCGCTGGACGGGCGTTTCCCGGGGTTGATCGGGGCGATTCTGCAGCACGTCTGAGCTCCTGGACTTGTGTTGTTGCTGATGGCCTAATCGCTGGCAAGCCAGCTCCCACAGGACCTGTGGGAGCTGGCTTGCCAGCGATAGGCATAGGTATCTACACAACTCCCATCATGGTCTATAAAAGGACCGCATGGATTCGAAATGACCGGGCTCGATGCCCGACTGATCAAGCGGTACGACGAGTTAGTGATGGGACATACCAACGCACTGGCGGGCTTGGCCGCCGGAATGAAGGCCCTGCCGCGTAGCGACAGGGCCTTTGCGCAAACACAGGCCATGTGGCGGTTTCTGGGAAACGATCGGGTTAAACCCAGTGATCTGGTGAAACCCTTGCTGGCGTTGGCTCATGAGGGATGCAGCGAGGATTGCGATGAGTACGCATTGGTCATGCATGACTGGTCGCGTATCAACTTCATGCACCACCACAGCAAGACTGATCGACTGCAGATGACCCACAAGGGCGATGTCGGTTACGAACTGCAAAGCAGCCTGCTAGTGAGTGATCGTGATGGATCACCCATCTGCACGCCCGCTCAAAACCTGTCTGTGAAGGACGGAATACTCAGCACCCGTACTGATGAGCTCATTGCTCATGGCAAGCACATGGACGAGTTGGTGGACCGTGCTGCATGGCTTGAACAGCAAGGCTTTACCAAACCGCTGGTGCATATCGTCGATCGCGAAGCAGACTCGGCGGGACATCTGAGGCAACTGCAAGCTGGCAACCATCTTTGGTTGGTGCGGGCCAGGATGAACTCCACGGCTCAGTACCAGAATCGATCCCTCTCACTGAAGCTCATCGCTGAAGACTTGCCCTTCAGAGCCGCCCGAGGCGTCGTTTTCAAGGGAAAGCCGGCGATACAGTGGGTCGCAGAAACAGACGTAGTACTGACCCGAAAAGCCCAGCCAGCGGCTAAAAGCAGAGCAGAACGATTCAAGCTCCGCCAGCCAGGAACGCCTCTTCCTGCGCGCCTGGTTGTCAGCCGAGTCATGAGCGAGGCAGGAGAGCTGCTAGCCACCTGGTATCTGCTGAGCAATGTGGGCGAGGACGCAAATGCTGAGCAGATTGCGCTTTGGTACTACTGGCGGTGGCGAATCGAGTCCTACTTCAAACTGCTCAAGGAAGGTGGACAACAGCTCGAAAGCTGGCAGCAGGAAAGTGGTGAGGCCGTGTTCAAGCGACTGCTTATCGCAAGTCAGGCCTGTGCAGTAGCTTGGCGACTGATGCGTGCCGAGGGTCAGTTTGCCGAGCAAACCCGAACATTCCTGGTGCGGTTATCTGGCCGCCAGATGAAACGATCCCAGCCTGTGACTGCTTCAGCGTTGTTGGCAGGGTTGTACATGCTGTTAGCCATGACAGAAACGCTGGAGCAGTACAGTCCTCAGGAGCTTGCCGCATTTGCAAATGAAGCTGTTGGCTGGCTACCGAGGCAAAGGCGTTAGAGATGTGTAGATACCCATGCAGCGATAGGGCCCTCAAGTTCGACCACCCAACCGCCTGAATCCCCACCCGCCCACCAGCACCACGATCCCTCCCGCCACCACCGCCACCTCGAACCCTGCCCCTCCCAGATCCACCCCCTGCCCCGCCAGCGCCGCGCCCATTGCCACGCCGATATTCAACCCCGCCAGCAACCAGGTCATACCCTCGGTCAAGCGCTGCTCCGGCACACTGCGCTCGATCAGCGACATCGCCACGATCATGGTCGGTGCGAAAGACAGTCCGGCAATGAACACCGCCAGCGCCAGGCCCGGAATCGACCCGGCGAACCACACCGGCAAGGTGCTCGCCGCCGTCGCCAGGGCTCCGATCAACAGCAACCGCGGCAAAGGCTGGTTCAACTTCAACGCACCGAACACCAACCCCGCCAGGCACGACCCCAGTGCATACGCCGACAACACCAGGCTCGCCGCCCCCGCTTGCCCGCGCCCACTGGCGAAGGCCACGCTGGCGATATCCACGGTGCCGACGATCACCCCCATCGCCATCATCAACAGGGTCAGCAGGCGAACCTCGGCAACACGGATCAGCGAAGCACGCTCGCCCTGCCCGGGAGCCAGGACCGGCGGCTCGCTGCCTCGCTGCAGCACCAGCGCGCTTACGCCGAGCGTCAGTAATAGCGCCGCCAGCAACGGCCCGGCCTGGGGAAACAGCGCCACACAGAGACCCACCGACAACGGCGGCCCGACGATGAAGGTCAGTTCATCCAGCACCGTTTCCAGCGAATAGGCGGTCTGCAACTCCGCTCGGCCGCGATAGAGCACGGTCCAGCGCGCCCGCACCATTGCCGACAGGCTGGGCATGGCGCCGGCCAGCAATGCGCCGAGGAACAGGCTCCAATCCCCCAGCGGCCACCAGGTCCCGGCCAGCAGCAAGGCCGATCCGCTAACGCTGACCAGCGTCGCCAAGGGCAACACCCGGGATTGCCCCTGGCGATCCACCCACCGCGAGATCTGCGGCGACAGCAGCGCATAGGTCATTACGAAGGTCGCGGCCAGCGCGCCGGCCAACGCATAACTGCCGCGCAACTGGGAAACCAGGGTAATGATGCCGATTCCGGTCATCGGCAATGGCAGCCGCGCCAGCAATCCAGCCAGGGCGAAACCGCGGGTGCCGGGAAGGTCGAACAGTGATCGATAAGGGTTGGCCATCTTGCGCTCCTTTGCCTGTCCGCTTGCCTTCGGACAGGCATGCGGGGAAGATACATACAGCTCGTATGTTTAAAAGCCTATTTACATACGCCACGTATGTAAAGCCCCAAAGGAGTGTGCCAATGGCCCGCCGCACCCGCGCCGAAATGGAAGAAACCCGCGCCACTTTGCTGGCCGTGGCCCGCCAGGTCTTCACTGCAACCGGCTATGCCGACGCTTCGATGGACGACCTCACCGCCCGCGCCGGGCTGACCCGGGGTGCGCTGTATCACCACTTCGGCGACAAGCAGGGCTTGCTGGCGGCAGTGGTGGCGCAGATCGACGGGGAAATGGATGAGCGGCTGAGGGCGATTTCAGAGCGGGCGGATACGCCGTGGGAAGGCTTTCGCGAGAGATGCCGGGCGTACCTGCGGATGGCGCTGGAACCGGAGATCCAGCGCATCGTGCTGCGGGATGCGCGGGCGGTGCTGGGTGGGGTGCCGATGGCCGAGGAACAGCACTGCATCGCCTCGATGCGCGGGCTGATCGAGCGGAGTGCGATTGTCGGAGTAGATGCCGAGGCGTTGGCGCGGATGGTCCATGGCAGCCTGACGGAGGCGGTATTGTGGATTGCTGCCGGGGAGGAGGGTGAAACGCGGTTGGAGCAGGCCGACGCGACGCTGGATCTGCTTCTGGGCAATCTCTCGCCTGGAATATGATTTACAGGATGCACACAGCCCCTGTGGGAGCTGGCTTGCCAGCGATTTGGCCGGCACGTGCACCGATGCTGTCAGGTCCGCCGCTATCGCTGGCAAGCCAGCTCCCACAGGGACCATGCCAGCCAGCGATTGCGAGGCGGCCTCAACTCAGACAACCACCGCCCGGTGGTTCGCACAGACCTTCAACAACGCCAATCCAATCCTTATCTGCAATACGGCATCGCCAATCAGGGTTTCCTGCTTGAGCGGCGCGTCTTCCGCTGCCTCGTGGGCGTTATCGATGGCTCTGGTCAAATGCTGGCGCGCGAGGTACAGCGCCTCGTCGAGGGATAGTCCTTCGCGAATGCAAAGGTCCGGGGGTGGGTCGGGGACGAGCTTTTTCATGGGCATCTCCTGAAGTCATCGGGGCTGCCATCGGCTCGCTGTCAAACGAGAGGGTGGCAACTGTGCGTGGGTTGACAGACCAGGGACTTCAGGAGAATTAACCCGGCGCACCCGCAGGTGCCCACACGCACAGCCGCCATAACGACCGTTTGCGTCAACTGAAGTATTCCTCGGCCTGTCAAAGCCGGTCGTCACTCTCGCAACGACCGCCGAAGACTAGGCACTGATCTCCAAGAGCGCAACGGACAATCAGGCGCGGAAGTATGCTTGGGAAATTGCCTACACAAAAGACGGAAATGTCCGGTTTTTCGTAGCTGAATACGACACCTTATAAGCGTGCGGGTTAACGTTACTCCACCGCCGAAACCCGCCACACCCTCCGACTCGCCGACTGCGCAAAGCACACGAACAACGCCGCCATCACCGCCAGTGCCATCGGCAACCCTTCCGGCGCTACGTCCATCGCTGCGCCACTGACCAGCGGCCCGACCAGGCTGCCCACGCCCCATAACAGGCCGACACTGGCATTGGCCGTGACCAGGTCCTGCCCCTTGAATTGCTGTCCGATCAGCACCAGCGCCAGGGTATATACCCCGCCCGCCACCGCCCCGAGCAGCACCAGCGCCGGCCAGAGCAGCCATGGCACCTGGATCAGCCACGGCAGGGCCAGGCCGATCAGCATCGCCAGCACGCCACACACCAAGTGCACCATGGTTCGCTCGCAGCGGTCGGCGAGCCAGCCTATGGGCAACTGGAACAGCATGTCGCCGGTGAGGATCACCGTGACCATCAACGCCGCGACGCCGACCGCGTAGGCGTGGTGGGTGGCGTAGACCGGCAGCAGCGAGAGGATCACCGCGTCGAAGAAAGAGAAGAACAGCACGCCCATGCACAGCGCCGGGGCGACGCGGAAGAAGCCGGCCAGGGAGAAACTCTTTTCGCCGTCCTCACCATGTTCGACGTGGTCGTTGGGCACCGTCCAGACGATGCAGGCCAGCGCCAGCGCATAGCCCACCGACACCATCAGCACCAGCCACGGCCCCTCGGCCCCGAGCAGCGAGAGCATGGCCGGGCCGAGCATCTGGCAGCCGGTGAAGGCCGTGGCGTACAGGGCCATGATCTTGCCGCGGTTGTGCTCCTCGCTCAGTTCGTTGACCCAGGATTCGCCCAGGATGATCGCCACGCCCATGCCCAGGCCCAGCGCCAGGCGCAGCCCGGCCAACAGGTAGATCGAGGAAAACGCCCACTCGATCAGGCCGACGCTGAGGGCACAGACACTGAAGCTGAGCAGGTAGATAGTGCGCCGGGTCAGGTGCCGGCAACAGGCATCGACGAGAAACGCCGAGAGCATCATGCCGGCAGCCGGCATCGCCGAAAGAATACCGATCTGCAGGCTGCTGGCACCGGCCTGCAGCAAACGCAGGGACACCAGCGGCAAGGTCGCCCCCAGCGAGAAACCGACCACGGAAACGACGAACAGCACACCCACGAGAAAACGCTTGTTCACAACTCACTCCACCACCGCCGACGCACAGGCTCGATGCCTTGCGCGCGAGCGCACAGACGCTGAAATCGAAAGAAGACGAACGAGCCCGAAAGGCTCGCAGAGGTCAGGCGAAGCGGCGGTGTGGCGAGAAGGTGAAGGCGAACAGCACGCTGCGCCGGCGCTTGAGCACGGTGTCCTGCGGCCAGGCACGGCGAAGGGCCCGGAAAAGGGGCAGCCTGGCAGTGAAAGGACGGGCAACGGCGTTCATGTTCGGCAACAGCAAGGACGGAAAAGAGGGTCGGCACTCTAGGCCATGGCTGACATACCCGTCAATCGCCCTCGCCCCACACCGGCAACTTCGGGGGACCTGATATTTCTGCCAGTAGATGGGGTTGGCTCGCGGGCGTAGAAAATTGATCTCAACCCATCTCTACGAGAACTGCTGATGAACGCTCCGCAAACCACCAGAAACCCAGGCGATCTCGATGTCGATTTCGGATTTTCGGGCAGGGCCCCTTTCCGCCAGCCATGCGCAGCGGCAAATCGAAACTCCTCGGTGACCGCAGGATTCTTAGCGCCTGCTCCGACACCGTGACCCCGATGATCACCATGGCGCGCCATCTGTGGACCGGCGACCTTGATGTTTCATACGGCCCATCGGGCCTTGTCCACATCCAGCTACCGGAGGGTCCGGCCCCGAACACGGCCAATCTGGTCGAGCTCCTGGTACTGCCCGACGATAGCGCCCTTGTGTATGGCGCATTACGGGCCATGGATAAGGAGAAGTCGTCCGTGTTCCGGGTATTACCCAACGGAGAACTGGACAGCGCATTTGGCGTGGGCGGGTTCTGCATCCTCGATTTTGGCGACCAAAGCGCCATCATCACCGCGCTGGAGTTGCTGGATGACGGCAAGATCATGGCGTGCGTGATCTCGCACAGAACTACTGCTCCTGCATTTCACGGCAGCTACCTGGTACGCCTGGATAACGGGGTCGTGGACACCACCTTCGGCGATAACGGCATGGGCTACGTCGAGGCCAGCAACCATCCATTGCGTCACCTGGCAGTGTCCGCGGATGGCGGCTACCTGCTGGCCGGCCGCTCCGATGACCTGGGCAAGGCCGAGTTCCGCCAGTATCACGCCGATGGCAGCCCTGATCTCGCCTTTGGGGAAAACGGCCAGGTGCTTTTGCCCCTTCCCCCGGGCCAGGCGGAAATCCTTCAGGTGAAAGTGCAAACGGACGGCAGGATCGTCGGGGTCGGCATGGCCAACGTCGGCTTCGGCAATCACACGCTGACCACCCGATTGAATCCCGATGGCAGTCTGGACGGCACGTTCAACAACGGCGAACCGAAGATCATGGTCTTCCAGGGCCACGAAACGCAGAGTACCGGCGTCGATTTTCTGCCCGACGGCAGGATCGTGACAGCAGGCTACACCACCGACCCGATCGACGTGATTCTGATGCGCATGGAACCCAACGGCATGATGGACATGAGCTTCGGTATCAACGGCCAGGTCATAAGCGATCTGGGTGGACAGGAAACCTGCGAGGGCGTTGAAATCCAGGGCGATGGCAAGATCCTGGCATCCGGTAGACGCATCACCGACTTGCCGTTCAACCACCTGTTCCTTGCCCGGTATCTGGGCTGACGGAGGGAAGTCGCCCGTTATCGATCACTCCGCTTACAGCGCTCGATAACCGTCGGCACCTGACATTTTTGCCAGTAGACGGCCATCACTCCAAGGCTTAAAAAACAGGCTCCGTCCCCCAAGTTCCGCAGGCACGACCATGGCAACCCACTACAACAACCAAGCCGCGTTCGCTTCCGCTGATTTCCTGCCGCTGCCGTCCACCACCTACTGGGAGCAGTCGGTGCTGCTGCCCGACGGCAGGATCCTCATGGCCGGCATCGACCGCGACGCCGGGGCCTTCATGCTGGCTCGCCATCTGAAGAGTGGTGCGCTGGACGAGACCTTCGGCGACGCTGGGATCCAGCGTATCGCTGCTGATGTCGCCCGCGATGTGACCCATTTGTCGTTGGAGCTGGAGGCCGACGGCCGCCTGATGCTCGAAGGCACCCTGGGCGACCGCTTCAGCGCCCGTGACGGCTCTTGCCTGCTGTGGGTGCGTCCAACGACGGCGGCCTGGGTGCGCTTGGGGGTGGACGCCTTCCTGAGCATTTCCCGCTCGCCACTGGCCAGCGAGTTGCTGGTATCTCCCAACGTGGACTGCCCGGTACCGATGACTCAGTGAGGCGCAGCGGGCTCTTCCTGCCCGCCTTGCACCAGCCGGTTGCGTCCGCCCTGCTTGGCCCGGTACAGCGCAAGGTCGGCCACGCGCAACAAGGCACCGAGGGCGACGCTGTTATCGGGGTGGTCAGGGTCGTGGCTGGCACTGCCGATGCTGAGGGTCACCCGCTGCAGCGGACTCGCCAGATGTTCCAGATGGGCGTCGAAGACCTGCCGACAAAGATCCCGGGCAACGCTGCGAGCGCCATGGACGTCGGTGTCCGGCAGGATCACCGCGAATTCTTCGCCGCCATAGCGGCAGACCTGGTCGCCCGGCCTTTGCAAGGACTGGCCAAGGAGCACGGCGATACGTCGCAGGCATTCGTCTCCAGCCTGGTGCCCATAGTGATCGTTGAACACCTTGAAGTGGTCCACGTCCACCATCAGCAGCGACAGCGGCCGGCCTTCGCGGCGCGCGCGGGCCTTTTCCTGCAATAGGGCTTCGTCGAAGCGACGGCGGTTGGGCAGGCCGGTGAGAAAGTCTTCGCTCGCCAGCGCCTGCAGGCGCGCATTGGCCTCGGCCAGTTGCGCGTTGCTTTGCGCCAGGGCTTCGCGCATCAGGCGTTGCTCGGTGATGTCGCTGAAGGCCAGGGTCATGCCGAGGATCTGCTGGTCCAGGTCCCGGACCGCGCCGATACTCAGCAGATAGGTGCGCTCGCGCCAGTCCAGTTCGCAGTCGGCAACGGACCGGCCCAGCTCCAGCTCGGCCAGGCACTGCGCCAGATCGAGCTGCGGCATCAGCAGGGGCTGGCCCACCAGTTGCGTCGCATCACCACCGAGCAACTGGCCCAGGGCATGGTTGACATTGACCAGTATCCCTTGCCGGTCCACCAGCCCAAGCGCCACCGAGGCGGCGGCGTACAAGGCTTCGAGCTGTACTTCGCGGCGGTCCAGGGGACCGATGGCCGGTGTCACGTCGCGGTCGATGCCGCGATAGCCGATCAAGCTGCCCTGCTCATCGAACAGCGGAACCCCGCTGGTCTCCAGCACTACAAGACGGCCATCGGCACGCAGGTTGCGATTGATCAACCCGGCGAACGGCCGCTGCTCGGCGACGATGCCGGCGAAGATCGCACCGACCCGCGCCGCCTCTTCGGCCGGCATGAAATCGAAGGGTGTCTTGCCCAGCACCTCGCTCGGCGCGTAACCGAGCATCTGCCGGCTGTGCTCGGAGCAAAAGGTGTAGCGGCCCTGGCTATCGACTTCCCAGAGCCAGTCGGAGTTGTGCGCGATGATTTCCCGCAGACGAAGGACTTCCTGTTCCTCGGGGAGCGGCTCGGGTACGGAAGCGTTGGGCATGGAAGGCGACTTCGACGAACGACCAGGCAATTGCAAAACGCCACGTTACTGGATCGAAGCCCTTGCGGGCAAATCCGGCGTGACCTGGCGGAACTGCCCTGTGCGGGCCGTCTGGCCGGTGAATCCGGCTAAGCGGTTGAATGCGCGTAAAATTTTTTGAAAAAGAGTGTTGACAGATACCCGTTTCGAGCGAATAATGCGCGCCACTTGGCTACATAGCTCAGTTGGTTAGAGCATAGCATTCATAATGCTGGGGTCCGGGGTTCAAGTCCCTGTGTAGCCACCATACCTCGCCAGAGAGTCTCCGGATTCGATGGCAAACGAAGAAGCCCGCCTAGCGCGGGCTTTTTCGTGTCTGTCGTTCGGGCTTTTCCCTGTCAGGGACGCGCCCTGTCTTTTTCACGACATTTTCCTGCGCTCCCGGACAAGGGTCTCTCGATGCACTGGCCCACAATGCACCGTCATGTCCTGACCCCATGGCGCAGCTTATGAATTCGTTGAAACAGGCGCTCCGCGACCGTCAGTTCGTCTGCGTGATGGAGTTCGTCCCCAAGCCACAACGTTTCGCCGCCTTCGAGCAACTGATGCAGCGCGGCCACCTGTGCGGCTGGCCGATGCTCGCCGGGATCGCCGACCGGGTAGGCAGCAACCTCGACCTGTCGCCCCTGGATACCTTCGCCGCCCTCTCCACGCCCGTGCCGGTGATGCCGCATTTTTCCGGCAAGGACCGCGAACGCCAGGACCTGCTGGCACAACTCGAGCGCATGGACCGGCTGGGGCTCGACCAGCTTCTGCTGCTCACCGGCGACCGCCTGCACGGCCATGAACCGGGCCAGCGGCCGGTACGTTACCTGGAGTCGGTGGCAGCCCTCGGCATCGTCCGCCGGGCCCGTCCGGACTGGCTGCTCGGCGCCGCGCTCAATCCGTTCAAGTATTGCGAGGAAGAAGGCGGCGCGCAGTACTTCAAGGCCCAGAAAAAACTGGCCGCCGGTGCCGACTTACTGATCCTGCAACTGGGTTTCGACATGGCCAGGTACCGCGATGCCATGGACTGGATGCAGCGCCAGCCAACGCCGCGCCCGATGCTCGCCTGCATCATGGGCCTGACCCATGGCCGGGCGAAAATGCTCGAGCATGTGGCAGGCGTGACCGTATCGCCGTCGATGCTGGCACTGGTTGCGGCGGAAGAGGCGGTTTCGAAAGCCCATGCCCAGGCACGCAGTGTCGATCGCCTGGCCTTGCAGATCATCGGCCTGCAACGGATGGGCTATGCCGGGATCAACCTGTCCGGCGTGCATGACATCGCGCAATTGCTGGCGCTCGAACAGGCGCTGGACGCCTGGCGGGAAAAGATCCGCACCGATGAAGAATGGGCCCTGGCCTGGGCCCGAAGCTGGGAAATGCCGGGCGTGCCCGCGGTGACCTTCAATCCGCCGGAGTCGGACTGGAAAGCCGGGGAGTCAAGGGTAAGCGCTACACCGAAGGAAAAGCTGCGGTATCACCTGCTCTCTACGCTCCACTCGACCCTGTTCAACCGCACGACGCTGCTGAGCCGGGCTTTCGCTTGGACGGTGCGCCGGCCCCTGTGGTCTACGCAGGCCGGACAGCGCTGGCTGCACCGCCTCGAACGCGGCGTGAAACGCCCGCTGGTGGGCTGCGACACCTGCGGCAGTTGCCGCCTCGAAGACACGCTCTATATCTGCCCGGAAACCTGCCCCAAGGGTTTGGCCAACGGCCCCTGCGGCGGCACCCGGCTGAACCGCTGCGAGTTCGGCGACCGCGAGTGCATCCACAGCATCAAGTACCGCACGGCAAAGTCGGTGGGGCAGACGGCGGTGCTGACGCAGCGGTTGATTCCGTGCGTGGAGGTAGAGGGACGGCAGCGTAGCTCGTGGCCGGAGTGGTTTGCGGTTGGCGCAGAGCCGGCTGCGTCCGCAATGGCCGCCGACCTGAGCCCCGACCAGCCACGCTAGCGCACGCTGGCGAACAGCACCGTCACGCCCAATCCGAGCAGGGCCATGCCGATCACCCGGTCCACCAGGCGCTGGCGGTCGATCATCAGGCGCCGCAACGAGGTGCTGGAGAAGCACAGTGCGACCAGGCTGAACCAGAGCCAGTGGGCCAGGGACATGAACAGCCCGTAGGCGAATTGCCGGGCCAGCGAGCTGTCCGGCCCGACCACCTGGGTGTAGGCGCTGACCACGAACAGCAGGGTCTTGGGGTTGAGAGCGTTGGTGAGGAACCCCGAGAGGAAAGCGCCTCCGGCCTTGCGCCCACTTTCCCCTTCCAGCGACAGCCGACTGGTGTTGGTCAACGAACTGTAGCCGAGGTAGATCAGGTATCCGGCACCCAGCACCTTCATCACCAGGAACAGCGTCGGCGAATGCTGCACCAGCAGGGAAACGCCGAGCACGGTATAGAGCACATGCACCTGCACGCCACAGGCGATGCCCAGGGCGGCGAACAGTCCGTTGCGTCGCCCGAAGGCGTAGCTGGCGCGGGTGACCATGGCAAAGTCCGGGCCGGGGCTGATAACGGCCAGCACGGTGAATAAAGCGACGGCGATAAGTTCGTTCACGCGGGCTTTCCCTGTTTTCGATAAGCGATGAAATAACGCAGATGGGTTAGGTATTTGCCATTATCGAAAGCCTTACTGGCCTGGAAAAAGCGATTTATAGTGCGACAAATCCGCTAGTTTTCCTCACCGATATGAAACTGCCCGCACTCACCGCCTTGCGCTATTTCGACATGGCCGCCCGCACCGAAAGCTTCGTCCGTGCCGCCGAATTGCTGCACGTCACCCATGGCGCTGTCAGCCGCCAGGTGCGCCTGCTTGAGGCGTCGCTCGGGGTGGAACTGTTCGAGCGGCGCAACCGCGCGATCTTCCTGACAGCCGCCGGGCGCACCTTGCTGGGCACCACCCAATCGATCTTCGAACAACTGGAAGGCACGGTTTCGCGCTTGCAGCAACACTCGCGGGAAAACGTGCTGGTGCTGTCCTGCGAGCCGACCCTGGCGATGAAATGGCTGATCCCGCGGCTGGCGGATTTCCAGGCGCGGCATGCGGATATCCAGGTGCACCTGATGACCGCCGGAGGGCCGGTGGATTTCGTCCGCAGCGGGGTCGATCTGGCGCTGCGGCGGGATGATTTTCAGTGGGAGGACGGCCTGCATGTGCAGAAGATCTGCGATGAGTGGGTCGGGCCGGTGGCCAGCCCCAACCTGGCGTTGCCGGCCAGGGGCTTTGCCGGTCAGCGCCTGCTGCATAGCGCCACGCGGCCGGGGGCCTGGGCGACCTGGCTGCGACTGAACAGGAAGACCGGGCGTGGTACCGAGCGGGCGGATTACGAACATTTCTACCTGTGCATCCAGGCGGCGGTAGCGGGGCTCGGAGTGGCGATGGCATCGCGGTTGATGGTGGGCGATGAACTGGCCAGCGGGCAGTTGGTGGCGCCTCATGGGTTTGTGCCGGATGGGTCGGCATATGTGCTGTTGTGTCCGCAGGTGCTGGCGGAGACCGAGAAGGTTCAGCGCTTCACCGAGTGGGTGATGGAGCAGGCCAAGCCTCGCTAGCAAGCACGACGCGTACCCGCTCCCACAGGGTCCTTGTAAATCAAAAAGTTATGTTTTTTCTATGAGAGCTGGCTTGCCACCTCCCACAGGGTTATGTGAGTCAGTTGCAACCGGGTTCCATTCCCCAGGTGCGATAACCGGCGGTATCGATATGGATCCTCCCGGTCGGATACCGCCCCAGCCCCATGTTCCAGGCCTTGCCGTAGTGTTGCCAGAAATGGCACAGCGCCTGTGCATCGCCGTTGTTCGCCAGCAACAGATCCATCGCGAAGGCGCGCATATGGGCACTGCCTGCAGCACCGCCGGCACAGCGGTTGAGCGCAGGATCCCGATACCCGGACACCACCTCGAACGCCCCGAGAACCCGCTCATCCTGCAATAGATCGAGCAAGCGCAAGGTACTGCGTACATCCGCCCACTGCGCCTGCGGCGGCACGGCGAACGGCTGGCCCCGGCATTTACGCCAGTCACTCGCCGACCTCAGCAACTGATACAGCGGCACCACGCCATACAGCCGCGCATCCACCAGCATCTCGCGAAAGCCGCGGGTGGCGTGATCGCCGGTCCACTGGGCGAACATCCATGGATCCCGCTCGTCCGCACGGACGACGCCAAGCATCAACAGGGTCACCAGCGCCACCGCCCCTCTTCCCACGACCACGGCATGTCCTCCAGTATGGCGAGCCTCCCCTGCGCAGGGAGCCATCTGACAAGGAGTTAAGCATGAAGATCGCACCGATCGCCCTGGGCCTGCTCGCCCTCGGCATTGCCGGACAGTCCGTCGCCGATGCCCGCATCGATTTGGGCGACCAGGCCCGGGTCACCCGGCTGTTCGCCTATCCCAACAATTGCAGCGTGATCTGTTTCCGCGACTGGACGCTGGAACAGACCGTCGAGCACTACCTGAAGCAGAGCGTACAGCGCGACGGCTACCCGGCCGCGACCGTGACGGTCCGCCGTGACAACGACAGGTACTACGCCGATATCGCCGGCGTTCCCGGCGAATACCACAAGCCCCTGGATGCCCTGCTCGATGCCGGCGAACTGGCCTACAACGGTGCGAAAAAACTCAACAGCGATGGCAAGTGGGCGTACGACTGGTATCTGTTCCTGCCCCTGGGCATGGCCCTGGAAAACCGCCGCAGCATCGAACTGCTGCACTTCCCGCCGGATTATTCGCTGACCCAGGCCCAGGACTACCTGCGCTCCAACACCACCGACCGCTGGGCCAGCCTGCTGACCTTCAACGGCATCCCCGCCGAGCAGACCCCGGCCTACCAGACCATCGTCGATATCGCGCCGATCGCCGCACCGGCCAGCGCGGGCTCGACGCTTGAAGGTACCTACGGCTACTTCCAGGACTACCAGGTGCGCATGGTCAAGGACGTTACCCTGACCTCGAAAGGCCAGTCGCTGCCGATGGTGGCCTTCGGCGCGCCGGTGCGCAGCTGGATCAAGCAGCAGTACGGCGCCGACCTCAAGGTGCTGGGGCTGGCCGTCATCAGCCCGAATGCCGGGCAGAAGGTACCGGTACTGGGCTCCAACCACCCGAGCGCGATCTGGTATGCGGCAGACAAGGACAACAATGGCGGCGACCAGGACAAGGCCGATGCGGCGGGCCTGAAAATGATGGGCCAGGACCTCAGCGCCGCCTGCTGGCAAGCCGGAATGGGACGCAACCCAAGCGCCGACCCGCAACTGACGCTCAATGCCTGCACGCAGAAATGGCAGGTAACGGCGAAGAAGCAGACCTGTGAACTGTTCTATCGGACGATTCGCAACATGACGCCGGAGCAGGCCAGTGCGAAGTGCAATACGGGATCGGTGACGCGGGAACTGCGGGAGCTGCAGAAGCCTGCCGCAGAGATATGAGATAGCTGAGGCGCTGCTGGCCTCATCGCCGGCAACGCCGGCTCCCACAAGGACCGTGTAGAACGCCGAACCTTGTGGGAGCTGGCGTTGCCAGCGATGAGGCCAGCACAGGCAACACTTACTCCTGCGGGCGCAACCGGTACTGCGGCGGCAACTGCTCCAACCCGCTGATGGTCACGTCCAGGCTCTTCCAGCGACCATCCTGGATGCCATAGATGCAGCCATGCACCGACAGCTCCTGGCCGCGATGCCAGGCATTCTGGACGATGGTGGTATGCCCCACGTTGGCGACCTGCTGGATGACGTTGAGCTCGCACAGGCGGTCTACCCGCGCCTCCTCGGTCGGCAGCTTGCCCAGCTCCACCCGGTGCTCGTAGTACAGGTCGCGGATCGAACGCAGCCAACCGTCGATCAGGCCGAACTGGCGGTCCTGCATCGAGGCGCGCACGCCGCCACAGCCATAGTGACCGGTCACCAGGATATGGCGGACCTTGAGCACATCCACCGCGTACTGGATCACCGACAGGCAGTTCAGGTCGGTGTGCAGCACCACGTTGGCGACATTGCGATGGACGAACAGGTCGCCCGGCAGCATGCCGACGATCTCGTTGGCCGGAACCCGTGCATCCGAGCAGCCGATCCAGAGGAATTCAGGGGTCTGCTGGCGGGCCAGCTTGGCGAAGAAGTCCGGGTCCTTCTGCTTGATGCCGTCGGCCCAGCGCGCGTTGTTGTCGATCAGTTCCTGCAGGTCGTGCATGGTCAGGCCTCATGGATTGATGCGCTGTTGTGACAGGCAGCGACCCGCGCAGGTCTCGCTGCCGTTTTTATTCGATCAGGGTGCAGGCCATCACCAGGGCATCCTCGCGACCGCCCGGGGCCGGGTAGTAATCGCGGCGGCGCCCGACTTCGTTGAAACCGTAGCGCTCGTACAGGCGATAGGCCGACTGGTTGCTGGCACGCACTTCGAGGAAGCATTCGCGGCCATTGAGTTCATAGGCACGCTTCATCAGGTGTTCGAGCAGGCGCAAGCCGAGGCCGCGGCCCTGGCTCTCGGGCTTCACGGTGATATTAAGCAGGTGGGCTTCGTCGATGATCACGTTGATCACACCGTGCCCGACCTGCTGCTCACCTTCGAACATCAGCCAGATTTCATAGCTCTTCAGGCCGTCGAGGAAGATCCCGCGCGTCCACGGGTGGCTGAAGGCGGCGTATTCGATCTTCAGTACGGCATCCAGGTCCGCCTCGGTCATCCGGCGGAAGCTGAGGGTGTCACTCATTGCTCGTTTTCCAGCGCGCCATCAGCCGGCGCATGGCTTTCCAGACGTCCGCCTTGCGCTGCGGCTCGTCCATCAACACTTCAAGGCCGGGCAACGCCCAGGCGGTGCCCAGGCCCTCGACCGGAAACTCCTGGTAATACACAGACTCGTCGCGCTCGCCGGCATGGCGGATAGCGGGCAGGCCGACCAGCCACAGGCAGGCCGCAGGCTCGCGCTCCAGTTGCACCTGGGTGAAACCGTGGACGAAGTCGCGGGCGGCGTCCGGGCCCTGGTCGAGGCTGCCGCGGGCCAGCAGCGGCCAGCGGATCGGCTCGCCAAGGATCTGCGGGCTGTCCGGCAGACCGGCGGCACGCAGCATGTCCTTGAGCAACAGGTAGGAAGGATCGCGGCTCTGGAACGGCTGCCCGGTGGCCAGTTCCACCAGCAGCAGGCAATTGCCGGCGCGCAGCAGTTGCAGGGAAAAACGCGGGGGCGGCGCTGCGACCACCTTGGCCGGGGCCGGTTTCTCTTCCTCGCTTTCCACCGGTTTGCCAACGGCCTTGGCCGTGGCGCCCGGACGCGGAATCTCGATCTTCGGCCGTTCCGCTGGTTTCACCGTCGGCTGCACGGCAGCCGGTGCGGCCTGCTTCGGCATTTCCACCGGCAGCGCTTCCGGCACCGGCTCCAGCGGCAGCAACAGCTCGGGCCGCGACGGCGCGGCGAACGGCAGTTCGGTACGCGGCAGCCAGTGCACCACTTGCATGGCGTTGAGGTAGGCGCGGCGGCGGGACTCGGTCAGCAAGGAAGTTCGGCCATCTGTGGATAAGTCAGGGCGCACATTCTAACGCCGTTGCGCTGGTCGCGCCGCTGTCGATCGCACAAATCCGCCGGACAACCGCCGAATCGATCAAGGGTGAAACCATTGCGGTTCAATGCAGTACAATCCGGCGTTTTATTTGGCAGCGAGTCGACCCGCCAATGATCGAACCCAAACGCGTCCTGCGCGCCCTGGCCGAACACTGGAACCTGCTGGAACCTTTGTCGGAGCGTTTTGACGGCGGCACCCTGAGCCTGGGCGAATTGCGCCAGCAACTGGCCGCCCAGCAGCTGGAAAGCACGCCACAGGACATCACCGCCCTGCTCGACGTGTGGATCCGCCTGGACATCCTGGTTCCGGTGGCGAAAAGCCCCAACCGCTTCGAGCTGAACGCGCAGATCCACGATTTCCTCGCCTACCTGCGCCGCGAGCACCGCCTCGGCCTGTGCCTGGAGATCGAGGCCTACCTGCGCCACCTGGAGCGCCTGGCCGGGCATATCCAGGACGCCTTCGACATTCGCGACGGCCACGACCTGGCGCGCCAGTTGCGCCTGCTCGACATGCGCGTGCGCGATGTGCTGAAGAAGCTCGACAACGACGAACAGGCGCTGGTCGCCGTGGCCGAGCGGGCCAAGACCAGCGACCGGCAGATCCCCCTGCGCCAGCGCTATGCCGAGGTTTTGGCGACCTGGGACGAGTACGTCGAGCCGATGATCCAGTTGGTCAACGCCGACGGCGCCTTCGAGCAAGGCGTGCGCAAGGTCGAGACGGTGCTGCTGCGCCTGCTTGGCGAACAGGCCCGGCTCGGTCACCTGGTCGATGACGACATGCTCCTGCGCACCCACGCGCGCATCCTCGAAATGCAGACCAGCGCCCAGCTGACCCTGCGCCACGCCCGCGAGCTGCTCCTGCCCCTGCGTGAAGAAGCGCGTCGGCACAACGCCGTGACCCGCGGCGCCGCGCTGGCCCTGTCGGTGATCCGGCGCAAGGGCATCGACGCCGTGCCGCAGGCTGCCATGCCGCTGTTCACCCGGCCGCAGAGCACCTTCCTCGGCAGCGCCAGCCAGGTCGAGGCCTACGTCTATGCCCTGGCCCGCTTCGAGCCCAAGCCTGCGCGCTTCCCCAAGGCGCACAAGACCCAGAAGGGCGAGCCGCCGCGTGCGCCGCGCACGGTCAAGGAAATGCTCGAGCGCTGCGAGGACGCCCTGCCCTTGCCGGACCTGATGGTCTGGCTGCTGGAGCAGGAGCCGGAAGGCGCCACCGACGAATTGCTGTACTGGTTCTCGCGACTCTCGCGGGAAAAACGCTTCACCCGTGAACGCCTCGACCGCCGCGAGTACACCACCCGCGAACACCTGGTCAGCCTGCGCTCCTTCGCCCTGACTTCCAGCCGCGAGACCTCGCCCCAACTTTCGCCCGAACCTGCTGCGAGCCCTGCCCATGCATCTTGATCTTTCCGAACTGTCCCAGCTCGCACCGATCTTCCGCGAGCTGTTCAAGGGCTTCCACATCAGCCGGCGCGACCCCGAGCTGTACGCCCAGCTGTCGAACTTCCAGGACCAGTACCGCGGCCTGTTCAAGGCCCTGGGCTTCGAGCTGGTCTGCGATACCCGCGGCTTCTACTACTTCGTCCCCGAGCAGGCTGCCGCCCAGGTCAACAAGACCGCGCAACGCCTGGCGCTGTTCACCTTCATCCTGGTCGAGCACCTTGCCGACCAGGGCCGCGACCCGATGTCGGTGCTCGACGGCGGCAGCCTCGGCCGCGACGAACTGCCATCGATGCTCGACAAGTACCGCGACCTGTTCCTCCAGGCCGAGGTGCAGACCCCGGACGAGCTGGAGGAAAAGATCATGCGCCGCATGACCCAGCTCGGCTTCGCCTTCGAGGAGAACGGCATCTACCGCTTCCTGCCGCCGATGCACCGCTTCCTCGATGTCTGCCTGTCGGTCCAGCAGGACCGCGACCTGGCCGCCAGCCTGCACAGCAACCTGCCGCTGCCGACCCCGGTGCTGGTGGTCGAGGAAACCCCGGAAGAACTCAACCGTACCGACGACCCGCTGGACCTCGCGCCCTTCGCCGAGGAAAGCGAAGAAGAAGCGCTGGCCCGGGCCATCGCCGAAGAGCAACAGGAGATTGACGCATGAGCCAGGAACGCTACGGCATCCGCCGTTTCGCATTGCTCAACACCGCCGGCTACAGCCTTGGCCTGTTCCCGCTGGAGCATCCGCTGTCGGTCTATGGCGCCAACAACCTGGGCAAGAGTGCCTCGATCAACGCCCTGCAGTTCCCGATCCTGGCGCGCATGTCGGACATGAGCTTCGGCAAGTACAGCCTGGAGCAGTCGCGGCGCTTCTACTTCGCCAGCGACACCAGCTACATCCTCTGCGAAGTCAACCTGCCCCACGGCCCACATGTGATCGGCGTGGTCGGGCGCGGCCCGGGCGGCGGCTTCGGCCACCAGTTCTTCGCCTATGCCGGCGAGCTGGACCTGGGCCACTACCAGAAGAACGACACCTGCCTGCGCCAGAAAGAACTGTTCAGCAACCTCGAGCGCAACGGCCTGAAGGCCTACGAACTCAAGCCTGACGAACTGCGCCGGCTGCTGGTCGGCGGGCACACCTCGATCCCGCTGGACCTGACCCTGATCCCGCTGCGCTCCACCAGCGAGCAGAGCCTGAAGACCTTCCGCGCCCTGTTCATCAACCTGCTGCACATGCGCGAGATCACCGCGGCCAAGCTCAAGCAGCTGTTCCTCGATGCCTTCGAGCACAGCCTGCGCTCCGGCAGCGTCGATTACATCGCTGCCTGCGACGAAGCCTTCCGCGACGTACGGCGGATGGAGCAGGACTACAACTCGCTGGTCGCCGCCGGACCGCTGGTCGAAGCCCTGGCCAACGGCGTGGCCCAGCGCGACATCCTGCGCGGCAAGCTGCATCGCCTGTCGCCGCTGCTCGACTCGCTGCTGGGCACCTGGCAGGACTACTCCAGCGCGCGCAAGGAAGAGCTGGTCATCCAGGCCGAGCACTACCGCAACGAGCAGGACGCCCTGCAGAACGACCAGCGCAACGGTACCCAGGAGCTGATGCGCCTGGAGCGCGAGATCAGCGGTATCCAGCGCTGGCTCGGCGAATTGTCGGTGCTGAAGAACCGTTTCGCCCTGGTCGATGACGTCAAGGTCCTGGAGCAGCAGTTGCTGGCCGCCAAGGACGCCCACGACGAGTTGGCCGGTGCCCTGGCCCAATCCCGCCAGTTCAGCGCCGAGGACCTCGACGAGCGCCTGCGCGAGCTGGAAAAGCGCCTGAAATCGGTGAAGCAGCAACTCGATCACGCCGACAACAACAGCTATGCCCGCCTGCGCGAGGAATTCTCGCAGCAGGACGTCGAGCGCCTGATGCGCCTGTTCAACGGCGCGCTGTTCAGCCTGCCGCTGGGCGAGCGCGGCATCGAGCTGGACGAGAGCGACGTCTGGATCAAGACCCTCGAAGCCCTGCTCGACGGCTTCAAGGGCGAGCGCTTCGAAGCGCCGGGGATCTCCGTCGACCTGTCGCATATCGAGCCGCCGGCCCTGCAGGCCCTGGCCGATCGCGCCGCCCTGCGCGACCAGAAGGAGCGCCTGGAGAAGGAGCTCAAGCAGCTCAAGACCCAACAATCCGTAGCCGCCGACCGCGCCGCCAGCAAGACCCAGACCGAAGCCCTGTACCAGCAGGTGCTGGACGCGCAGAAGGCCCTCGAGGACTTCCGCCGCAGCCAGACCCTGAGCGCCGAGGAAGGCGACAAGCTGGAACAGCTGGCGCAACTGGAAGCTGCCCAGGACGAGCTCAAGCGTTCCAGCGATGCCTTCACCGAGCGCGTCCAGCAGCTCTCCGCCAAGTTGCAGCTGGTGGGCCGGCAGATCGCCGATATGGAAGCCAAGCAGCGCACCCTCGACGACGCCCTGCGCCGCCGCCAGCTGCTGCCGGCGGACCTGCCGTTCGGCACGCCGTTCATGGAGCCGGTGGACGATTCCATGGACAACCTGCTGCCGCTGCTCAATGACTACCAGGACAGTTGGCAGGGCCTGCTGCGCATCGACAACCAGATCGAAGCCCTGTACGCCCAGGTGCGCCTCAAGGGCGTGGCCAAGTTCGACAGCGAAGACGACATGGAGCGCCGCCTGCAACTGTTGATCAACGCCTACGCGCACCGCACCGACGAAGCCCTGACCCTGGGCAAGGCGCGTCGCGCGGCAGTCACCGATATCGCCCGCACCCTGCGCAACATCCGCAGCGACTACGACAGCCTCGAACACCAGCTGGCCCTGTTCAACCGCGAGATCAACCGGCGCCAGGTGTCCAACCTGGAAAGCTTCCGCATCGTCCTCGCGCCGAACAAGGAAGCGCTCAAGCACATCGACCAGATCATCCACAGCGCCGGCCAGTACGAGGAAGGCGAGACCCTGTCGGTATTCGACCTGAGCCAGAGCGCCGAGCAGGACAACAAGAACGAGGAAGCCAAGGAGTACCTGGCCCGCCTCGTTGCGGCGAACCACAACCAGCTGGGCCTGAAGGACCTGTTCGAACTGGCCTTCGAGATCACCAAGGTCAATGGCCAGCCGGTGATCCACACCGATATCGATGGCGCGGCGTCCAACGGCACCACCATGACCATCAAGGCGCTGACCAACATGTACCTGTTGCTGCACCTGATGGACCGCGACCTTGCCGGCCGCGTGAGCCTGCCCTACTACCTCGACGAAGCGGCGGACATCGACGAACGCAACCAGGCCGCATTGCTGGAAACCAGCCTGCAACTGGGCTTCGTACCGATCCTGGCGAGCGTGAAGCCGCAGGTGTCGGCGCGGGTGGCGATCGACCTGGAAGGGGGTAGCGGCCCGAACGGGATCTACATCGACGAGGCGGACTGGAAATACATCAGCCGGCGGGATGTGGAGAAGGCGGTGGTGCGGGAAGAGGCGGAAGAGACTTCAGCCTGAGCGTACGCGGTCAATGTGGGAGCGGGTTCACCCGCGATTGCGGCAGTGAATCCACTACCGCAATCGCGGGTGAACCCGCTCCCACAGGGTCCGCGCTCGACAGGGACTACCTGGCCCAGGGCAGGATCGGAATCGCCGTCACCGCATTCTGCGGGCTGCCCTCGATCAACCGGTCGCTGTACACCAGGTACACCAGGGTGTTGCGCTTCTTGTCGAGGAAGCGCACCACCTGCATGGTCTTGAACACCAGCGAGGTGCGTTCCTTGAACACTTCCTCGCCATCCTTGAGCTCGCCCTTGAACTGGATCGGCCCGACCTGGCGGCAGGCGATGGAAGCCTCGGCGCGGTCCTCGGCCAACCCCAGGCCGCCCTTCAGACCACCGGTCTTGGCTCGCGACAGGTAGCAGGTCACGCCTTCCACCTTGGGATCGTCGAACGCCTCGACCACGATCCGGTCATTCGGCCCGACGAACTTGAACACCGTGGATACCTGGCCAATCTCTTCAGCCGATGCCAGCAGCGGCAACGCCAGCACGGCGGCGGCAAACAGTCCCTTGAACACGCAATTCACTCCTCAGACCAGGATCAGGTTGTCGCGGTGCACCAGCTCCGGCTCGGCACTGTAGCCCAGCAGGCCTTCGATGGCGTCCGACGGTTGGCCGATGATTTTCTGTGCTTCCAGAGCGCTGTAGTTGGCCAGGCCGCGAGCCACCTCGGCGCCGTCCGGCCCGACGCACACCACCATTTCGCCGCGACGGAAGCTGCCCTGCACGGTCTTCACGCCGACCGGCAGCAGGCTCTTGTTGGCCTGGCGCAGGGCCTGCACGGCACCGGCATCCAGCACCAGGGTGCCACGGGTCTGCAGATGGCCGGCCAGCCATTGCTTGCGCGCCGCCAGCATGCCGCGCTCCGGCGACAGCAGGGTGCCGATGCGCTCGCCGGCCTTGAGACGATCCAGCACGCGCTCGATACGCCCGCCGATGATGATGGTATGGGCACCGGACCGGGCCGCCAGGCGCGCGGCCCGCAGCTTGGTCTGCATGCCGCCACGGCCCAGGGCACCGCCGGTCCCGCCGGCCACGGCGTCCAGGGCCGGATCGTCGGCGCGGGCTTCGTAGATCAGCTGGGCCTCGGGGTTGTTGCGCGGGTCGGCGTCGAACATGCCGTCGCGGTCGGTGAGGATCACCAGCAGGTCGGCCTCGACCAGGTTGGCCACCAGCGCCGCCAGGGTGTCGTTGTCGCCGAAGCGGATCTCGTCGGTGACCACCGTGTCGTTCTCGTTGATCACCGGCACCACGCCCAGCTCCACCAGGGTGCGCAGGGTGCTGCGGGCGTTGAGGTAACGCTTGCGATCGGACAGGTCGTCGTGGGTCAGGAGAATCTGCGCGGTGTGCTTGCCGTGCTCGGCGAAGCTCGACTCCCAGGCCTGCACCAGGCCCATCTGGCCGATGGAGGCGGCGGCCTGCAGCTCGTTCATCGCGCTCGGTCGCTTGGTCCAGCCCAGACGGCTCATGCCGGCAGCCACGGCTCCCGAGGAGACCAGCACCAACTCGACGCCCGCTTCGCGCAGGGCCACCATCTGTTCAACCCAGACACCCATCGCCGCGCGATCCAGGCCCTTGCCATCCGCCGTCAGCAGGGCACTGCCAATCTTCACGACCCAGCGCTGGGCACCTGTCACCTTGCTCCGCATCTTCTTCCAACCTATCGATCTGTGTGGATTCTGTAGATAACAAAACGCCGCTTGAAAAAGCGGCGTTCAGTGTACTGCAACGGATCAGTCGCGCACGTAAATGATTTCCGGGCCGTCCTCGTCGTCCTCGTCGTCCCAGAAGTCATCGTCGTCGCTGACATCGTCGACGCTCTTGACGCCGGTACGGCGCAGGGTGCGTGCATCGTCCAGGGCCTGCAGCTGGGCGCGGGCCTCGTCTTCGATGCGCTGGTCGAGGTCGGCCAGCTCGGCGGCGTAGGCCGGGTCGGCGGCCAGGCGGTCGGCGCGGTCTTCCAGGTAGCGCATCAGGTCGTGGCTGATCTGCTCGGTACCCTGGCGCGAGATGGCCGAGATCAGGTAGACCGGGCCTTCCCATTGCAGGCGATCGACCACTTCCTTGACCCGTGCTTCACGCTCATCTTCCGGGATCATGTCCGCCTTGTTCAGCACCAGCCAGCGCTCGCGCTCGCACAGCGACGGGCTGAAGCGCTCCAGCTCGTTGACGATGACTTCGGCGGCATCGGCCGGGCTGCTTTCGTCCAGCGGCGCAAGGTCCACCAGGTGCAGCAGCACGCGGGTACGCGCCAGGTGCTTGAGGAAGCGGATGCCCAGGCCGGCGCCGTCGGAAGCACCTTCGATCAGGCCGGGGATGTCGGCGATGACGAAGCTCTTCCAGCGATCGACGCTGACCACGCCCAGGTTCGGCACCAAGGTGGTGAACGGGTAGTCGGCAACCTTCGGCTTGGCGGCCGAGACGGCACGGATGAAAGTGCTCTTGCCGGCGTTCGGCAGGCCCAGCAGGCCGACGTCGGCGAGGACCTTCATCTCCAGCTTGAGGTCACGCTGCTCGCCCGGCTTGCCCGGGGTGGTCTGGCGTGGCGCACGGTTGGTACTGGATTTGAAACGGGTGTTGCCCAGGCCGTGCCAGCCGCCCTGCACCACCATCAGCTTCTGGCCTGGCTTGACCAGGTCGCCGATGATTTCCTGGGTGCTGGCGTCGATCACGGTGGTACCCACCGGAACGCGCAGGATCAGGTCATCGCCTTTCTTGCCGGTGCAGTCGGTGCTGCCACCGTTGGAGCCACGCTGGGCCTCGAAGTGACGGGTGTAGCGATAGTCGACCAGGGTGTTGAGGTTTTCGTCGGCAACCATGAACACCGAACCGCCGTCACCACCGTCACCGCCGTTGGGGCCGCCGTTCTCGATGAACTTTTCGCGACGGAAGCTCATGCAACCGTTCCCGCCATCACCGGCCTTGACCCGGATCGATACTTCGTCAACAAACTTCATAAAAACCGCCTCTCGTCAGACCGACGAGCTGAATGACCAGATACGTAAGGCTCTTGCAAAAATGAGCGCGGCTAACCCGTCAAGCGAATACAGCGCCGGCAGCCCATGCGGACAGCTTTGCAAGAGACTCACTCCATAAACGAAAAAGCCCCGTCGCAAGACAGGGCTTTCCCAGCGTTCGCACGATTACTCGGCGACAACGCTCACGTAACGACGACCGAAGGCGCCTTTTACTTCGAACTTGATCTTGCCAGCGATCTTGGCGAACAAGGTGTGATCCTTGCCCATGCCAACGCCGTAGCCAGCGTGGAACTGGGTGCCGCGCTGACGGACGATGATGTTGCCTGGAACGATAGCCTGGCCGCCATACATCTTCACGCCAAGGCGTTTGGCTTCTGAGTCGCGACCGTTACGGGTACTACCACCAGCTTTTTTGTGTGCCATGAGTTCAATTCTCCTGAAGGGGGATTAGGCTGGAATTAAGCCTGAATACCGGTGATTTTGATCTCGGTGAACCACTGGCGGTGGCCCATACGCTTCATGTGGTGCTTACGGCGGCGGAACTTGATGATGCGCACTTTGTCGTGACGACCTTGGGAGATCACTTCAGCAACAACCTTTGCACCAGCAACGACTGGAGCGCCGATGTTCACGTCGTCGCCATTGGCAACCAGCAGAACGCGGTCGAAAGTAACGGATTCGCCGGTAGCGACTTCCAGTTTCTCGATCTTCAGGTATTCACCTTCGGCGACTTTGTACTGCTTGCCACCGGTAACAATTACTGCGTAAGACATGGTATTTCTCCGATAATCCTGCTCACCCAGCGCTTTATAGGAAGAGTATTGGCTGGCATGGCTGCACGAGGCTGGAACGGCCCGGTGCAATTGCGTAAGGCAGGTGCTGCCCAGGAAGTAGGGTGCGCGATTGTACGCAAGCCCGCCGGGCCTTGCAAGTGGCGCCCGGGGCCGCCGGGCCGGGCGCCTTGACAGGCCGGGACCCGCAACCTAGCATGCCGCGCAACCTATATGGAGCACCTGTGGCCGATGCAACCCCAAGCTTTCTACCGCGCGGTAGCGGACGATTTCAGCGCCGTTGACGAGATCATCAAGAAACAGCTGACTTCGCGCGTTCCGCTGGTATCGAAAATCGGCGACTACATTACCTCGGCCGGCGGCAAGCGCCTGCGTCCGCTGCTGGTACTGCTCTGCGGCAAGGCCCTGGGCCGTGAAGGCGACGACCTGCGCCTGCTCGCCGCCACCATCGAATTCCTCCACACCGCCACCCTGCTGCACGACGACGTGGTCGACATGTCCGGCATGCGCCGTGGCCGCTCCACCGCCAACGCCCTGTGGGGCAACGCGCCGAGCGTGCTGGTGGGCGACTTCCTTTATTCGCGCTCGTTCGAAATGATGGTCGAGCTCGGCTCGATGCCGGTCATGCAGATCCTGTCGAAGGCCACCCGGGTCATCGCCGAGGGTGAGGTGCTGCAACTGTCGCGGGTGCGCGATGCCAGCACCACCGAAGAAATCTACATGGATGTGATTCGCGGCAAGACCGCGATGCTGTTCGAAGCCTCGACCCACAGCGCCGCCGCCCTGGCCAATGCCAGCGAAGAGCAGCGCGAGGCCCTGCGCACCTTCGGCGACCACCTGGGCGTGGCCTTCCAGCTGGTCGACGACCTGCTCGACTACAAGGGCGACGCGCAGACCCTGGGCAAGAACGTCGGCGACGACCTCGCCGAAGGCAAGCCGACCCTGCCGCTGATCTACACCATGCGCGAAGGCACCCCTGAACAGGCCGCACTGGTTCGCCAGGCGATCCAGAAAGGCGGGATCGAGGACCTGGAGCGCATCCGCGAAGCCGTGGAAGCCTCGGGTTCGCTGGACTACACGGCGAAAATGGCCCGCGACTACGTGGCCCGCGCCATCGCCTGCCTCGAAGTGCTGCCGGCCAGCGAATACCGCGATGCGCTGGTCGAGCTCAGCGAATTCGCCGTAGCCCGCACCCACTGACCCCCCTCCGGCCCGTCGCTCGACGGGCCTGCTTTTCCTCTGCCGGGCAAAACCCTATACAATGTGGGCTTTCTGCACGCATGACCCGAGGAAACTTAGTGAGCACCTTACCACCCTGCCCCAAATGCAACTCCGAATACACCTATGAAGACGGCACCCAGCTGATCTGCCCCGAGTGCGCCCACGAGTGGTCGGCCGGCGGCGACGCCGAGGCGGCCAACGATGACGTAGTGAAGAAGGACGCGGTGGGCAACGTCCTGCAGGACGGCGACACCATCACCGTGATCAAGGACCTCAAGGTCAAGGGCACCTCCCTGGTGGTCAAGGTCGGCACCAAGGTCAAGAACATCCGCCTGTGCGATGGCGACCACGATATCGACTGCAAGATCGACGGCATCGGTCCGATGAAGCTGAAGTCCGAGTTCGTCCGCAAGGTCTGAACCCCGCCTCATTCCAGGTGCGCGCTGCCATACGGGCGCGCACTTCGGCAGAAAATGCAAACTATTCCCAATTGCCACTTGCTATTTCGATAATAAGAATTATTCTCACTGGAAGTTTTCAAGGAGAATAGCCATGACTTATCTGATCGACGCCTGGCTGGACCGTCCCCACCCTTACCTGCGCATCCTCCACCGTGAAACCGGCGAAGTCTGTGCCGTGCTCGAAGAAGCGGCACTGGACGAACTGCGTGAACAGGGCGACCTGGATCTGAACGGATTGAATTCGAGTGAGCCGATCGTGCTCAAGGAACTGGTGAGGAACCTGTTCCTGTTCTGCTATGCCCGGGCCTTGCGCCCGAACACCCCGCATGCGGGGTTCTAGCTGATTCCTGCGTTGTTCTTCAGGGCCTCATCGCTGGCAAGCCAGCTCCCACAGGTTTCGCGGTGTGCAAAACCCTGTGGGAGCCGGCGTTGCCGGCGATGAGGCCAGAAGCCTTACAGAACGTCCAGCAGCTCGACGTCGAACACCAGCACGCTGTGCGGCGGGATGCTGCCGACGCCCTGGGCGCCGTAGGCCAGCTCGCTCGGTACGTACAGGCGCCATTTGCTGCCGGCATTCATCAGTTGCAGGGCTTCGGTCCAGCCGGCGATCACGCCGCCAACCGGGAATTCGGCCGGCTGGCCACGGTCGTAGGAGCTGTCGAACACGGTGCCGTCGATCAGGGTGCCGTGGTAGTGGGTGCGCACGCTGTCTTCGCGAGTCGGCTTGGCGCCTTCGCCTGCGGTCAGCACTTCGTACTGCAGGCCGGAGGCCAGGCTGGTGATGCCTTCGCGCTTGGCGTTCTGGGCCAGGAACTCCTTGCCGGCCGCTGCAGCGGCTTCGGCCTTGGCAGCCTGCTGGGCCTGCATGACTTCACGAATGACCTTGAAGCTGGCCGACAGGTCTTCTTCGCTGACGCGGCTGGCCGCACCGTTGAACGCGTCGGTCAGGCCGGCCAGGATGGCTTCCAGGCTCACGCCCGGTGGCGGGTTGTCACGCAGTTGGCCACCCAGCTGACGGCCGATGCCGTAGCTGACGCGGGTTTCGTCGGTGGACAGATTGATTTCGGACATTGGCTTGCTCCGCAGCAGGGCGCACGACAACCGCGCCCTTTATGAAAAGGGCTCGCAGCCTAGCACACTGCGGCGAAGCGAATCAGCTATCGGGCACTACGGCTGGACAACGGCACTTTAAGGTCTTCCTCGACCACGCTGGCCATCCCGCACATTTCGTCCTGCACCGACCAGTGCACCAGGTGCATCGGCATCTGCGGCAACCCTTCGAGCAGCAGGTGCGCCTGCTCCAGCGAATGCACTTTCAGGCGCCCGCCACGGGCGTCGGTAAGGGCGTGGGCATGACCATGGGAACGCGCTTCCAGCAAATAGTCGCCGCCTTCGATGGCGATCAGGTTGAGCTCGTCGATACGGCCCGCTCGGGCCTGGGTGTTCAGTTCGTGCAGGTTCATGGGCGTACCTCGCGACGTTGACCGCTCATTTTTTGTACAGCCCATTGCAAAGCACAAGAGCGAAACGCAACCGCCCGTCCGTTTTGCAACGGACGGGCGGTCAGTGACGCAGGCGACGCCTTGCTCAGTGCTTGGTGACCTTGTCCAGGTAACCCATGGCAAAGGCCGACACCACGAAGGTCATGTGGATGATCACGTACCACATCAGGTAGTTCGACGAGATGTTCTGCGCATCCATGAACACCCGCAGCAAGTGGATCGAGGAAATCGCCACGATCGACGCCGCTACCTTCATTTTCAACGACGAGGAGTCCATCTTGCCCAGCCAGTTGAGCTTTTCCTTGTCCTCGTCGATGTCCAGTTGCGAAACGAAGTTCTCGTAGCCGGAAATCATCACCATCACCAGCAGGCCACCGACCAGGGCCATGTCGATCAGCGACAGCAGCACCAGGATCAGGTCGGATTCAGCCAGGGAGAAGACGTTCGGCAGAACGTGGAAGATTTCCTGGAAGAACTTCAGCGCCAGCGCCAGCAAGCCCAGCGACAATCCAAAGTAGATCGGTGCGAGCAGCCAGCGCGAGGCGTACATCGCATTTTCGATAAAGCGTTCCATTGAGCTAGTCACCTGAAGGCGGGGGAAAATCGGCCGGGAGTATATCAGCCGGACGTGAAGGAAAAAGCCCGCGACGCGCTGCCGCAGGCTCCCTCAGTGATGGACGTGACCGTTGACCCGGCGCAGTTGGGCTTGCAGGTGCACGCTCCAGATCTGCGGGTCATCGGCCAGCTGGTAGCCATGCAGGGTCAGGCTATCGACGATGGCGTTGAGTACCGACTCGGCCACGAAGGGCCCATGGAACGGCCCTTGGGCCTTGATCGCGGAAGGTTGTTCGCCTGCCATGCCGGCGGCGAAGAGTAGGGTCCACATGCCGTTGTCACCGGCCAGCGGACGGATGCTGCATTCGATGCGGGTCACCAGACCCAGGCATTGGCGGGTAAGGCTGAGGCTGCGCGGCATGGCGAAGACCCTCGGTAGAACCTCGTTCAGCCTTCGACAAGGCTGTTTCCATCCTGTACCGACGACTATCCATGCTTTGAAGGATAGAAGAAAACCGGCCAGTACAAGCGCCTCACGGGCAACGGGCGCCGAGTGGTCATGTCACCGCAGCGCCCGCGCCCGGCCCGTCAGGCCGGCTTCACTTCGGCAAGTGCCTGTTCGGCCTGCTCTTTTTCCGCCTCCTTGAACTCCTCCTCGCTGATCATCTCGGCGATCACCCGCAGGCGCTCGACCACCCGGGCATTGACGCTGCCCTCAGGGAACTGGCCGTCGGCATCCGGCTCGCCGGCCGGCTCGCCCACCAGCAGGCTCAGGGCTTCATCGGCCTGGCTGACCGCATAGACATGGAACTGCCCGGCGCGCACAGCCTGGAGCACCCGCTCGTCGAGCATCAGGGTGGAGACGTTGGCTTTCGGGATGATCGCCCCCTGCTCCCCGGTCAGGCCGCGGGCCTCGCACAGGCGGAAGAAGCCCTCGATCTTCTCGTTGACCCCGCCCACCGCCTGCACTTCGCCGAACTGGTTGATCGAGCCGGTGATGGCGAAGCACTGCTTGAGCGGAGTCTTCGACAGCGCCGAGATCAGCGTGCAGGCCTCGCCCAGGGACGCGCTGTCGCCATCCACATAACCGTAGGACTGCTCCAGGGCAATGCTCGCGGAAATCGCCAGCGGGAATTCCTGGGCGTAGCGGCTGCCAAGGTAGCCGGTGAGGATCATCACGCCCTTGGAGTGGATCGGCTGGCCAAGGTTGACCTCGCGCTCGATATCGACGATCCCGCTGCCCCCCGGGTACACCGTGGCGGAAATCCGCGCCGGCACACCGAAGGCCGAATCGCCCACTTCCAGCACTGTCAGGCCGTTGCACTTGCCGACGGCGGCACCCTCGGTGTCGATCAGGATGATCCCGGCAAGCATGTCGTCGAGAATCCGCGCCGAGACCCGCCCGGTCCGGGTGGCCTTGGCCTTGAGCGCGCGCTCGATATGGCCGACATCGGTCATCTCGTCGTTGGCCAGGTGGCGGATGAAATCCGCCTCGCTGACCAACTGGAACAGGTCGCCGATGCGCGCCGACAGACGCTTCTGGTTTTCCGCCAGGCGCGCGCTGTAGGTCGCCAGGCGCGCCACCGCGTCGGCAGTCAGCGGCGCCATGCCTTCCTCGCTGGTGCGGGTCTTCAGCAACTGGGCGAACTGCTCCAGGCTTTCGTCGTGCATCGGGATTTCCTCATCGAAATCCACCAGCACGCGGAACATCTCCTGGAAGTCCGGATCATGGTCCTGCAGCGCGTAGTAGAGCTGGCGCGCGCCAATGATGATGACCTTGACCTGCAACGGGATCATCTGCGGGGTCAGGGTCACGGTGGCGATGCGCCCCAGTTCGCCCAGGGGCGACTCCATCTTCAGCTTGCGCGACTGCAGGGCACGCTTGAGCGCATCCCACACGAACGGCTCGCCGAGCATCTTCTCCGCTTCGAGAATCAGGAAACCGCCATTGGCGCGGTGCAGCGCACCCGGGCGCAACTGCCGGTAGTTGGTGTACAGCGCGCCCTGGTCGGTGCTGTATTCGATGCGACCGAACAGATTGTCGTAGGTCGGATGCGGCTCGAACACCACCGGCGCCCCGCCATTGACCGAATGACCGACCACCAGGCTCGGCGACAACTGCTCTTCGAGCATCTTGCGCGCCACGGCATCGACCTTGCTGTCATCCACCAGTTGCTCGACCACGGTACGCAGCAGGTGCACCTGCATGGCCTGCAGGTAAGCGCAGACCTCGGCATTTTCCGAGTACTTTTCCGACAACGGGCCGAGCAGCGGCTGCAGGGCCAGGGTGATGGTTTCTTCGTTGAGCTGGCGCAACTGGTTGTTCGACTCGCGCTTCCATTGCGGCAGGCTGGCCAGCTCTTCGTTGAGCCGCTCCTCGAGTTCGGCGATGTCGTTGTGGAAGCGCTCGCGCTCGGCTTCCGGCAACTGGGCGAACTCCGCTTCGTCCAGTGCCTTGCCGTCGCTCATCGGGGTGAAGGCGACGTTGCTGCTGTCGCGATACAGCGCCACGTCCTTCTCCAGCGAGGCACGTTCGATGATATCGAGGGCGCGGTCGTAGCGCTGGTTGAAGGCGCGGTCGATGGCGCTCTTCTTCTGCTGGTAGGACGGGTGTTCGAAGACTGCCGGGAAGGTGACGACCAGGTTGTCGATCAAAGCGCCGATATCGGCGATGAAGGTGGTCGCACTACCGGGCGCCAGCTCGACGGCGCGCGGTTCGCGCGGCTCGTCGAAATTGTTCACATAGACCCAGTCGGAAGGCGTCTGCAGGCGCTTGCCTTCGGCCTTGAGGTAGCGTTTGACGAACGAAAAGCGACCGGTCCCCGGTTCGCCCATGACGAAAACGTTGTATCCGGGACGGGGCATGGCGACACCGAACTGCAGCGCCTCTACCGCGCGTTCCTGGCCCAGCACACCGCGAAATGGCTCCAGATCATTGGTTGTGGAAAAAGCGAACTGTTCAGCGGAAAACGGCCGGGTCAGGGCTTCGGGCGCAAGACGCAGGCTCGCAGCGACAGGATCGGGCATCGGGCTTCCTTACTTCGGCGGGGCAGATGCCGGCATTCTGGCGCTGCCCGCGCCCGGGTTGCAAGGCTCTTGGCGCAATTGCCTACAGGGGGCCAAAACGTGACGCACCGCCTATGTGAACGCAATATTTCGCAATTAACTACGGAACCTCAGGATCGTGCCTAAACTCTACACTGCGCGGCCGGGTAGATAACCGGACCCGATCCGGCAGCCGTTGCAAGGCACGCCGGAAACCCTGACCTTTGGTTTGCAAATCAGAAAGAGAACAAAGCTATGAAACGGATTCTTCTGGGTACTCTGTTCACCGCGGTTTCGATCAACGCCATGGCCCAGGCGCCAGGCGGCCCGGACTGCGGCTGGGGCAACATGCTGTTCGAAGGCCAACGCGGCACTCCCGCTCACTTCCTCGCTTCCACCACCAACGGCACCTCGGGCAACGCCACCTTCGGCATGACCTCGGGCACCAACGGTTGCTCGACCAACGCCGCGCTGACCTACGGTGGCAAATCCTGGTTCGCCATGAACGGCATGATGAACGAGCTCTCCGAAGACATGGCCAAGGGCCAGGGCGAAGCCCTGACCACCTACGCCGTGGTTCTCGGTGTGGCACCTGAAGACCGCGCGCACTTCGCCGCCGTCACCCACCAGCACTTCCAGGACATCTTCAAGACCGCGGACATCACCGCTGAAGACGTTCACAACAACACCCTCGCCGTCCTCAAGTCGGATGCTCGCCTGGCCAAGTACGCTACCCCGGCCTGAGCCTGACCTTGCGTCACCCCGCCTCGGCGACGAGGCGGGTTGTGTTTCCCATCGGCTTCATTCGAGAAGTAGTCGCCCGACATGCTCAAACGCCTCGCCTATCTGGCGCTCTGTGCCTGTGCACCGTTGCACGCGGCACCTTCCATGGACGAATCGCGCCTCCAGGCCCTGGCCGCCGATCCTTACTGGATCGCCCTGGGGCACTATGAAACGGGCAAGCTGGGCGGCTGGCGCAGCTACGTCGATGACGACCGCTTCTTCCTCGCCCAGGACGGTGCCCATCACCCGGATCGCGAGCTCGCCGCCACGCTCGAGGCGCTCTACGCCCCGGCCAGCAAGGGCGACCAGCATGCCCAGTGCGTGTACCCGGCACGGACCCGCTGGCTGCGCGAACAATTGCAACTGACCGATTTGCCCAGCCCTGATTGCGCCGAGTACAAACGCTGGTTCCAGGACGTGTCGCCCCATAGCGCCGTGCTGATCTTCCCCGCCGCCTACCTGAACAGCCCGTCGTCCATGTTCGGCCACACGCTGCTGCGCATCGACCAGGCCGACGTGCAAAGCAACGAGACCGCCCTGCTCAGTTATGCGGTCAACTTCGGGGCCTATATCGAAGGCAACGACAACAGCATTCTTTACGCCTGGAAGGGCCTGATGGGCGGTTATCCCGGCCTGTTCGCCTTCGTTCCCTACCAGGAAAAGCTGTCCGAGTACCGCAGCCTGGAAAACCGCGACCTGTGGGAATACCGGCTGAACCTCACGCCCGAGGAAACCGGGCGCATGGTCGAGCATATCTGGGAACTCAAGCAGATCCGCTTCGACTATTTCTTCTTCGACGAGAACTGCTCCTACCGTCTGCTGGAACTGCTTCAGGTCGCCCGCCCGAGCCTGGACCTGACCTCGCACTTCCCGCTCACGGCGATTCCCACCGATACCGTGAAGGCGGTGAAGAAGGCCGGCCTGGTGGAACGCGTGGACTACCGACCATCGCGGGAACGCGAACTGCTGGCCCGTGCCGAGCCACTGGACAAGGCCGAACAGCAACAGGTGCTGGCGGTGGCTGCCGATACCGGCAAGCTGCAAAGCCCCGAATTCACTGCCCTGCCCCAGCCCCGCCAGGCCTTGGTGCAGGATGCTGCCTACCGCCTGGAACGGTATCGCGCCACTGGCCAGGAGCGCGATGCGGAGCAGGCCAGGCGCAGCTTCGAGCTGCTGCGGGCGATCAATCGCAATCCACCGCCGCCGCTGGAGATCGAGCGCCCGGGCCTGCCCGAAGACGGCCATGAGTCGCGCACCTGGCAGCTCGGGGTCGGCACCCGGGAAGATCGTGTATTCGCCGAGTACGGCCTGCGCATGGCCTATCACGACCTCAATGACAATGCCTACGGGTTCCCCCTTGGTGCGCAGATCGAGATCCTCCAGCTCAAGCTGCGCCAGTACGAAGGCAATGACTGGCAGGTGCAGCGCCTGGACCTGGCGACCATTCGCTCGCTGACGCCGCGCAACGACCTGTTGAAGCCTTGGTCGTGGCAGGTTTCCGGCGGGCTGGAACGGGTACCGGGCAAGCATGACGACGAGGTGCTGGTCAGCCACGTCAATGGCGGCGCGGGCGGCACCTGGAAACTCGGTGACGACATGCTCGGCTTTGCCCTCGGCACGGTGCGCGTCGAGCACCACAACGACTTCGCCCAGTTCATCGCCCCGGCGGCCGGGTTCAACACCGGTGTGCTGTGGCGCAACGGGCTGGGCAACCTGAGCGTCGAGGCCAAGGGCGATTACTTCACCAATGGCGAGGTGCGGCGCAGCCTCAGCCTTAACCAGCAATGGGAGCTGAGTGACAGCCTCGGGTTAAGGTTGAGCGCCAAGCGCGAGTTCAGCCAGCTGGCGACGGCGCAGAACGAGGTGATGCTGGAATTGAAGTGGTACAACTACTGATGCCGCGCCGCGTACCCTGTGGGAGCGGGTTCACCCGCGATTGCAGTAGTGAATTCACCATAGTAATCGCGGGTGAACCCGCTCCCACAGGGTACGCGGTGCTGCCACCAGCTCTGCGAGAGTTTCACGGCCTTTTGACACCACACTGACATTCCCCCACCTAGACTTTCCCCATCATGCGGAGAGTGTTGCGATGCGGCGGTACTGTTTTGTTGTGTTGTTGCTGTTGGCCGGTTGTCAGTCGACCCACCAGCAGTTGCTTGACCAGGGGTATCCACCGGCCTACGCCGACGGTTTCCAGGACGGCTGCGGCAGCGGCCAGCAGGCCGCCGGGGTGATGGCGGGGGCGTTTCGCAAGAACGTGCCACGTTACCTCCACGAACGCCAGTACGAAACCGGCTGGGACGACGGCTTCCGCCAATGCCAGGCGATGCGCCAGAGCCAGGACCAGCAACGCTACTACGACCGCCATTGGGACGAACGCGAGGAGCGCTGGCAGCAGGAAAAGGACCGCGACGCCGCCAGGGCCTATCGGCGCTGAACAGGTCGTAATCGGACATCCACTGCAACCCCGGGCCTGTCAGCATGGTCTTCTGGCAAAGGAGACCTTCATGAGCCGAGCATTCGTCAACGAAGACCAAGCTGCCAACCAGGCCAGCCAGCCGGTCGAGCGCAGCATCAGCGAGCAGCCCAACTACGTGACCGCCCGCGGCCTTGCGCTTCTGCAGGAGCGCGTCGCGCAGCTCAATCGCCTGCGCAGCGAACTGCTGGCCCAGGGCGAACGGGGCGACAAGCAACGCCTGGCCGATACCGAGCGCGACCTGCGCTACTTCAGCGCACGGCAACAGAGCGCCCAGGTGGTGCCCACGGCGACTTCAAGGGAAAAGGTACAGATCGGCAGCCGCGTGACCTACGTCGATGAGCAGGATCGCGAACACAAGGTGCAACTGGTGGGGGAAGACCAGGCCGACATCGCTGCCGGCCTGGTCAACTGGGGTTCCCCGCTGGGCCGGGCGCTGCTCGGAGCGGCGCCCGGTGACGAGGTGGTGTGGCGGCGACCGGCGGGCGATCAGTTGATCGAAGTCGTCACCATCGAGCCGGAGCCTGAATCCTAGACCACGCCCTGGGCCAGCATGGCATCGGCGACTTTCACGAAGCCGGCGATGTTGGCGCCCTTGACGTAGTTGATGCGGCCGTTTTCCTCGCCATAGTGAACGCAGGCGTGGTGGATCGATTGCATGATGTTGTGCAGCTTGCTGTCCACTTCACCGGCGGTCCACAGCAGGCGCATGGCGTTCTGCGACATTTCCAGGCCGCTGACCGCAACGCCACCGGCGTTGGACGCCTTGCCCGGGGCGAACAGGATTCCCGCTTCGATGAACAGGTCGACCGCTTCCAGGGTGGTCGGCATGTTGGCGCCTTCGGCCACGCAGATGCAGCCGTTGGCCAGCAGGGCGCGGGCATCGTCCAGGTCCAGCTCGTTCTGGGTCGCACATGGCAGGGCGATATCGCACGGCAGGTTCCAGGGGCGCTGGCCGGCGCGGAATTCCAGGCCGAACTGGCCGGCCAGTTCGCTCAGGCGACCGCGCTTGACGTTCTTGAGCTCCATCAGCGCATCCCACTGGGCGTCGGTGAGGCCGGCCTCGGCGAACAGGGTGCCTTCGGAGTCCGACAGCGAGATCACCTTGCCGCCCAGGTCCATGACCTTGCGCGCCGCGTACTGGGCAACGTTGCCAGAGCCCGAAATGGCCACGCGACGGCCATCGATGCGCTTGTCCTCGCGCTTGAGCATTTCCTCGGCGAAGTACACGCAGCCGTAGCCGGTGGCCTCTGGACGGATCAGGCTACCGCCGTAGGTCATGCCCTTGCCGGTCAGTACCGACGTGAACTGGTTGGCCAGGCGCTTGTACTGGCCGAACATGAAGCCGATCTCGCGCGCGCCGACACCGATGTCACCGGCCGGAACGTCCAGGTCGGCGCCGATGTGGCGATACAGCTCGCTCATAAAGGCCTGGCAGAAACGCATGACTTCCGCGTCGCTCTTGCCCTTCGGATCGAAGTCCGAACCACCCTTGCCGCCGCCCATGGGCAGGGAGGTGAGGGAGTTCTTGAACACTTGCTCGAACGCCAGGAACTTCAGCACGCCGATGTTCACCGACGGGTGGAAGCGCAGCCCGCCCTTGTACGGGCCGATGGCGCTGCTCATCTGGATGCGATAACCCCGGTTGACCTGGACCTTGCCTGCATCATCGACCCACGACACCCGGAACAGAATGGCGCGCTCCGGCTCGACCATGCGCTCGAGGATGCCGGCTTCGAGGTAGTGCGGGTTGGCTTCGAGGAACGGCCAGAGGCTGCGCAGGACTTCTTCGACAGCCTGGTGGAATTCGGGTTGGGCAGGGTCGCGTTGTTTCAGCCGTGCCAGGAAGTGATCGACAGATTCAGTCATGAGTAGACATCTCACCGAGGGAGTTGGACTTTTTGGTTTTTTCGGGACTTTACCAAGAAGCAATCGCACTGGAACAGGGCGAAATGTCGTTTTTATGAATTTTTTTGGTGCATTTCTGTAAATGTATACAGAATTCAAGGGGCCTCATCGCTGGCAAGCCAGCTCCCACAGGGACTGCACGCACCATGCCTGTGGGAGCTGGCTTGCCAGCGATGGGCCATCATCGATCTGAACCTAAGGCACAAAAATGGGGCCACTAAGGGCCCCATTCCTGTGCATCAATCGACCAGCCTTATCAGGCCAGCTTCTTGTGCCGTACCCGGTGCGGCTGGGCAGCAGCCTCGCCCAGGCGCTTCTTGCGATCGGCTTCGTACTCGGTGTAGTTACCCTCGAAGAACACCGCCTGCGAATCATCCTCGTAAGCCAGGATGTGGGTCGCGACACGGTCCAGGAACCAGCGATCGTGGGAAATCACGATGGCGGCGCCCGGGAAGTCCAGCAGGGCTTCCTCCAGCGAACGCAGGGTTTCCACGTCCAGGTCGTTGGACGGTTCGTCGAGCAGCAGGACGTTGGCGCCCTCTTTCAGGGTCAGGGCCAGGTGCAGACGGCCACGCTCACCACCGGACAGGTCCTTGACGAACTTCTGCTGGTCGCCGCCCTTGAAGTTGAAGCGACCGACGTAGGTGCGCGACGGAATCTCGTAGTTGCCGATACGGATCTGGTCGGAACCGTCGGAGATCTGCTGGAACACGGTCTTGTTGCCGTCCAGGTCCTCGCGGCTCTGGTCGACGCAGGCCAGTTGCACGGTTTCGCCGATCTCGATGCTGCCGGAGTCCGGTTGTTCCTTGCCCATCAGCATGCGGAACAGGGTCGATTTACCCGCGCCGTTACCGCCGATAACGCCGACGATCGCGCCTTTTGGCATGACGAACGACAGGTTGTCGATCAGTACGCGGTCGCCGTAGCCCTTGGTCACGTTCTTGAATTCGATGACCTTGTCGCCCAGGCGCGGACCGGCCGGGATGTAGATCTCGTTGGTTTCGCTGCGCTTCTGGAATTCCTGCGACTGCATTTCCTCGAAGCGTGCCAGACGGGCCTTGGACTTGGACTGGCGAGCCTTGGCGCCTTTGCGCACCCACTCCAGCTCTTCCTTCATGGCCTTTTCATGGGCCGACTGCTGCTTGGATTCCTGGGCCAGACGCTCGGACTTGGCTTCCAGCCAGCCGGAGTAGTTGCCCTCGTAAGGAATACCGGCGCCGCGGTCGAGTTCGAGGATCCAGCCCGCGACGTTGTCCAGGAAGTAACGGTCGTGGGTGATCGCCACCACGGTGCCCGGGAAGTCGTGGAGGAAGTGTTCCAGCCAGGCGACGGAATCGGCGTCCAGGTGGTTGGTCGGTTCGTCGAGGAGCAGCATGTCCGGCGCGGACAGTAGCAGGCGGCACAGGGCGACGCGGCGCTTCTCACCGCCCGACAGGTGTTCCACCTTGGCCTCCCAGGCCGGCAGGCGCAGGGCGTCGGCGGCGACTTCCAGCTGGCGCTCCAGGTTGTGGCCGTCGCTGGCCTGCAGGATGGCCTCCAGCTTGGCCTGTTCGGCGGCCAGCTTGTCGAAATCGGCATCCGGCTCGGCGTAGGCCGCGTAGACCTCGTCCAGGCGGGCCTGGGCGTCCTTGATCACGCTGACCGCTTCCTCGACCACTTCGCGCACGGTCTTGGAGGGATCCAGCTGCGGCTCCTGCGGCAGGTAGCCGACGTTCAGCTCCGGCATCGGGCGGGCTTCGCCGTCGAACTCGGTATCGACGCCGGCCATGATCTTCAGCAAGGTGGATTTGCCCGAGCCGTTCAGGCCCAGGACGCCGATCTTGGCGCCAGGGAAGAACGACAGGGAGATGTTCTTGAGAATTTCACGCTTGGGCGGAACAACCTTGCTCAGCCGGTGCATGGTGTAAACGTATTGAGCCAAAATGCGGACCTCGCTCGAATCGTTGGAAAAGCCCCGTCCACGGGACAGGGCTGGACAAAAACCGGGTATCGGGGTGGAGCGCCGTGTTCTGTCAGGGCAGGCTCACGGCGGGCACGGGCAGCGGCCTCACCCTCGGTAACGGATAATCGGAACCGCCAAGGTTACCCCAACTGGACGCCGCCGGGCAGGGGCAGCACAGCCGGGCAGGTGCCGGCCCGATGAACAGGACTGGCACTTTGCCACAAGTCAGGGCATGCTAGCCGCCCTTCGGGCGTCCGGCTTATAGTGCGCGCTGCGACGACCAGCCAGCCATACCGCAGGAACACCGTTTGACCGACCTCAATCAGCCGCCTTCCTTGCGCAAAGCCGCCGTTGCGTCGGGTCAGCCCCTGCGCGGCTCGCTCAAGGGTGCCCTGGCCACCCTGGCCTTGCTGTTGCTGGCCCTGCTGCTGTGGCAAACCTTCGATCAATACCGCCGCACCGTCACCGAACGCCGCCAGCACAGCATCGATGCCAGCGCCGAGATTGCCGATCGCCTCAACCTGAGCCTGGCCCTGGAAGCCGAACGCACACGCAACCTGCTGCCGGTCGGTGCCACTGCACCAGATGCCAACGTCCTGGCGGGGCTGTACGCCCGCCTGCACCAGCGCCAGCCCGCCCTCGCCAGCCTGGCCTGGCTCGATGGCGACGGGCGGATCCTGCGCGACAGCCTTGGCCCGTCGCCGGACCAGGCGGCCATGACCGAACTGCTGCGCCTGAACCACGAGCAGGATCATCACTTCAGCAATGCGCCCGGCAACGAGCGGGTCTATCTGTTGCTGCGCCAGCGCGACGGTGCTGGCTACTGGCTGCTGCGCTTCGAACCGGCCTGGTACCAGCAACTGGCCGAACGCCTGGAGCCCGCCGACCATCTCCAGTGGCAACTGGAAAACGGCCAGACCGCCGGGATCATCCACCAGCACCTGCAACGCCAACAGGCGACGTCGCCGACGACCGAAACCGCACCGCTGCAAAGCGTAATGCTGGCCTTCGTCGATAACAGCGACTGGCAACTGCGCGGCTTCCACGATGCCGAGCGCACCCGCGGTGAACTGCTCCCGGCGCTGGTCGGCAAGGCCCTGCTCGGCCTGCTCTGCGCGCTGCTGCCCGTGCTGGCACTGTTCAACATGCGCCGGCGCAACCAGATGCTCCAGGCCGGGCGCCGCCGCTACCAGGACATCTTCGAAAGCACCGGCGTCGCCCTGTGCGTGCTGGACCTGTCGGGCCTGGACCCGATCCTCGACCGCCTGCGCCTGCGCAGCCGCCTGGAACTGGAACAACGCCTGGACGCCGACCCGACCTTGCGCGAGCAATTGCTGCGCGAGCTGAAGGTGACGGAAGTCAACCAGGTTGCCCTGCAACTGCTGGGTGTCGATTGCTGCGAAGGCACCTGGCGGCACCTGATCGCCGGCAATGCCCTGGAAAACGGCGGCGTCGGCGTGCAACTGGTAGCGGCGGTGCTGGACCGCCAGGCGCGCCTGGAACTGGAAGTGCGCTTGCCGACCGCGCATGGCCTGGACCAGCACCTGTGGCTGATGGTGCGCTTCCCCGAGCAACGCCGCGATTATCGGGCGGTGATCCTCAGCATCAGCGATATCACCAGCCGCAAGCGTGTCGAACTGTCGCTGCTGGAGCGCGAGAGTTTCTGGTCCGACGTGGTCCGCACCGTGCCGGACCAGCTCTACGTCCAGGACGTGCAAAGCCTGCGGATGATCTTCAGCAACCGCCATCTTGGCCAGACCCTCGGCTACGAGCGCCACGAGCTGGCGCGCATGGGCGAATTCTTCTGGGAGATCCTGCTGCATCCGGAGGACGCCGAGCTGTACCGCGACCTGCGCCGCCAGCAGCGGGAAAGCGGCTATGTCGAGCAACTGCATTGCCAGTTGCGCTTCCGCCATCACGACCAGCGCTGGCGCCGCTACGACATCCGCGAACAGGTGCTGACCCGGGATGCCGCCGGCAACGTCACGCGGATCATCGGCGTGGCCAAGGACGTCACCGACCAGTTGGAGGCCAGCGAATCCCTGCGCGATAGCGAACAGCGCTATCGCATGCTCGCTGAAAGCATCAGCGACGTAATCTTCTCCACCGACGACCGCCTCCAGCTCAACTACGTCAGTCCTTCGGTGCAATCGGTGCTGGGCTACGACGTCGAGTGGATTTTCAGCAACGGCTGGCAGTCGACCATCGCCAACCCGGCACAACTGGCCGGGCTGTATACCCTGGTCGAGCGGGTCAACCGCGCGCTCGGCGATGCCGCGCAACTGGCCGCGCTGCGTACCCAGGTGCCGACCCAGTTGTTCCTCTTCGACTGCCTGCGCGCCGATGGCCGCAAGATCCCTATCGAACTGCGCCTGGTGCTGGTCTGGGACGAACATGACCAGTTCGGCGGGATCCTCGGCGTCGGTCGCGATATCAGCCAGCAGCGCCGTGCGGAAAAAGACCTGCGCATGGCCGCGACGGTCTTCGAGCATTCCACGTCGGCGATCCTGATCACCGATCCGGCCGGCTACATCGTCCAGGCCAACGAAGCCTTCAGCCGGGTCAGTGGCTATGCCGTGCGCGACGTGCTCGACCAGGTGCCGAGCATGCTCACGGTCGACGGCCAGCAGGACTCGACCCTGCGCTACATCCTCAAGCAACTGCACCAGCACGGCACCTGGGAAGGTGAGATCTGGCTCAAGCGACGCAATGGCGAGCACTACCCGGCGTGGGTCGGCATCACCGCGGTGCTCGACGACGAAGGCGACCTGGCCAGCTACGTGTGCTTCTTCACCGATATCAGCGAGCGCAAGGCCAGCGAACAGCGCATCCATCGCCTGGCCTACTACGACGCCCTCACCCACCTGCCCAACCGCACGCTGTTCCAGGACCGCCTGTACACCGCGCTGCAGCAGGCCGAGCGGCACAAGTCGTGGGTGGTGCTGATGTTCCTCGACCTCGACCGCTTCAAGCCGATCAACGACTCCCTCGGCCATGCCGCCGGCGACCGCATGCTCAAGGACATGGCCGAGCGCCTGCTCGATTGCGTCGATGACGACGACACGGTGGCGCGCATGGGTGGCGACGAGTTCACCCTGCTCCTGCAGCCGCGGGCGACCCGGGAAATGGCGCTGCACCGCGCCGTGCATGTGGCCGAGCAGATCCTCACCAGCCTGGTGCGGCCGTTCGTCCTGGAGAACCGCGAGTTCTTCGTCACCGCCAGTATCGGCATCGCCCTCAGCCCGCAGGACGGCAGCGAGCTGAGCCAGTTGATGAAGAACGCCGACACCGCGATGTACCACGCCAAGGAACGCGGCAAGAACAACTTCCAGTTCTACCAGGCCGACATGAACGCCAGCGCCCTGGAGCGCCTGGAGCTGGAAAGCGACCTGCGCCATGCCCTGGAGCAGAACGAATTCATCCTCTATTACCAACCGCAGTTCAGCGGCGACGGCAAGCGCCTGACCGGAGCCGAGGCCCTGCTGCGCTGGCGGCATCCACAGCGCGGGCTGGTGCCGCCGGGGGATTTCATCCCGGTGATGGAGGAACTGGGCCTGGTGGTGGATGTAGGCGACTGGGTCATCGCCGAAGCCTCGCGCCAGCTCAAGGCCTGGCACCAGGCCAGGGTGCGGGTGCCGAAGGTCTCGGTGAACATCTCGGCGCGGCAGTTCTCCGACGGCCAGCTGGGCAACCGCATCGCCGCCATCCTCAAGGACACCGGCCTGCCGCCCGCGTGCCTGGAGCTGGAACTGACCGAAAGCATCCTGATGCGTGAAGTCCACGAGGCCATGCAGATCCTCGACAGCCTGAAGAACCTCGGCCTGAGCATCGCCGTCGACGATTTCGGTACCGGCTATTCGTCGCTCAACTACCTCAAGCAGTTCCCCATCGACGTGCTGAAGATCGACCGCACCTTCGTCGACGGCCTTCCCGAGGGCGAGCAGGACGCGCAGATCGCCCGGGCGATCATCGCCATGGCCCACAGCCTCAACCTGGCAGTGATCGCCGAGGGCGTGGAAACCCATGAACAGCTGGAATTCCTCCGCGAACATGGCTGCGACGAAGTCCAGGGCTATCTGTTCGGCCGGCCGATGCCGGCCCACCAGTTCGAGGCGCAATTCAGCAACGAAACCCTGTTCATGCTGGAATAGCAGCCGGTTTTCCCCTGCTTGAATCCCATTTGTCCGCCAGATGACGCCCTTTCATATGCCAGACAAAAGTCTATGGGGTAGAATGCCGGCCTATTTCAGCCCGATCCTTGAGGACCGCCATGTTCAGCCGTGATTTGACCATTGCCAAGTACGACGCCGAGCTCTTCGAAGCCATGCAGCAGGAAGCCCAGCGCCAGGAAGAGCACATCGAGCTGATCGCTTCGGAAAACTACACCAGCCCGGCCGTGATGGAGGCCCAGGGCTCGGTCCTGACCAACAAGTACGCCGAAGGCTACCCGGGCAAGCGCTACTACGGTGGTTGCGAGTACGTCGACGTGGTCGAGCAACTGGCCATCGATCGTGCCAAGGAACTGTTCGGTGCCGACTACGCCAACGTCCAGCCGCACGCCGGTTCCCAGGCCAACGCCGCGGTCTACCTGGCCCTGCTGTCTGCTGGCGACACCATCCTCGGCATGAGCCTGGCCCACGGTGGCCACCTGACCCACGGTGCGTCGGTAAGCTCGTCGGGCAAGCTGTACAACGCCATCCAGTACGGCATCGACGGTAACGGCCTGATCGACTACGACGAAGTCGAGCGCCTGGCGGTCGAGCACAAGCCGAAAATGATCGTTGCCGGTTTCTCGGCCTACTCGCAGGTCCTGGACTTCGCCCGCTTCCGCGCCATCGCCGACAAAGTGGGTGCCTACCTGTTCGTCGACATGGCCCACGTGGCCGGCCTGGTCGCCGCAGGCGTCTACCCGAACCCGGTTCCGTTCGCCGACGTCGTCACCACCACCACCCACAAGACCCTGCGTGGTCCGCGTGGCGGCCTGATCCTGGCCCGTGCCAACGCCGACATCGAGAAAAAGCTGAACTCCGCAGTCTTCCCGGGCGCCCAGGGCGGCCCGCTGGAGCACGTGATCGCGGCCAAGGCCATCTGCTTCAAGGAAGCGCTGCAGCCTGAGTTCAAGGCCTACCAGCAGCAGGTAGTGAAAAACGCCCAGGCCATGGCCAGCGTGTTCATCGAGCGTGGTTTCGACGTCGTTTCCGGCGGCACCCAGAACCACCTGTTCCTGCTCTCGCTGATCAAGCAGGAGATCTCCGGCAAAGATGCCGACGCTGCCCTGGGCCGCGCCTACATCACCGTCAACAAGAACTCCGTGCCTAACGACCCGCGCTCCCCGTTCGTCACTTCGGGCCTGCGCTTCGGTACTCCAGCCGTCACCACTCGCGGCTTCAAGGAAGCCGAGTGCAAGGAACTGGCTGGCTGGATCTGCGACATCCTGGCTGACCTGAACAACGAAGCGGTGATCGACGCCGTTCGCGAGAAGGTCAAGGCCATCTGCAAGAAGCTGCCTGTCTACGGCAACTGATTCAGGGCTGTACTGAAAAAACCGATGCCGGGTGACCGGCATCGGTTTTTTTGTGGCTGCAAGATCGCCACCGACCACTGTGGGAGCGGGTTCACCCGCGATTGCAGTAGTGAATTCACCATAGCAATCGCGGGTGAACCCGCTCCCACAGGGTACGCGTCGTGCTTTGGAACTGTTCTCTGCGCGACAGCGCAGCCTGAAAGGCTGGGCGTACTCCCACAGGGGCCGCGGTGTTCTCTGGATCAGCGACTCAACGCCTCGAACCCCGCCCGGATCTTCTCTTCCGGCAACTGATCGGCGATGAACACCATCACGCTTTCCCTCGTTTCGCCCTCGGCCCACTCGGTGTCCCAGTCGAAGCCATACAGCTTCAGCACGCCCTGGAACACCAGGCGCCGATCCTCCCCGGCGATATTCAGCACGCCCTTGTAGCGCAGCAGCTGCTTGCCATGCTCCTCCAGCAGTTCGTTCATGAACTCGCTGAGCCGGTCGATATCCAGCGGCGTTTCAGTGCGCAGCACCAGGCTGGAAATCCGGTCCGGGGTGGTGGTCGCCAGCACCGGCCGCAGGCTCATGCCGCCACCGAGGTCGGCATTGAGATTGAAGCCCCGCACATCCAGCAATTCGGCCAGGTCGATCTGCCCGTTGTCCACCACCCGCACCGGCGCGCGACGGTTGATCCGGCCGAGCCGCGCCGTCAGCGCCTCGACCGTGGCGTCGTCCACCAGGTCGGTCTTGCTCAGCAGCAGGCGGTCGGCGAACCCGACCTGGGCCTGGGCGATGGCCTGGGTCAGGTGCAGGTCGGCATGGGCCGCGTCCACCAGGGTGATGATGCCATCGAGGATGTAGCGATCACGCAGTTCCTCATCGATGAAGAAGGTCTGCGCCACCGGCGCCGGGTCGGCCAGGCCGGTGCATTCGATCACCAGGCGGTCGAAGGCGATCTCACCGCTGTCCAGACGCTCCAGCAGCAGGAACAGGGCCTTGGTCAGGTCGGTGTGGATGCTGCAGCAGACGCAGCCGTTGGCCAGGGTCATGACCTCGACCGGCGCGTCGCCAAGCAGTTGGGTGTCGATGCCGGCATCGCTGAATTCGTTTTCGATGACGGCGATCTTCAGGCCGTGCTCGGCCTTGAGGATATGGCGCAGCAGGGTGGTCTTGCCGGCACCGAGGAAACCGATGAGCACGGTTACGGGAATGGGGGAATGCACACGAATTCTCCTGACGCTGAAAATGACTGTGGGAGCCCGGTGCCCCGGGCTCCCACAGGTTTGTCGCTAGCGGCCGAAGCTCAACAGCACTTCGGCCCACCCTTGCCGCCGTAACGGGCTTCCTGGCGTTCGCGGAAGAACGCCTCGTAGCTCATCACCGGCTGGTCCGGGTGCTTCTTCTGCATGTGCTCGACGTAGTTGTCGTAGTCGGGCATGCCGACCATCAGGCGGGCTGCCTGCCCCAGGTACTTACCCAGTCGACCCAGGTCGTTGAACATCACTGCATTCCTCTATCAAGCTTCCGGCTGGGCCTGGAACGGGGTTTCCTTGTCGCTGCGCTCCTTCTTGCCGAGGGCGGCGTAGCCGACCTTGAGGGCGAAGAACAGGATGCTGAAGACCACCACCAGGAACAGCACGGTCAGGGTTGCGTTGGTGTAGGCGTTGAAGATCACGTGCTGCATCTGCCCGATGTCCTTGGCCGGAGCCAGGACCTGGCCAGCGTCCAGCGCGGTGCTGTATTTCTTGGCCAGGGCCAGGAAGCCGACCGCCGGGTTCGGGTCGAACAGCTTGATCAGGCCCGCCGTGGTGGTGCAGATCAGCAGCCACACCGCAGGCACCAGGGTGACCCAGATGTACTGCTGGCGCTTCATCTTGATCAGCACCACGGTGCCGAGCATCAGGGCGATGCCGGCGAGCATCTGGTTGGAGATGCCGAACAGCGGCCACAGGGTGTTGATGCCTCCCAGCGGATCGATCACGCCCTGGTACAGCAGGTAACCCCAGAGCGCTACGCAGCCGGCAGTCGCGAGCAGGTTGGCGCCCCAGGACTCGGTGCGCTTCAGCGCCGGGACGAAGCTGCCCAGCAGGTCCTGCAACATGAAGCGACCGGCACGGGTACCGGCGTCCACCGCGGTGAGGATGAACAGCGCCTCGAAGAGGATCGCGAAGTGGTACCAGAAGGCCATGGTGTTTTCACCCGGCAATACCTGGTGGAGGATCTGCGCGATACCCACTGCGAGGGTCGGCGCACCACCGGCACGGGCCAGGATGGTGTGCTCGCCGATGTCGCGGGCGGTGGCTTCAAGTTGCTCGGGGGTGATGGTGAAGCCCCAACTGCTGACCGTCTGCGCCACCGACACGACGTCGGCACCGACCACGGCGGCCGGGCTGTTCATGGCGAAGTAGACACCCGGCTCGATCACCGAGGCGGCGACCATGGCCATGATGGCAACGAACGACTCCATCAGCATGCCGCCGTAGCCGATGTAGCGGGCGTTGACTTCGTTATCCAGCAGCTTCGGCGTGGTCCCCGAGGAGATCAGCGCATGGAAGCCGGACACCGCGCCACAGGCGATGGTGATGAACAGGAACGGGAACAGGGTGCCCTTCCAGACCGGGCCGGTACCGTCGGTGAACTGGGTCAGCGCCGGCATTTTCAGCTCGGGCGCGATGATCAGGATACCGATGGCCAGGCCGACGATAGTGCCGATCTTGAGGAAGGTGGAGAGGTAGTCACGCGGTGCCAGCACCAGCCATACCGGCAGTACGGCGGCGACGAAGCCATAGCCCACCAGCATCCAGGTGATCTGCACGCCGGTGAAGGTGAATGCAGGGCCCCATACCGGATCCGCGGCAACCTGGCCCCCCAGCCAGATGGACAGCAGCAGCAGGACCACGCCGATGATGGAGATTTCACCGATGCGGCCCGGGCGGATGTAGCGCATGTAGATGCCCATGAACATCGCGATCGGGATGGTCGCGATCACGGTGAACATGCCCCACGGGCTTTCAGCCAGTGCTTTCACCACGATCAGCGCCAGCACGGCGAGGATGATGATCATGATCAGGAAGCAGCCGAACAGGGCGATGGTCCCCGGGATCCGGCCCATCTCCTCGCGCACCATGTCGCCCAGGGAGCGACCGTTGCGGCGGGTGGAGAGGAACAGGATCATGAAGTCCTGCACCGCACCGGCCAGCACGACGCCGGCGATCAGCCACAAGGTACCGGGCAGGTAGCCCATCTGTGCGGCAAGCACCGGCCCGACCAGCGGCCCCGCGCCGGCGATGGCCGCGAAGTGGTGACCGAAGAGGATGTGCTTGTTGGTCGGGACATAATCCAGGCCATCGTTGTTGAGCACCGCCGGAGTGGCCCGGCGAGGGTCCAGCTGCATCACCTTGGTGGCGATGAACAGGCTGTAGTAACGGTACGCGACCAGGTAGATCGCCACCGAGGCGACGACAATCCACAAGGCATTGATGGCTTCGCCACGCCGCAGGGCAACCACCCCGAGCGCACAGGCCCCTAGTACTGCCAGCACCAGCCAGGGGATATGGCGGGCCAGGCTATTATTGTTGTTCATGGTTCGCTTCCAGCAAATTGATTAAAGGTAGCGTTTCGAGTCTAGCGACACTGGCCGGAAAGGCCAGCCCCCACGTTGGTCTAGAGCCTCTGAAGCCCTTCGCCACTATCGAAGATTGCGCCCCTTGGGCGGTGCTGGCAAGGGCTGGACTATAGTTGTCGAACCCACCCGGAGGGCCGAGCATGAGCGAGCAGAACGATCGTCGACGCTTCAAACGCATTGCCTTCGATGCCCCTACCGAATTGATCCAGGGCGCCCGGCGCTGGAAGGCCGCGCTGGTCGACATCTCCCTCAAGGGGCTGCTGGTGGAGGTCCCGTCCAGTTGGGATGCCGATGGCGAACAGTTGTTCGACGCCGAGGTCACCCTCAGTCCCGATGCGAAGGTGCTGATGCAGGTGCAATTGCGCCATGTAGAGAAAACCCAACTGGGCTTCATCTGCCTGCACATCGACCTGGCTTCGATGGAGCACCTGCGCCGCCTTGTGGAGCTTAACCTGGCAGACCGCACCGAACTGGAGCGCGAATTCCATCAATTGATCGAAGATCAAGATCTTTTAGCGCCCTAACCTTTTCGCCCCGCCTGCATTTCCTGTCCAACCAGACAGCTTATTTAGCGCTGTACACGGTTTTTTCCTACACCGTGGTACAGCGTCTCGCCTTTTTGGAACGATTACTGCAACCGCTATTTGGCCAAATCAATGGCCTTACTGTTCATGAGCCAATCGATAAATTGTATACAATTTCTCTGGCAATGTTTGGCAACAGATGTCTACAGTAGCGGCACAACAATAAATACCGAGATCCTGCTCCCATGAATACGTCCTCACCAAGCACGTCTTCCACTGCGCCTCGTCCGGAAGATGAAAACCTCGGCCTGGGTGCCAACGTCGCTTATGGTCTGCAACACGTTCTGACGATGTATGGCGGTATCGTTGCGGTGCCGCTGATTCTTGGCCAGGCTGCCGGCCTCGGCCCTGCCGAGATTGGCCTGCTGATCGCTGCATCGCTGTTCGCCGGCGGCCTGGCGACCCTGCTGCAAACCCTCGGCCTTCCGTTCTTCGGTTGCCAGTTGCCGCTGGTGCAGGGCGTGTCGTTCGCCGGTGTGGCGACCATGGGCGCGATCCTCTCCACCGAAGGCGGCGGCGGCTTGCCAGGCGTGCTCGGGGCGGTGATGGCCGCATCGTTCCTCGGTTTCCTGATCACCCCGATCTTCTCGCGCATTACCAAATACTTCCCCCCGCTGGTGACCGGCATCGTCATCACCACCATCGGCCTGACCCTGATGCCGGTCGCGGCGCGCTGGGTGATGGGCGGCAACAGCAAGTCGCCGGAATTCGGCAGCATGGAGAACATCGGCCTGGCCGCCCTGACCTTCACCTTCGTGCTGGCCCTGAGTAAGCTCGGCAGCGCCTCGATCTCGCGCCTGTCGATCCTGCTGGCCATGATCATCGGCACCCTGATCGCCTGGTCGCTGGGCATGGCCGACTTCAGCAAGGTGCTGGACGGCCCGCTGGTGGCGATGCCGTCGCCGTTCCACTTCGGCATGCCGACCTTCCACATCGCCGCGATCCTGTCGATGTGCATCGTGATCATCGTGACCCTGGTGGAAACCTCGGCCGACATCCTCGCCGTCGGTGAAATCATCGACACCAAGGTCGACTCGCGCCGCCTCGGCGACGGCCTGCGCGCCGACATGGCGTCGAGCATCCTGGCACCGATCTTCGGCTCCTTCACCCAGAGCGCCTTCGCCCAGAACGTCGGCCTGGTCGCGGTCACCGGCGTGAAAAGCCGCTACGTGGTGGCCACCGGTGGCGTGATCCTGGTGATCCTCGGCCTGCTGCCGATCATGGGCCGGGTGATTGCCGCAGTACCGACCTCGGTGCTGGGCGGCGCGGGCATCGTGCTGTTCGGCACCGTGGCGGCGAGCGGGATCCGCACCCTGTCCAAGGTGGAATACAAGAACAACATGAACCTGATCATCGTCGCCGCCTCCCTGGGCTTCGGCATGATCCCGATCGCGGCACCGAACTTCTACGATCACTTCCCCAACTGGTTCGAGACCATCTTCCACTCGGGCATCAGCTCGGCGGCGATCATGGCGATTTCCCTGAACCTGCTGTTCAACCACTTCAAGATCGGCAACTCCGACCAGCAATCGGTGTTCGCAGCCGGTTATGAGCGCACCGTGGTCTATTCCGACATCTCCGCCCTGCGTGACGGCGACTACTTCAAGGACGGCAAGCTGTTCGATGCCGACGGCAAGGAAATCCCGATGGTGGCCGAGGATGAGCATGCCGCAACGGCGCCGCGACGAAAGGCCGTTGCCGAGCACTGATTACACGGCAGTTCTCAAGGGGCCGATGCGCAAGCATCGGCCCCTTTTCGTTTGGTTGGTGCACGTATATTTCCTTCAACATCCCGACGCGCGGATATGGCACTTTGATGCCACAGGCCTATCGTGAGCAGGCCCGTATGGAACATCCCCTCACATGGAATATGGAGAGCGTGAACATGACGTATGTGCGTAAGGATCTGTGGGATCTGGGAGACGGCTGGAACGACACCATGTTGTGGTACGCCAAGGCCGTACAGGAATTGCAGAAGCGACCGATCACCGACAACACCAGTTGGCAATTCCTCGGCGCTATCCATGGTTTCAAGAAAGACCTGTGGATCAGCCACTGGCAGATCGACGAAGAAACGCCCCTGCCCACGCAGAAGGACCAGGATCTGTTCTGGAACCAATGCCAGCACCAGAGCTGGTACTTCCTGCCCTGGCACCGTGGCTACCTGCTGGCGTTCGAAAACATCGTGCGCGAGACGATCATCAAGCTCAATGGCCCATCGGACTGGGCACTGCCCTACTGGAACTACAACGAGATCGGCACCCGGTTGCACAGTGTCACCCTGCCGCACATCTTCTACGAAGCCAAGTTGCCCGACGGCACCAACAACCCGCTGGCCCTGCCGAAACTGCGCTTTGGCAACACGATCGACGGGCGCGTGGTTATCAACCCGCTGAAAATCAACCTCAAGTCCCTGGACATCGCCCTGTTCACCGGCGGCGCCACGGGCGGTACGCCTGGCTTCGGTGGCCCGGAAACCGTCTTCCATTTCGACGGCGACGTACAAGGCGGCCTGGAAAACAACCCGCATAACCCAGTGCACATCGCTGTAGGTGGCCACATCAACAGGCCCGGCGAGAAAGACCCGTTCGAAGGCCTGATGTCTGACCCGCAAATGGCCGGCCTGGATCCCGTATTCTGGCTCCACCATGCCAACATCGACCGCCTCTGGCAGGTCTGGCTCGATCGCAATCCGGCCCACAAGAACCCGGTCGATGATCCGGCCTGGGTCGAGGGTCCTCCTTCGGGTGGCCGCCCGTTCATCATGCCGGCACCGGACGGCAGCACCTACACCTACATCGTCTCGCAGATGCTCAGCCTGCAAGACCTGGGCTATACCTACCAGGACCTTCCAACACCACCCCAGGCGAACCTCGCCACCGCGAAGGTGGAGGCAACGGCAGTGGCCGATACCAAAGTCACCGAACTGCTCGGCGCCAATGCCCAGCCGATCAAGCTGCTCGGCAGTCGTTTCGAAAGCCCTGTACGCCTGGACAAGCCCGGTATCGCCAAGGTCGCGCAGAAACTTGCCGCGCGCGGGCTGCTGACGGCCGGCAACGCGGCGCCGTTACCAGAGGAGCGGGTCTACCTGAACGTGGAGAATATTCGCGGCAAGCTCAACGCCGTGATCCTCTCGCTCTACGTCAACCTGCCGGATGGTGCGTCGCCGGAGGCCCATCCCGAACTCTACGCAGGCGACATCGGATTGTTCGGCGTACGGGTAGCCAGCCAGAAGGATGAAAGTCACGCCGGGGCCGGCCTGACAGCGGTCCTCGACATTACCGACATCGTTAACCGTCTGAATGTACAAGGTGACCTGAACCTGGATCATCTGCACATCAGCCTGTTCGCCAGCACCGACCTGACCCCGGCGGCCGATATCTCCATCGGTCGCATCAGCGTCTACCGCCAGGGCCAGTAACGATGTTCAACCGGCAATTCGCAGCTAGGCTGCTGCACGGTCCATGGCCCTGGCTGGCCGTGGCCAGTCTCGCCGGTTGGGCGGCAATGCTCGGGGCACCAGCACAGCTGATGCTCCCGGCATTCTGCGGTTCGGTGGCTTCGCGGGTCTCCGATGGGCTGTGGTCCGCCTGGACCCTGGCCCTGACCTTCGACGCGCAAGGCCTGCTGGTCGCCTGGCTGCTGATGCTGCTGGCGATGATGCCGCTGTTGCTGGGTGGTCCGTTGGTCTACCTATGGAAGCGTAGCCTGCGCCGCCGCCGCCCCTGGGCCATCGGGCTGTTCCTGCTCAGCTATTGCCTGGTGTGGACTGCCGCCGGGGTGCTTATCGCCCTGCTCAGTGTCACCGCGCAGTTGCTCGGCAGCGACAGCCCGTGGCTCATGCTCGGGCTGGTGTTCGTCCTGTGCATGCTCTGGCAGGCCTCGCCGGCCAAGCAGCACTGCCTGAACAACTGCCACTATCCGCCGCGGATCTCCGCCTTCGGCTGGCCCATGCTGCGGGATTGCCTGCGCTACGGGCTGACCAATGGTTTCTGGTGCATCGGGGCCTGCTGGCCGGCGATGCTGCTACCCAGCCTGGTGCAACAGGGCCACAGCCTGCTGATGCTGGCGTGCATGGTCTGGCTGGCGTACGAACGCCTGCTCCCGGCCCGCAAAGCCCGCTGGCGCTGGCCGCTGCCGGGTGGTCAACGGCTGGCGGATGCCCTTGCACCACGGCTGGCGAAGTACCTGTCCAGCCGCTGCAAGTCACTGGCCTCCAGGGTCCCCGCCAGATAGTGAACCTGCAACCAGGCCCGCAAGTAGTCATGGCGGGCCTGGGCCAGGTCACGCCGGGCGCCGTACAACTGCTGCTCGGCATCCAGCACATCGAGATTGACCCGTTCCCCGCCGGCCACGCTCTTGCGCGTCGCTTCGATCAGGCGATCCGCCGACTCCACCGCGAGCTCATAGGCACGGATCTTCGCCGCGCTGCTGGCACACAGGTTGAACTGCTTGCGCAGTTCGTTGAGGGTCTCGCTCAGCAGCCCATCCAACTGGTACTGCACCTGGTCGCGCTGCGCCGCCGCCTGACGGGTCGCCGCCGACACACCGCCACCGGCGAACAGCGGCACGTTCAACTGGATGCCGATGCTGTCGGTGTCATAGCGCTGGTTGTAGGTGCTCTCCGAACTGGAGCTGGAGCGCCCGGTACTGGCATAGGCGCTGAGGCTCGGCAGGTGTCCGGCGCGATTGCGTTCGATGCCCTGGTCCGCCGCTTCCACGGCATGTCGCTGGGCAATGAGCTGGGCGTTGTTGCTCACCGCCAGGTTGCGCCAATGTTCGAAATTGCCCGGCGCCAGCGGCTCCACCTGGAAGTCGTCCGCCAGCGGTGCAAGATCCTCCACCTCCAGCGGCTCGCCGACGATGGCCTGCAACGTGCGCAACGCGGCATCGAGATTGTCCGTAGCCTCGATTTCCTGGGCCTTGGCCAGTTCATAGCGGGCTCGGGTTTCCAGGACATCGGTGCGGGTGCCCTCGCCGCCTTTGAGCAGCCGCTCGTTGAGGGTCAGTTGCTCGGCATAGGCCCGGCGCTGGGCCTGGGCCAGGGCAATCTGCTCGTTGGCGAACAGCGCCTCGCTGTAGGCCTGGAACAGACGCACCGCCAGTTCCTGCCCGCGCCCACGGAACTGCGCATCGGCCAGCAGGGCCTTGGCCACGCCCTGGCGATACTCGGCCCAGGCGCCGTAGTCGAACAGCGGCTGTTGCAGGGTCAGGGTCGAGGAGTAACTGCGGTAGTCGCGCTGCTGGGTGATATTCCCGACCGTGGTCGACTGGGTCACCTCGGAGTCATTGCGCGCACTGTTGTAGCGGTACGACAGGTTGGGCAACAGTTTCGCCCGGCCAATGGCCCGGTATTCCAGTCCGGCATCGCGCTCGGCGATGGCGGCGTGGAAAGCCGGATCGTTGCGCAGGGCCAGGGCGAAGGCATCGCTCAGGTCGACTGCCGCAGCCGGCTGGCTCAGGCCCAGCAACATGAAGCAGGACAGCAAACGCATCATTCCTCCGCCAGGGCGACATGGGCCCGGTCGGTCAAGGGCTTGAACAGGTAGTTGAGCATCGAGCGTTCACCCGTACGGACGAAGGCCTCCACCGGCATGCCCGGGCGGATGTCCTGGCCGGCCAACTGCCCCAGCCCGTCTTCGCCAACCCGTACACGCACCTGGTAGTAAGGCTGTCCGTTGTGCTCATCGAGCAGGCGATCGGCAGAAACCAGGATCACCTCGCCCTCGACCCGGGGCGTGGTGCTCTGGTTGAAGGCAACGAACAGCAGCTCCACCGGCAGCCCCGGATGCAGGCGGTCCACCAGTTCCACCGAGGCCCGGGCATCCACCAGCAGCGGCACATCACGGGGGACGATTTCCATCAGCGACTGCCCGCGGGCGATCACCCCGCCATTGGTGAACACGCTGGAGCCGACCACCGTGCCGCTGGCCGGCGCCTTGACCTCGGTATTGGCCAGGTCGAAGGCGGCGCTGCGCAGGCGGTTGTCGAGATCGGCAGCAGTCGACTGCGCCTCGGCAAGCTGCTGGCTGACCTCGCGCCGGTACTCCTGCTGACGCTGGGCGATGCGCAGCTTCAGCTCCTGCAACTGGCGACGGGTGCGGCCGATAGTGCCCAGGTCTTCGGAAATCGATCCGTTGACCTGGGCGAACAGGCGCTCGTTTTCCAGCAGCCGGTTGCGCGGGATATAACCGTCCCGGGCCAGCTCGCGCAGGCCGTGCAACTGCTCTTGCAAGGCGCGGCGCTGCTCCTGTTTTGCGGCCAGCGAGCCTTGCAGGCCGTCGAGGCTGGCCTGGGCGCCGGCGATGCTTTCGCGTACGCCGTCGAGTTCCATGGCCAGGGCCTGGCGGCGGCTGCTCAACAGTTGCCGCTGGGTCTCCAGGATCGCCGCCAGCCAGGGTTCGCTGGCGTCCTTCTGCAATTCGGCCGGGTACTGCACCGTCCTCTGCCCGTCACGCTCGGCGCTCAGGCGGGCCTGCATGGCCCGGGCGGTGAGTAATTGCACCCGCAACGACTCGTACTGGGCCCGGGCCTGGGTCGGATCCAGGCGCAACAGCACCTGGCCGGCCGTGACCTGGTCGCCATCGCGCACCAGCAGTTGTTCGATCACCCCACCTGCAGGGTGTTGCACCGCCTGGCGGCTGCCGGCGACCACCACGTTGCCGGACAGCGGCACCCCCTTGTCCAGCGGCGCCAGCGCGGCCCAGAGCATGAAACCGCCGAAGCCGGCGATCACCATCCAGCGCCCGATACGCGCAGGGCGGCGCTCGTCCATGGCGAGGACATTGTTGGGAAGAGGCGCGGTTGCAGTCATCGATCAGGCTCTCGGTGTGCCGTAGCTCATGCTGACGCTGGCCGGGCTGCGCAACGCGGTGGGGCCGGGGACCACGGCGGGACGGGCGGCTTTCTGCAGGTCCTGGAGCACCCGCACGGTGGGCCCGAAGGCCTGCAACTGGCCGTTCTGCAGGACCAGCAACTTCTCCAGGCCAGACAGCAATGCCGGCTTGTGGGTGATCAGGATCAGCGTGCGACGCGCTTCGCGCACCTTGGCCACCGCTGCGAGCAAGGCCTGTTCGCCGGCTTCGTCGAGGTTGGAATTGGGCTCGTCGAGGACGATCAGCGCAGGCAGCCGGTACAACGCCCGGGCCAGGCCGATGCGCTGGCGCTGGCCACCGGAAAGACCGCTGCCGCCCTCCCCCAGCACGGTGTCGTAGCCCGCCGGCAGCTTGAGGATCATGTCATGCACCCCGGCCAGTTGCGCGGCAGCGACCACGGCATCGGCATCCACCTCGCCAAGCCGGGCGATGTTCTCGGCGATGCTGCCGGCGAACAGTTGCACGTCTTGCGGCAAGTAGCCGATGTGCTGGCCGAGCAGGCTTTTGTCCCAGCGTTGCAGGTCGGCGCCATCGAGGCGCACCTTGCCGTCGAAGGGATTGGCAGCACCCACCAGCAAGCGGGCCAGGGTCGACTTGCCGGAGCCGGACGCACCGATGATGCCCAGGGAATCGCCGGGCTCGAGAGCAAAGGCGAGATTGCTCAGGCAAGGTTTGCGCGTTCCCGGCAGCAGCGCGGTAACCTGCTCGACGCACAGGCGGCCGCTGGGCGCCGGCAGCGGCATGCCGTCGGGACGCGGCGGCCGGGCCTGCAACAATTCAGTGAGGCGGACATAGGCCTGGCGTGCCGAACCCCACTGGCGCCACACCGCGATCAACTGGTCGATCGGCGCCAGCACCCGGCCCATCAGGATCGAGCCGGCGACCATCATCCCCGGGCTGACCTGCTTCTCCAGCGCCAACCAGGCACCGAGACCAAGGACCAGGGATTGCAGGGTCAGGCGCAGGCTCCTGGACACGGCGGCCACCGCGGCAGCGCGTTCGCTGCCATGGTTTTGCAGACCGAGAAAGCCATGGTGCAGCACAGTCCAGCGCTGGCGCACCGCATCGAGCATGCCCATGGCTTCCATGGCCTCGGCGTTGCGCAGGTTGCCGCTAGCCTGCGCACCGGCCTGCTGGGAGAGTCGCCCGGCGTCGGCGAACGGCTTCTGCGTCAGGCGTTCGTTCAAGCATGCCAGGGCAATCAGCAGCAGCGCGCCGGCCAGCGCCATCAACCCCAGCCAGGGGCTGAACAGGAACATCACCGCGAGGTAAACCGGAAACCACGGCGCATCGAAGAAGGCGAACAGTGCCTGGCCGGTGGCGAACTGACGCAGGCTGGTCAGGTCTGCCAGCACTTGCCCGGCGGCCCCCTTGCTGCCGGCCAGGCTGGCTTCATAGGCGGCCTGGAACACCCGGGGATTGAGGCCCAGGTCCATCTGCGTGCCGAGGCGGATCACCACCAGGCTGCGCACCCACTCCAGCAAGCCCATGAAGACGAACAGGCCAACGACCATCAGGCTGAGCATGAGCAGGGTCATCTCGTTGCCCGAGGACAGCACCCGGTCGTAGACCTGCAGCATGTACAGGGCCGGCGCCAGCATCAGCAGGTTGATCACCGCCGTGAACAGGCCGACATTGGCAAAGCCGGCGCGGCAGGCCTTGAGCGCCTGGCGCACTTCGTTGTTGGCCGAAACGGGAGCGGTTCCCATTGCTTGGATTCCTCGCAAACGGCGACGGCGGGCGATTGCAATCGCCGCACCCTCGCCACAGAATTCTCACCACCGCAGCCTGGGCCCGGCAAAGACACGGGCTGCGGGGTAAATGCAGCAGATCAGCGAATGCCAGGGCGACCTGCCATTCGCTTTTTATTGCCCGCTATCAGGCCGCCAGGGCGAGGTCGTCCACCTGCGCCTGGACGCCGACGGCGGTGGCCGAGGCCGCATTCAAGGCCGCGGTGATTTCGGCGAAGGTGTTGTCGGTAGACACGCTGTAGCTGGCCAGCAGGCTGTCGAGCACGCCTTCCAGGGCGGAGGTGTTGCCCTGCATCAGGCCGTAGATCACTTGGTGCACCTCGTTGCCGGTGCGGCCGGCGCCCAGCACCGAGTCCAGGTCCAGGCCGGAGAAGGTCACAACGTCGTTGCCCAGCGCGAAGTTGCTGCCGTTGCCACCGGACAGGTCGTAGCCCAGGGAAACGTTGTCCAGCGAGCCATACAGGTAATGGTTCTGGTTGCTGCTGGCCGGCAGGGCCGGGTTGAACACGTAATGCAGGCCATTGGCGGTATCGCTGCCGGCAATGAATGCGTAGTCCGAACCGTTGGCGCCGTGGGTGGCGTACTGGCTACCGTTGAAACCGCCGTTGTTGAAACCACCGGTGTTGCTGGTGCCATGGCCTGCGGTGGCGAATCCGGTGGCCCACTCCGCCAGGTACTCGTCGACGGTGTAGTTGGCGAAAATGGCGGCATCGTAAGTAACGGAAATGCTCATGACTGTTCCTCTGAACGTTGGGGTGGATTGACGAAGGCGCCTGCCTTCGTTTTTGTCCCGAAGGACAAAAGCGTTGCCAGCGGCCCGAGGGCCGTGTCATTTCAGAATCGGTATTCCAGCATTCCGGTCAGGGTGCGACCCCGAGCCAGGGACAGGTTGTTGACATCGCCCATGGCCACGAAATAGGCCTGGTCGGTGGCGTTCTCCAGGGCCAGCGACAGGTTCACCTGTGGCGTCATCCAGTAGCTGGCGAAAAGGTCGTAGACCTTGTATTTGGGCCACAGCGCCTGGTCGAGGGTGGCGTAGCCGGGGGTGTCGAGGTTGGCGCCATTGCCCTTGCTGTAGCGCAGGCGACCACCGACATCCAGGGTGTTGTCGAAGAAGCGCATGCCCAGGGTCAGCGAGCCACGGTCGGCGGGCATGTAGGTGGCATTGCCCATGATGTTGCCGCAGGTGATCTGGTTGCTCATGGCGTCGTTGGCCTGCGCCTCGCTGACCGGGAACTGGCGCATCACGATGCGGTTGCCAACCTGCACGGGGCGGGTCACGGTGCCGACCCTGACCACCTGCTTGGCGCCGCCCATGTAGAACTGCCGGGAACAGAAATCGTTACTGCCGATCATGTGGGTGTAGGCCAGGCGTCCGTACCAGGCCCCGGCGTCGTAGTCCAGCGAGTACTCGACGCCCCGAAAGCGCGTGGTTTCCTCGTTGTTCTGGTAAGCCATGCGGCCCAGGCCGGTGCCCGAGGAGGTTTCATCCGGCAGATTGACGTTGACGTCGAGGAACGAGAAGTTGTCGATCCGGGTATCGAAGTAGGCCACCTTCAGGCCGAAGCGGTCACCGTCGCGCAACAACGACTCGCGGAAGATGTTGAAACCCAGCTCCCAGTCGTGGGACGTCTCGGGCTTGAGGTATGGATTGGGGTAGACCATCTCGGAGGCGTTGCCTGCGTGCGGGCGCCCGGTCATGAACACTTCGGTGACCGCCGGCGAGCGCCAGCCTCGACCCCAGCGGGTGTACAGCTGCAGCCAATCGACACCCGGTTTTACCGCGATGCCGAAGGTCGGCGAAAAATGCCCCTGTTCCGTCGTGTCATCGAAGAGCAGGGTTTGGCGGGTCTTAGTCGAAGCAGCACCTTCCCAGGTGCCCTCGGGGTACATCCACAGGGTCATGCCACTGGCGCCACTGAGGCGATAGCGGTCATAGCGCAGGCCGGCGTCGAGGGTCAGCCAGTCGCCGTGCTCATATTGAGCATTGGCGAACAGGCTGGCGGTCAGCTTCTTGCCCTCCGGCGTAGCGCCCTCGACATATGGCAGCGCCTGCTCGTTGGTCGCGGCCACGCGATCGGTCGCCGGCTTGAAGCGGTCTTCGAAGAGTTCGGTGCCGTAGTTGATGGTCAGCTTGTCCGCCGCGCCGATATAGAAGCGCGAGGTGTTCTGCAGTTGCAGGCCCCAGGTGTCGGTCTGGAAACGGTCGTTGTATGCGCCGAACCAGTTGCCGCTGCCGGGGCTGGCGGTGCTCGCGGCGTTCCAGCGATCCATGCGGGTGCGCACGAAATAGACCTTCGCCTGCACATCGATCAGGTCGTTGTCGGGCGTGAAGCTGTAATCGATCGAAGCGTTCTTCGCGTTGAGGTCGGTGGCGCCGCTGCGCTGGTAGTAAAAGGCGCTGAGATCATCGGTCGGCCAGGTCCAGGCATCCTTGCTGTCGGTGTCGGTCTCGATGTAGTTGAACTGCAGGCGCTGGTCCTGGGGCAGGTTGACGCCGAGCTTGAACAGCCGCGAGCGGGTCACGCTGCCCATGTCGCCGACCTCGCTTTCCAGCCAGTTTTCCCACGCCTGGGGCCAGACTTCACGGGCACGGATCTGGGTGCCCAGGTTGTCCTTGTCGTTGGTACCGGCGCGGTAATCGCCGAAGTGGCGTTCGCTGACGCCAAGCAGCAGGTCGCCTACTTCATTGCCGAAGGCGAACAGCGCGCTGCCATTGAAGTAGGTGCCATTGCCCAGCTCGCCAATACCGTGACCGGCACGGATACGACCACCGTACTCCTTGTCCGGCCCAAGGAATTCGCTGGCCTGCACGGTATTGAAGCTGGCAATGCCACCGAGCACGCCGGCGCCGCCCATGCCCGATTGCGAGCCCTTTTCGATTTCCACCGAGCTGACGAACTCCGGGTCCACCACCATGATGCCGTTGCGCTGCTGATGGCCGTTGACATTGAAGTTCTGGCGCATGCCGTCGATGTTCATGTTGACCCGACCGTAGTCCTGCACGCCGCGGATGTTCACCGACAGGCCGGGGTCGCGCTGGTTGACCGCGGTATAGACACCGGCGGTTTCCTCCAGCATGTCGGCGGCGTGGCGGGGCGGGCGCTTGTCGATCTGCTCGCGGGTGATCACCGCCACCGAGCGCGGCGCGGTGTAGACCCAATCGCCGTCACTCACCGAGCGGATCCGCGTGGCGCCCAGTTCCAGGGCCTTGCCGTCATCGCTCAGGCGCTCCAGGCCGACCTGGTCATTGCCGCCGAAGCGATAGCGCACCGGGTTGGCCCCCAGCAGCAGGGCCAGGCCCTCGCGCGAGGTATGTTCGCCGTGCAGGCCTTCGCTGCGCAGGCCGGCCAGCTTGCGGCTGTCGAAGAACACCTGGACCTTGGCCTGCTCGGCGAAGGCCAGCACGGCGCTATCGAGGGGCTGGGCCGGGATATCGAAACGGATCAGGGCGCTGCGCTGGCTCGCGTCCGGGCCCGGCTCGGCCGCCTGTACCACGCCGATCCCCATCGGCAGGGTGCAGACGCTCAGCAGCAGATTGCAGGCCAGGGCAATCCGGTTGAGGTGCAAGGGTCGTTGTTGTGGAGTGGTCACTTCAGGTGGCTCGCTGTGTTGGCATTTTCTAGTAATGAAAATCAATCTCAACAATCAGACGAGCGGGGTGGGGAAAGTCAGTAAATAAATTTTGGGGAATTTTCAGCAGGGGGATTTTCGAGGGCCTCATCGCTGGCAAGCCCGCTCCCACAGGGTCAGCGGTGCATGCAATCCTTGTGGGAGCTGGCTTGCCAGCGATTACGCCCGAAAGAGCGACGAAAAGTTTTCAATAGATCAAGGTCAGCCCAGGCAAATCGACCCGCTTCACCTTCAGCTCTTCGGTCAGCATCACCAGCGCCTGGTCCAGGTTGTCCAGGCGGAACATGCCACTGACCTCGCGCCGCGCCAGCGCCGAATCGGTAATGACCACATGCCCGCCACGGTAGCGGTTGATCTGTTCGGCTACCTTCGCCAGCGGCTCGCGCTCGAAGATCAGCAGCCCGCGCTGCCAGGCACTGGCGCGGCGTACATCCTGTTCCGGCCAGGCGCGGATGCCATGCTGCGAGTCGTAGCGCAGGCTCAGGCCCTCCTCTAGCACCCGCTCGGCAACGCCGCTGGCCGGCGGCTCGAGCAGGCTCACCCGGGTGCTGTGCTCGAGCATGCCGACCCAGCCACCCTGCCCTTCCCCACCGACCACGAAGCGCGTGCCAAGCGCACGGGTCGTGGCGCCGGCGTATTCGACGACGAAAGGCCGCGTTTCCTTGCCACCGATCGGCACTGCGTCGAACAGCGCATCCCCCGACCACAAGCGCACGCGCCGCTCGCTATCGCTGTAGGCCAGGCTGATGGCGCTGCCACTGTCGAGGTCGACCTTGCTGCCATCGGGCAGGACGACCAGGCGGATTTCCCCACGACTGGTGACGTAGTCGGCGTTCAGGCGCTGGACGGTATCCGGCCCGCGAACCACGGCGAACACCGCCAGCAGCACCGCCGCCGCACTCGCCGCCAGGCGCAGACGCGACCGGCGACGCCGGCCAGTGACCGGCCGCGGCAGTTGCGGCAGCAGCAGCGCCGCAGGCTGCGGCTCGTCCAGGGATCCCAGGCGCCCAAGATCGGCCCAGGTCGCCCGGGCGAACGCCAACGCCCGCGCATGACGCGGATCGCGTTCACGCCATTCGGCCAATGCCTGTTCCTGCCCGGGGCTCAGGCATCCGGCCTCCAGCAATACCGCCCACTCGGCGGCCTGCTCGCGAATCGCTTGCTCTGGCGGGATCTGGCTGCTCACACGGTTCTCTCGAATTCTGCTTATGTAAGGGCTGACGTCCGAAGGCGTATTTCCCAGTAAACCGTTCGTCATCCCGGTTCCTGAAGACACTGCATGACATAGGCCAAGGCCTTGGAAAGGTGCTTCTGCACCGAGCTGTCGGAAATATCCAGGCGCCTGGCAACCTCGGCGTGGGTCAAGCCCTCGAGGCGGTTGAGGCGGAAGATTTCCCGGGTTCGTGGCGGCAGCTCGTTCATCGCCGCACGCAGACGGCGCATATGCTGCTCGGTCGCCGTGCTGTCTTCAAGGCCGGGGCTGTCTTCGACGATGCCTTCGAGGGCTTCGTGGGGAACCAGGTCGGTCTTGCGCCGCTGTTGCTGGCGCAGGTGATCGATCATCAGGTTGTGCGCCGTGCGATAGAGATAGGCCGGCGTGTTGTCGATGCGCTCGCCGGCCTTCTGCTCGACCAGGCGCAGGAAGCTTTCCTGCACCAGGTCGGCGGCCAGTTGCGGGTCGCGTACCTTGCGTGTGAGCAGGCCCTGCAGGCTTTTCGCGTGCTTGAGGAACAGGCGCTTGAGGTCGGACTCCGCCACGCGAACTCCAGAGGGCTATCGGGATGGAGGCGCCATGCTACTCGCTAGTGAGAATCACTTGCAAGAAGACCTCGCCGCCGCCCTACTCCTCGAAGAGTGCGTCGAGCGCCTGCTCCAAACGAGTAACGGCGATCACCTGGAGGCCCGCCGGCGCTTCCTTCGGCGCGTTGCCCTTGGGCACGATGGCACGCTTGAAGCCGTGCTTGGCAGCTTCCTTCAAGCGCTCCTGGCCGCTCGGCACCGGGCGCACCTCGCCTGACAGACCGATCTCGCCGAACACCAGCAAGCCCTGGGACAGTGGCTTGTTGCGCAGGCTGGACATCACGGCCGCGATCAGCGCCAGATCGGACGCGGTCTCCAACACCTTGACCCCGCCAACCACGTTGAGGAACACGTCCTGGTCATGCGTGGGGATCCCGCCATGCCGATGCAGGACCGCCAGCAGCATGGCCAGGCGGTTCTGGTCGAGGCCGAGGGTCACCCGGCGCGGGTTGGCCAGGTGACTGTCATCCACCAGGGCCTGGACCTCCACCAGCATCGGCCGGGTACCCTCCCAGGTGGCCATGACCACGCTGCCCGGCACTTCCTCCTGGGTCCGGGTGAGGAAGATCGCCGAGGGGTTGGACACTTCCTTCAGGCCGCGATCGGTCATGCCGAACACGCCGAGTTCGTTGACCGCGCCGAAGCGGTTCTTCACCGCCCGCAGCAGGCGCAGGCGGCCATCGGATTCACCTTCGAAATACAGCACGGTATCGACCATATGCTCCAGCACCCGCGGGCCGGCCAGGGCGCCTTCCTTGGTGACGTGGCCGACCAGGAAGATCGCCGTGCCGCTCTGCTTGGCGTAGCGCACCAGCAGCGCCGCGCTTTCACGCACTTGGGCAACACCGCCGGGGGCCGATTGCAGTTGCTCGGTGAAGATGGTCTGGATCGAGTCGATCACCATCACCTTGGGCTTTTCGCTGCGCGCGGTGGCGATGATGCTTTCAATGCAGGTCTCGGTCATCACCCGCAGCTTGTCCAGCGGCAGGCCCAGGCGGCGACCACGCATGGCCACCTGTTGCTGGGACTCCTCGCCGGTGACGTACAGCGCCGGCATGCGCGCGGCGATGTGGCAGAGGGTCTGCAGGAGGATGGTGGATTTGCCGATCCCGGGATCGCCGCCGATCAGCACCACCGAGCCGTCCACCAGGCCGCCGCCCAGGACGCGGTCGAGTTCGGCGCTGGCGGTGGAGAAGCGCGGGATCTCGTCGATGGAGACTTCGGCCAGGGTCTTGATCTGCGCCTGCTGCCCGGCCCAGCCAGTGCGCCCGCTGGGCGCCGCCGCCCCGCCGCTTTCGATCATGGTCTCGGTGAGGGTGTTCCAGGCGCCGCATTCACTGCATTGGCCGGCCCATTTCGGGAAGGTCGCACCGCACTCGGTGCAGCCGTACAAGCGCTTGGCCTTGGCCATGGGCAATCTCCTGGAAAAAGTCGCCATGATAGCCGCCGTGCCGGGAAAGGTGCCAATCACGACCAAACCATTGGCTATCAGCGGGGTCATTTGTTGCGACGCAGCGCATTAAGCCAGCAGCTGAATTACACTGCGTTGACCCCTTTCAATTGTTACAAGGAATAAACCATGGGCCTGATCAGTGAATTCAAAGCCTTTGCGGTCAAGGGCAATGTCGTCGATATGGCCGTCGGTATCATCATCGGCGCGGCATTCGGCAAGATCGTTTCTTCTTTCGTCGGCGATGTGGTGATGCCGCCGTTGGGCCTGTTGATTGGCGGGGTGGACTTCAGTGACCTGGCAGTGACGTTGAAGGCCGCCGAGGGCGATGCACCGGCGGTGGTGCTGGCCTATGGCAAGTTCATCCAGACGGTGGTGGACTTCGTGATCGTGGCGTTCGCGATCTTCATGGGTGTCAAGGCGATCAACCGCTTGAAGCGTGAAGAAGCCGTCGCGCCGTCGGTGCCACCTGCGCCGACGCCGCAGGAGACGCTGCTGACCGAGATCCGCGATTTGCTGAAACAGCAGAACAATAAACCCTAAGGTTTACACGTACCCTGTGGGAGCGGGTTCACCCGCGCTACGGTAGTGAATTCACCGACGTCATCGCGGGTGAACCCGCTCCCACAGGGGTCAGCGTACAGACTTACCAGTAAGTCTCGACCGCCACCTGCCCCGGCCGCCGGCTCAGGCTCAGGTTCAAGCCACGTGCTTTGAGCACCTGCCGGGTGTCGTCGATCATCTGCGGGTTGCCGCACAGCATCACCCGCGAATGCTCGGGGCTCAGTTCCAGGCCCGCTGCCCGCTCCAGCTCGCCGTTCTCGATCAGGGTGGTGATCCGCCCGTTCAAGGCTCCCGGATGCTGCTCACGGGTCACCACCGGAATGAACTGCAACTTGCCGGCATGTTCGGCCAGATACTCACGCTGCTCCAGGCCGGCGATCAGGTCCAGGTAGGCCAGTTCACGGGCTTCGCGCACCGAATACACCAGCTTGATGGTTTCGAAGCGCTCCCAGGCTTCGAAGTCCTGAAGGATCGAAAGGAACGGCGCGATCCCGGTGCCGGTCGCCAGCAACCAGAGATCACGGCCATCGACGAACCGGTCCAGGGTGAGGTAGCCGAACGCCTGGCGATCGACCAGCAACTCGTCGCCCTCGCGCAGACGGCTCAGTTCGCTGGTGAACTCGCCGCCGGGCACGACGATGGAATAGAAGTCCAGATGCTCGTCGAACGGCGACGAAACCATCGAATACGCCCGCCAGACCACACTGCCGTCGGCCTTGGCGACGCCCAGGCGAGCGAACTGGCCAGCACGGAAACGGAAACCGGCATCGCGGGTGGTACGCAGGCTGAACAGGCTGGACGTCAGCGGCTGGACGTCGAGCAGGGTCTGGCGGGTGTATTTCTCCGCGCTGGCAGTCATGGTTCGCTCCATAAATCAGGTGCGCCCAGTTTCGCCCAAAGCCGTATGAATAAACACCACCGGTTTGTAGTGGCTTGAGAGATGAAGACGGAAACGCATACACATCGCGTTTACCCCAACCAAGCGTTACCGACCATGATCTGGATCAAGTTATAGCGAAAAAAACCAATCATCTTGTAGGACGATTCCTATACTCAGCAGACGAAAAAGCGCAAGTTGGATCCATTTAAAAGGGAGCGACACTCAAATGGCGCATTGGAAGCAAGAGCAGCTCGAAAGCCTGATCGCGGAGCAGGAACCCGAGCGCATCTTCGAATCCGCCCTGTCGCTGGCGCAGCAACTGGACATGGAGTACCTGAGCCTGGTGGTACAGAGCCAGGCCAGCGGGATGACCGCGCAGATCATCATGTTCAACAACTATTCGGCCGAGTGGAACGCTCATTACCAGGCGTGCAACTACCTCGCCCAGGATCCGACCTTTCAGCACTGCCGCCACTCGCTGATTCCCCTGCTCTGGGAAGACGCGGTATTCGTCGAAACGCCGCAACTGCGCGAAGACGCCAGGACTCATGGGCTGACCCATGGCTGGAGCCAGGCCGCGCACGATATCCGCGGCAACAACAGCATGCTCAGCCTGGTGCGCAGCACAGGGGCGATCGACAGCTGCGAGTTCTACGACAAGACCGGCCAGGCCCTGTGGCTGTGCAATGTCATGCATACCGTCATGGTCGAACGCATCAACCCGTTGCGCCCCAACGGCTTCGGCCTTTCCGACCGCGAGCGCGAAGTGCTGAAATGGTCCGCAGCGGGCAAGACCGCATCCGACATCGCCTGCATTCTCACCCTGTCGCAAAGCACGGTGAACTTTCATATCCGTAGCGTCATCACCAAGATGCGCGCCAACAACAAGGCCGGCGCCGTGGCCATCGCCGCCATGCATGGACTGCTCTGACCCCGCTATACGGCAAAGCCCTGTAGAATCGGCGCCTGTCTGACACTGCCCGGCAGTGCCACCCATGCCCCAGAGCCTCGTACCATGCCTTTGCTGACCAGCCCCTTCGCCGAACTCGACCTGATCCGCCAACCCGAATACGCCAACGATCCACTGCAAGCGTTCGACGCCGCGGACGAATACCTGCTGGAGCATCTGGCGGCCCGCAACCTGCCGGCCAACGCCCGGGTGCTGGTACTCAACGACAGCTTCGGTGGCCTGGCGATCAGCCTGCGCGAGCGTTTCCCGGTGACCAGCAGTGGCGATTCGTTTCTTGCCCGCCTGGGCCTGGAAAAGAACCTTCCGCGCAATGGCCAGCCGTGGGATGGCGTAGCCTTCGTGCCGTCCAGCGAAGCGTGGCAGGGGCCTTTCGATCATGTATTGGTGCGGGTGCCAAAGACCCTGGCGCTGCTGGAAGAGCAACTGATCCGCCTGCAAGGGCACCTGGCCCCAGGCGCGAAGGTGGTGGCCGGGGCGATGATCAAGCACCTGCCGCGGGCTGCAGGTGACTTGCTGGAGCGGTACATCGGCCCGATGCAGGCATCCCTGGCCCAGAAAAAGGCGCGCCTGCTGGTCGCCACCTTCGAAGAAAAACCTCGCGCCAGCTCGCCCTACCCGACCCGCTACCGGCTGGACAAGCCAGCGCTCGAGCTGGTGAATCACGCCAACGTGTTCTGCCGCGAAGGCCTGGATATCGGTACTCGCGCCCTCCTCCCGCACTTGCCGCGCAACCTGGGCAGTGCGCGGGTCGCCGACCTTGGCTGCGGCAACGGTGTATTGGCGATCGCCAGTGCATTGGAAAACCCGCAGGCGCACTACACGCTGGTGGACGAGTCGTACATGGCGGTGCAATCGGCGCAGGAAAACTGGCGAGCGGCCCTGGGCGAGCGCGAAGCGCAGATCCGTGCGGCCGATGGGCTGGCCGGACAGGCCGAGCAATCGCTGGATGTGGTGTTGTGCAACCCGCCGTTCCACCAGCAGCAGGTGGTCGGCGACTTCCTCGCCTGGCGCATGTTCCAGCAGGCCCGGGAGGCGCTGGTGGTGGGTGGTGCCCTGTATATCGTCGGCAACCGGCACCTGGGCTATCACACCAAGCTGGCGCGGCTGTTCCGTGGGGTGGAACAGGTAGCGGCGACGCCGAAGTTCGTGGTGCTGAAAGCGCGGAAATAAGCGCTGGTGCTACTGGCCTCATCGCCGGCAACGCCGGCTCCCACAAGGTAAGGTGGTGTACTCCATTCCTGTGGGAGCCGGCGTTGCCGGCGATAGCAACGACACAAGGTCAGTGGGTACTCAACCCCGCCGCACTCATGAACATCCGCATCAGCCACGCCACCACCGCCAGGCTCGCCACGCTCAGCGTCCAGATCAGCGCCAGCCAGCCGAGCCGCTGCCACAGCGGCTTCTTTTCCGGCTCGAAGGTGTGTTTCCCGGTCATGACCTGAACCCTCCTAGTGGTAACCATGCTCGTGGGTCACCTTGCCGCGGAACACGTAGTAGCTCCAGAAGGTGTAGCCGAGGATGAACGGCAGGATGAACAGCGTCCCCACCAGCATGAAGCCCTGGCTCTGCGGCGGCGCGGCGGCGTCCCAGATGGTGATCGACGGCGGGATGATGTGCGGCCAGAGGCTGATCCCCAGCCCGCTGTAGCCAAGGAAGATCAGCACCAGGGTCAGCAGGAACGGCGTGTAGTGCGCGTTGCGCTTCACCGCCTGGAGCAGACCGTAGAAGGTGACCAGCACCAGCAACGGCACAGGCATGAACCAGAACAGGTTGGGCATGCTGAACCAACGCTCGCCGATCTGCGGATAGGCCAGCGGCGTCCACAGGCTGACGATGCCGATCACCAGCAGCAGCACCAGCGCCAGCGGCCGGCCAAGCGCGTGCATCTGCTCCTGCAGCTTGCCCTCGGTCTTCATGATCAGCCAGGTGCAGCCGAGCAGTGCGTAGGCCACGATCAGCCCCAGGCCACTGAAGATGCTGAACGGGGTCAGCCAGTCGAGCGTGCCGCCGGCATACTGGCGATCGACCACCTTGAACCCTTCGATGAAGGCGCCGAGGGCCACGCCCTGGAAGAAGGTCGCGGTCAGCGAACCCCAGATGAATGCCTTGTCCCATAGGTGACGCTTGTCGGCCTTGGCCTTGAAGCGGAACTCGAAGGCCACGCCACGGAAGATCAGGCCGACCAGCATCAGCATCAAGGGCAGGTACAGCGCCGAAAGCACCACCGAGTAGGCCAGCGGGAAGGCGCCGAACAGCCCCGCGCCGCCGAGCACCAGCCAGGTTTCGTTGCCGTCCCACACCGGTGCCACGGTGTTCATCATCACATCACGGTCCTGCTCGCCCTTGACGAAGGGAAAGAGGATGCCGATGCCCAGGTCGAAACCGTCCATGACCACGTACATCATCACGCCGAAGATGATGATCACGGCCCAGATCAGTGAAAGATCGATTCCCATGATTCAGTGTCCTTCTTTGTTCAGGCTGACATCGCCGATGTCGTGTTCGTCCTTCGCCGCCGACAGCGGACGCGCCGGGGTACGGGGCTGGCCAGGGCCGCCCGGGTTGCTCTCGTCGCCTTCGCCGGTCTTCGGTCCCTTGCGCACCAGGCGCATCATGTAGCCAAGACCCGCGCCGAACAGGGCGAAATACACCACCACGAACATGATCAGGGTGAAGCCCAACTGGGCGTAACTGTGGTTGGAGGCACCGTCGGCGGTGCGCATCAGCCCGTAGACCACCCAGGGCTGGCGGCCGACCTCGGTGGTGAACCAGCCTGCCAGGATGGCGATAAGCCCGGACGGCCCCATCCACAACGCCAGGTGCAGGAACGGCCGCGAACTGTAAAGCGTGCCGCGCTTGCGCAGCCACAGGCTCCACAGGCCGACGAAGATCATCAGCATGCCCAGCCCGACCATGATGCGGAACGACCAGAACACCACGGTGGAGTTGGGCCGATCCTCGGGCGGGAAGTCCTTCATCGCCGGCACCTGCTTGTCCAGGCTGTGGGTCAGGATCAGGCTGCCCAGGGCCGGAATTTCCAGCTTGAAGCGGGTGGTTTCGGCCTGCATGTCGGGAATGCCGAAGAGAATCAGCGGGGTCGGTTCATCACCGACGTTTTCCCAGTGGCCTTCGATGGCGGCGATTTTCACCGGCTGGTGCTTGAGGGTGTTGAGGCCGTGGAAATCGCCGATCACCGCCTGGATCGGCGCAACGATCAGGGCCATCCACATGGCCATCGACAGCATCTTGCGGATCGCCGGGTTATCGCGGCCACGCAGCAGGTGCCAGGCCGCCGAGGCGCCGACGAAGAAGGCGGTGGCGACGAAGGCGGCAGTGGCCATGTGCATCAGGCGGAACGGGAAGGACGGGTTGAAGATCACCGCCAGCCAGTCCACCGGGATCACCCGGCCGTCGACGATCTCGTAGCCCTGGGGCGTGTGCATCCAGCTGTTGGACGCAAGGATCCAGAAGGTCGAAACCAGGGTGCCGAGGGCCACCATCACCGTGGAGAAGAAATGCAGGCCGCGGCCCACGCGGTTCCAGCCGAAGAGCATGACGCCGAGGAAGCCGGCTTCGAGGAAGAACGCGGTCAGCACCTCGTAGGTCAGCAAGGGGCCGGTCACCGCGCCGGCGAAGTCGGAGAAGCGGCTCCAGTTGGTGCCGAACTGGTAGGCCATGACCAGCCCGGAGACCACGCCCATGCCGAAGTTGACGGCAAAGATCTTCGACCAGAAATGGTAAAGGTCGCGGTATACCGCTTCGTTGGTTTTCAGCCACAGGCCTTCGAGCACCGCCAGGTAGCTGGCCAGCCCGATGGTGATGGCAGGGAAAAGAATGTGAAAGGACACGGTGAACGCAAACTGCATTCGGGCGAGATCGAGAGCCTCTGATCCGAACATGGTGCTTCCTCTGTCAGGTAAACCGGCGTCAGGGTCCGTTGCCTTGACGTCAACTTGCCCCCTTGGTGGTGGAGTGCACTCGGCTGGATTTGTTCTGATTAATTTCCCACCGCAGGGATTGGCGGCCTGAATGGCCTGGCGCCGCTGATCAATCGTTGCAGATACAAGTATTGATACAGATCAACGCCAGGAAAAAGGATAGTCCCGAAAGCCCTGCAGGGTTGTGTGGTCGTTTGCCGCGTGACCGGTTGCCTCACCCTCTTTACCCAAGGACGGATCGGTGCGCTGACCGCACGGGTTTTGCCGCTTCATGCAACCTTTTGTTACAGCCTGGTGTTACGCTGCAACACCCCTTCCCTATAAAGACCCCGCGCTCGATGTCCGATCAGGCTCCGTTGTTGTTGCGTCATCACCGTCCGTTCCTGTCCTTCTGGCTGGCCCGGGTGTTTACCGCCAGCGGTTTCCAGATGCTCACCGTGGCGATCGGCTGGCACCTTTACCAATTGACCGGCAACGTGCTCGACCTGGGGCTGGTCGGCCTGGTGGAGTTCGCCCCGCGGGTGCTGTTCATGCTGCACACCGGGCATGTTGCCGACCGCTACGACCGGCGCCGCGTGGCCGCGCTGTGCCAGAGCCTGCAGGCGCTGATCGCCCTGTCGTTGGCGCTGGCCAGCAGCACCGGCTCGGTGACCCGCGAGCTGATCTTCATCCTCGCCTTCCTCCTTGGCGCCGCCCGCTCCTTCGAGATGCCCGCGACCCAGGCGCTGCTGCCCAACGTCGTCCCGCCAGGGCTGTTCCCCCGTGCAGTCGCGGCGTCGGCTTCGGCGATGCAATCGGCGACCATCGTCGCCCCGGCGCTGGGCGGGTTCCTGTATGCCTTCGGCAGCGTCTGGGTCTACGGGCCGACCGTCTGCCTCTATGTGATCGCCTGCTGCCTGACCTTGAGCCTGACCTCGCGCCAGGTCCCGCTGGCCCAGGGGCGCGCCAGCATCGAGTCGCTGCTGGCGGGGATCCGCTTTATCCGCAGCCGCCCGGACATCCTCGGGGCGATCTCCCTGGACCTGTTCGCTGTACTGCTGGGCGGCGCTACCGCGCTGTTGCCGGTATTCGCCAAGGACATCCTGCTCACCGGCCCCTGGGGCCTGGGCCTGCTGCGCTCGGCACCGGCGGTGGGGGCGCTGCTGATGTCGCTGTGGCTGGCACGCTTCCCTGTGGAGCGCAACGTGGGCCGGGTGATGTTTACGGCGGTCGGGGTGTTTGGCGTGGCGACCATCGCCTTCGGCCTGTCCACCTCGTTCTGGTTCTCGCTGGCGGTGCTGGCCGTGCTGGGTGCGGCGGACATGATCAGCATGGTGATCCGCGGCGCCTTCGTGCAACTGGAGACGCCGGACGAGATGCGCGGCCGGGTCAGCGCCGTGAACGGTTTGTTCATCGGCGCCTCGAACCAGCTGGGCGAGTTCGAATCCGGCGTGACCGCACACTGGTTCGGCACGGTACCGGCGGTGGTGCTGGGCGGCGTCGGCACGCTGGTGGTGACCGGGGTATGGATCAAGCTGTTCCCGACGCTGGCGGGGCGGGATCATATGCATAGCCGGCGGTCGGACACTTAACCGCCAGACAACACACATCCCTGTGGGAGCCGGCGTTGCCGGCGATTGGCCAGAACAGACAACACCATTGCTCCTGCGGGCCTCATCGCCGGCAACGCCGGCTCCCACAAGGTTCTCGGCCAGCCTTGAAAGGCCCGGTGGACGCATTACCCTCGGCCAGCCATGCTGGTATCATGCGCGGCTTTTTTCCGGCCCGGTCGAAACGGCACCAATGCGGTACGCTTTGTGCTTTCCTGACCGGGTCGACAATTTTTGGCGCCGATCGCGCCACGGGGAGCAGGACATGCTGGAAAGGCTGTTTCAACTGAAAGCCCACAATACGAATGTGCGGACCGAGATCCTGGCGGGCGTGACCACGTTCCTGGCCATGGCCTACATTCTATTCGTCAACCCGAGCATCCTCGGCGAGACCGGCATGGACAAGGGCGCGTTGTTCGTCGCGACCTGCCTGGCTGCGGCCATCGGCTCCACCACCATGGGCATCATCGCCAACTACCCGATCGCCCTGGCCCCGGGCATGGGCCTGAACGCCTTCTTCACCTATACCGTGGTCCTGCACATGGGCCACACCTGGCAGGTGGCCCTGGGCGCAGTGTTCATCTCGGCGGTGCTGTTCTTCCTGCTGTCGATCTTCCGTATCCGCGAATGGATCGTGAACAGCATCCCGCTGCCGCTGCGCTCGGCCATCGCCGCCGGCATCGGCCTGTTCCTGGCGCTGATCGCGCTGCACAACGCCGGTATCGTCGTCGATAACCCGGCCACCCTGGTGGGCCTGGGCGACCTCAAGCAACCGGCACCGATCCTCGCCACCCTGGGCTTCTTCCTGATCGTTGCCCTGGAAGCCATGAAGGTCCGCGGCGCCGTGCTGATCGGCATCCTCGCCGTGACCATCGCCTCCATCGCCCTGGGCGTCACCCCGTTCGGCGGCGTGGTGTCGATGCCGCCATCCCTGGCCCCGACCTTCCTGCAACTGGACATCAAGGGCGCCCTGGACGTCGGCCTGGTCAGCGTGATCTTCGCCTTCCTGTTCGTCGACCTGTTCGACAACTCCGGCACCCTGATCGGCGTCGCCAAGCGCGCCGGCCTGATGCGCAAGGACGGCCATATGCCGAAGATGGGCCGCGCCCTGATCGCCGACAGCACCGCGGCCATGGCCGGTTCGCTGCTGGGCACCTCGACCACCACCAGCTACATCGAATCGGCAGCGGGCGTCAGCGCCGGCGGCCGCACCGGCCTGACCGCCATCGTCGTCGCCATCCTGTTCCTCCTGGCGCTGTTCTTCGCCCCGCTGGCCGGTAGCGTGCCGGCCTTCGCCACCGCGCCTGCGCTGCTGTTCGTCGCCGTGCTGATGGCCTCGGGCCTGGCGGAAATCGACTGGGAAGACATCACCGAAGCCGCGCCGGTAATGATCACCGCACTGGCCATGCCGCTGACCTACTCGATCGCCAACGGCATCGCCTTCGGCTTCATTTCCTGGACCGCCATCAAGCTGCTGTCCGGCCGCCGCCAGGACCTCAACCCGGCGCTGGTCATCCTCTCCATCCTGTTCGTCATCAAGCTGGGCTGGTTCAACGCATGAGTGCTGTCTTCGACCCCTCCACCTACGACCAGCAGCTCGCGGCCAAGGTAGAACGCCTGCGTGCGCTGCTGGCGCCGTTCGATGCGCCGCAGCCGGCCGTCTTCGACTCGCCGCGCGAGCACTATCGCCTGCGTGCCGAGTTCCGCCTGTGGCGCCAGGATGGCCAGCGCCACTACGCGATGTTCGCCCCGGGCGAGAAGCACACGCCGATCCTGATCGAGGATTTCCCCATCGCCAGCCAGCGCATCAATGACCTGATGCCGCGCCTGAAAAGCGCCTGGCAGGCCAGCGAAGCGCTGAGCAACCGGCTGTTCCAGGTGGAGTTCCTCACCACCCTGGCCGGCGATGCGATGGTCACCCTGTGCTACCACCGCCCGCTGGACGAGCAGTGGGAAGCCGAGGCACGGCAATTGTCCGCCGAGTTGGGGGCGAGCATCATCGGTCGTTCCAAGGGCAAGCGCCTGGTGATCGGCCGGGATTACGCGGTGGAGGAACTGCAGGTCGCGGGCCGCACCTTCCGCTATCGCCAGCCGGAAGGCGCCTTCACCCAGCCCAACGGCCAGGTCAACCAGAAGATGCTCGGCTGGGCTTATGAAGCCCTGGGCCAGCGCCAGGACGACCTGCTGGAGCTGTATTGCGGAAACGGCAACTTCACCCTGCCGCTGGCAACCCGGGTGCGCAAGGTGCTGGCCACCGAAATCAGCAAGACCTCGGTGAACGCCGCGCTGCACAACCTCGATGACAACGCGGTGGAAAACGTACGCCTGGTGCGGCTGTCGGCGGAAGAACTGACCGAAGCGCTGAATGAAGTGCGGGCGTTCCGCCGGCTGGAAGGGATCGACCTGAAGAGCTACGCGTTCGGCAGCGTATTCGTCGATCCGCCGCGGGCCGGGATGGACCCGGACACCTGCGAGCTGACCCGGCGTTTCGACAATATCCTGTACATCTCCTGCAATCCGGAGACGCTGGCGGCGAACATCGCACAATTGCATGACACCCACCGGGTGGAGCGCTGCGCCTTGTTCGACCAGTTCCCGTATACCCACCATATGGAGAGTGGGGTCCTGCTGGTTCGGCGCTGATCTCTCGGGCCTCATCGCGGGTGAACCCGCTCCCACCCGGATCGCGCTGACCCTGTGGGAGCGGGTTCACCCGCGATGAGGCCCTTACAGTCAACACATCAACAACGGCACCACCTGGTCGGCATCGGCCAACGCCCCATGATGCCCCTGCCAACGGCTCGCCGCCGGCTCCACCACGCTGCGAATGATTCCCCCGCCAGCATTCGGCACCACGATCAGGTCGCCGATCCGTCCTTCCGCCTGGCTCAGCATCACATCGCCGAACAATCCGCCGGCGATCGCATTGGCCTTGCTCAGCACCGTGTAATCGTCGCCAAGCCGGTCCCGCCAGCGTTCCAGCACCCGGTCGTGCCGCGCAGCATCGATATAGACATGCCGCGCGCGGATATCCCCGGCGATCGCCAGCACATCCTCCTGCAACCCGTGCTCAAGGTCGAAATCCACCACCTCGGCGCTGTCCAGGCCGAGCATGCCGTGGTCGGCGCTGACCAGCAGCCGCGCGCCCTGCGGCAGTTGCCGGAAGATCGCCTCGGCCAGCCGGTCGGCGCTGCGCAGCTGTGCCAGCCAGGCTTCGGAGCCGGGGCCGAACAGATGGCCGGCGAAGTCCAGGTCGGCGAAGTAGGCGAAGCAATAGGCCGGAGCGTCGACACTCAGCGCCTGGCGCACCAGCAGCGGATAAGCGTCAAGGGACGGCGCCCCGAGAATCTGCGAACCGCGGTAGACGGCCCGGGTATAGGGCGAGTCGGCATAGCGCGCCGGCATCACCGTGCTGATCCGCAGGCCCTGCTCGCTGGCTTGCTCCCAGGCGGTTTGCGGCACGATGAAGCGCTCCGGCGGCGGGGCCGGGGTTGTTGGCTTTTCTTCGGTGAAGGGCGAACAGGTCCAGGTCAGTGGCGAGAATTCACTGTCGGCATCGAGGGCGAAGGTGCAACCGACGATCCCGTGCACCCCGCTGGCCATGCCCGAGGACAGCGTTGCCAGGCTCGACGCCGTGGTCGCCGGAAAACCCACGCGAAACACGCCTTCAGGTTTCGCCAGGGCCGCCAGGAAAGGCGCCTGTTGTGCATGTTCCTGCAGCAAGGCATGCCCAAGCCCGTCGATCAGCAGCAGGCAGGTCGCCGACGACGGTGCCAGCTCGAAGGCATTGCGAAAGCCCACGCCGCCCAGCGCGGCAAGAATCGACTGGCTCAGGTTGGCCAGCCCGGGCCAGGTCGGCTGCCGGGTTACGTCCATCGGCACTGTCATGTATGCCCCTCCTCCATGTTCGAAGCACAAGGTTTAGCACGAGCCTGTTCGATCAGCGAACACTAAACGCGGCAGCCGGTTGATTCCTGTTAACCAAACGGTACATTTTGTCGGAACTCCTCTTCCAATCGCCAAGAACAACAACGGAGTCTTACCGATGAATCTGGCCAAACCGCCCGGCATTCTCGCCGGCCTGATCGGCGCGGGCATCCAGGCCTCGCGCACCCCTGCGCTGCACGAGCACGAAGGCGCCGCCCAGGGCCTGACCTACCTTTACCGCCTGATCGACCTCGACCAGTTGAAGCTCGACAGCACTGCCCTCGAAGAACTCCTGACCGCCGCCCAATACATGGGCTACACCGGCCTGAACATCACCTTCCCGTGCAAGCAGGCGATCCTGCCGCTGCTGGATGACCTTTCGCCGGAAGCCCGTGGCATCGGCGCAGTCAATACCGTGGTGCTCAAGGACGGCCGGCGCATCGGCCATAACACCGACTGCCTCGGCTTTGCCGAAGGTTTCCGTCGCGGCCTGACCGACGTTTCACGGCGGCGCGTAGTGCAGATGGGCGCCGGTGGCGCAGGTGCCGCCGTCGCTCATGCCCTGCTCAGCGAGGGCGTGGAACAGCTGATCATTTTCGACGTGGAAAGCCAACGGGCCCAGGCCCTTGTGGATAACCTCAACCAGCACTTCGACGGCACCCGGGCCAGGGTCGGCCATGACCTCGACAGTGCGATGAACAGCGCCTGCGGCCTGGTCAACACGACGCCCATGGGCATGGCCAAGCTGCCGGGCATGCCGGTGCCGAAGGCATTGTTGCGGGCAGATTTGTGGGTGGCGGAGATCGTCTATTTCCCGCTGGAAACCGAACTGCTCAAGGAGGCCCGGGCCCTGGGCTGTCGCACCCTGAACGGCGCCACCATGGCGGTGTACCAGGCGGTCAAGGCGTTCGAGCTGTTCACCGGCATTACCCCCGATCCGCTGCGCATGACCGAGCACTTCCACAGCCTGGGCAACTGAAGACAGCGACACCGCAGGGCAATCCTGCGGTGTTTCTCAAGCCTGCAGGTAACGCAGCACCGACTCGCAGATCATTTCCTTGTGCCGGGCCTTGATGGCCTGGTCCTCGAAATCGATCTGGAAGATTTCGCCGAAGGTGTGGCGGTTGGACACCCGGTAGAAACAGAACGAGCTGATCAGCAGGTGCACGTCCAGTGCATCCAGGCCCTTGCGGAACAGCCCTTGGTCCGCGCCCCGCCGCAGGATCTCGTCCAGCGCCCGCAGCACCGTATTGTTCATCGAACGGATGGCCGTGGACTGCTTCACGTATTCGCCGTGGTGCATGTTCTCGTTGCACACGATACGCACGAAATCGACGTTGCGGTCATGGTGGTCGAAGGTGAACTCGATCAGCCGGCGGATGCCGGTACGCGGCTCCAGCTCGTCCAGGTGCAGGTTGCTTTCAGTGCTGCGGATATCGCCGTAGAGCTTTTCCAGCACCTCGACGTACAACTGCTCCTTGCTGTTGAAGTAGTAGTAGATCATCCGCTTGGAGGTCTGGGTACGCTCGGCGATGGCGTCCACCCGGGCACCGGCCAGCCCCTGGTGGACGAACTCGGTGATCGCCGCCTGGAGAATGTTCTCGCGGGTTTTTTCCGGATTGTTCTTGCGACCTTTGCGCGGTGTGCTGTCCGTCGCCTCGGCAAGTGCAGGGGTAGTCGTCATACGGGACTCGTGGCCTTCGATTAACGGCGCAATTATGGGCCCGGGTTGCACCAGAAGAAAGCCTTAGGGTTGTAGGGGGATTTACCCCGATCATTGTGGGTGCTGCTGAAGACCTCATCGCCGGCAACGCCGGCTCCCACAAGTTCTGCGGCGCACACCAAACCTGTGGGAGCTGGCGTTGCCAGCGATGAGGCCCTCAAGCCTTACAACTTGGCGTGGCGCAACCCACCACTACGCGCCTTGGCCATCGCTGCCAGCCTCACCGCCACGTTCGCCGCACCATACCCGGCGTAGCCATTGCGCCGCTGGATCACCTCGAAGAAGAAGCGGTCCTCGAACGGCTCGGTGTACACATGGAACAGCTCGCCGCCATTGGCGTCACGGTCGTACAGCACGTTGTAGTAGGCCAGCTCGCTGAGGAACTCGTCGTCGAAGTCGAAGCGCGCCGCGAGGTCGTCGTAGTAGTTCAGCGGGATGTCCAGCAATGCCACGCCCGCCTCCTTGGCCTTTTTCACGGCGGTGAAGATGTCCTCGCAATCGAAGGCTATGTGATGCACGCCCGAACCGCGATAGTGGGACAGCGCGTGGGAAATCGCGGTGTTGCGGTTCTCCGAGATGTTCAGCGGCAAGCGGATGCTGCTGCACTGGCTGCGCAGCGCGCGACTCTTCACCAGGCCGTAAGGGTCCGGGAGCACCACTTCGTCGTCGGCCTTGAAGTCCAGCAGGCTCTTGTAGAACAGCACCCAAGTGTCCAGGCCGTCGGCCGGCAGGGCCATGGCCATGTGGTCGATGCGGGTCAGGCCGAGGCCGTTGTCCGCGACCCCGCCGCTGAGGCTGAAGTCGGTGTCGTAGATGGTCTGGCCATCGGCGCCCTGGTCCACCAGGTAGATCAGGCTGCCGTCCGGCGCACGTACCGCCGCCAGTTCGCGTTCGTTGGGACCGACCAGGCCACGGTAGGGCTGGCCGTGATAACCCACGGCACGGGCCAGGGCCCTGGCGCTGTCCTTGACCCGCACGGCGGTGGCGCATAGCGACGGGCCGTGGCTTTCGAAGAAGTTGTGAGCGAAGGAATACGGCTCGGCGTTGAGGATCAGGTTGATATCGCCCTGGCGCAGCAGGCTGACATTCTTCGAGCGGTGCTGGCCGACCTTGGCGAAACCGAGGCCTTCCAGCCAGCCACCGAGCTTGGCACCGGAAGCATCGTCCACCGCAAACTCAAGGAATTCGACACCGTCATAGGTATCCGCCGCCGGCGGGGCGAACAACAGGTCCGGCTCGGCGGCTACCGCAGGTGCGGTCTGCAGCAGGCGCTCGCGGGTTTTCTCCTCGAGGTACAGCAGCGAACGCAGGCCGTCGGCGGCATTGGCCCGCGGCGGCGCGGCGCGGAAGCCGTCGTTGAAGATTTCCAGGGACAGCGGGCCGCGATAACCGGCCTTGAGGATCGGCGCAAGGAACGCCGGCAGGTCGAACTCGCCCTGGCCCGGGAAGCAGCGGAAATGCCGGCTCCACTCCAGTACGTCCATGGCCAGGATCGGCGCGTCGGCCATCTGCACGAAGAAGATCTTTTCGCCCGGGACGTCGGCGATACCGCTCGGGTCGCCCTTGATCGAATAGGTGTGGAAGCTGTCGAGGATCATGCCCAGCGCCGGGTGGTTCGCCTCGCGAACGATGTCCCAGACCTGCTGCCACTGGTTGACGTGCCGCCCCCAGGCCAGCGCTTCGTAGCCGATGCGCAGGTTGCGCGCGCCGGCACGCTCGGCCAGCAGGCCGAGGTCATCGACGAGAATCTGCTTGTCGCCGAGGGCATCGGCGGCGACGTTGCTGCATACCAGCACCAAATCGGTGCCCAGCTCCTGCATCAGGTCGAACTTGCGCTCGGCGCGGTCGAGGTTGCGGGCCAGACGGTCGCGGCGGCAGCCTTCGAAGTCGCGAAATGGCTGGAAAAGGGTGATATCCAGGCCCAGGTCGGCGCAGCGCTGGCGGATTTCACGGGGGCTGCCGTCGTAGTAGAGCAGGTCGTTTTCAAAAATCTCGACACCGTCGAAACCCGCAGCGGCTATGGCTTCGAGCTTTTCCGGCAGGGTGCCGCTCAGGGACACGGTGGCAATCGAACGCTGCATCTTCAGTCTCCTACGGGCAGGCAGTGCCCAAACTATGAAGAATTATTGGCCGGGGCCAAAATCCGCTCAAGAAAAAGGTACGAACTGGTTAGTTTTGTGTGCGATTATCGCCCGAAATGCGTTGAGACGAATTGACCCTTTTTTGAGCAGTGGCGCACCATTTCCAACCATGAAGCAGGCTACTCGGCCAAACTCCGGCGCCGATCCTGCCAAATAACCTGTAATGCCCGCTTTTCTTGCGTCACCCAGGCTTGACCCATAAACATAAAAATACGGGTAACCCACGATGATCCACAGCTCCAGCACTCCCGTTGCTCAGACGCTGAGCAGCAACCCGCACGCCGGTATCGGCGACAAGATCCGCGGCGCCATGGCCGTCGGCAAGACCCGCTGGGTCATGCTGGCCCTGGTCTTCTTCGCCACGACCCTCAACTACATCGACCGTGCCGCCCTTGGCGTGATGCAGCCCATCCTGGCCAAGGAGATGAGCTGGACGGCGATGGACTACGCCAACATCAACTTCTGGTTCCAGGTCGGCTACGCGATCGGCTTCGTCCTGCAGGGCCGGCTGATCGACCGGGTCGGTGTGAAGCGCGTGTTCTTCTGCGCCGTACTGCTCTGGAGCCTGGCAACCGGTGCCCACGGCCTGGCCACCTCGGCGGTCGGCTTCATGGTCTGCCGCTTCGTCCTCGGCCTGACCGAAGCCGCCAACTACCCGGCCTGCGTCAAGACCACCCGCCTGTGGTTCCCCGCCGGCGAGCGCGCGGTGGCGACCGGCATCTTCAACGCCGGCACCAACGTCGGTGCCATGTTCACCCCGATGCTGCTGCCGCTGATCCTCACCGTGTGGGGCTGGCAGGCCGCGTTCATGGCCATGGGCGCACTGGGCCTGGTCTGGGTGATCTTCTGGGGCCTGAAATACTTCAACCCTGAAGACCACCCAACCGTGACCGATGCCGAACGTGCCTACGTGATGGGCGAAGCCGAACCCGAGCAGAAAGGCGTGCCGTTCTCGCGGATCCTGCGCATGCGCGGCACCTGGGCCTTCGCCCTGGCCTACTCGATCACCGCGCCGGTGTTCTGGTTCTACCTGTACTGGCTGCCACCGTTCCTGAACCAGCAATATAGCCTGGGCATCAGCGTTACCCAGATGGGTATCCCGCTGATCGTCATCTACCTCAGCGCCGACTTCGGCAGCGTCGGTGGCGGCATCCTGTCCTCGTTCCTCATCGGCCGCGGCATGGCCCCGGTCAAGGCGCGCCTGCTGTCGATGCTGATCTTCGCCGCTACCATCATCGGCGTGATCTTCGCCGCCGGCGCCAGCAGCCTGTGGGTCGCGGTCATCGCGATCTCCCTGGCCATCGCTGCGCACCAGGCCTGGACCGCCAACATCTGGAGCCTGGTGATGGACTACACGCCCAAGCACATGATGAGCACGGTGTTCGGCTTCGGCGGGATGTGCGCGGCCATCGGCGGCATGTTCATGACCCAGATCGTCGGCTATGTGCTGACCACCACCAACAACAACTATGCCGTGCTGTTCACCATGATCCCGACGATGTACTTCATCGCCCTGACCTGGATGTACTTCATGGCGCCGCGCAAGGTCCCGAAAGTCGAAGACTGATCCACCCTGCGTGACCCCGGGCGGGGCCTGTCCTTCGGTGGACAGGCCCCGCTTGCGTTTCAGCGGCGCCTTTGCAGCCAGGCTGCGGCGAGGCCGCTGAGGCAGACGATGGCAATGCCGATCACGCCCCAGCGGTCCGGGCTCTGGCCGAACAGCACGATGCCCATCAACCCCGCGAAGACAATCTGGCAATAGCTGAACGGCGCCAGCATGGCCGGCGGCGCATGGCGGAAGGCCTGGGTCAGGAACAGATGGGCGAGCATGCCGAAGGTACCCAGGGCCAGGGTCATGAGGCCGTGGGTCAGGCTTGGCACGATCCAGAACAACGGCACCAGGGCGCTCATCACCAAGGTGTTGAACAGCCCGGTGAAGAAGTTGGTGGCGGTCGGGCTGTCCACCTGGCTCAGCTTGCGGGTGAGGATCTGGTAGAAGCAGAAACAGGTCGCCGAGCCGAAGGGCAACAGCACTGCCGGGGTGAACAGCGCCCCGCCCGGATGGACGATGATCAGCACCCCGACGAAGCTCGCCAATACCGCGACCCACTGCCCCTTGCTCACCGACTCCTTGAGCAACGGCACCGACAGCGCCGTCACCATCAGCGGGGCAAGGAAGTTGACTGCGGTCGCCTCGGCCAGCGGCAGGTACTGCAAGGCCTTGGTGAACAACAGGCTGCAGCCGAGCAGGCACAGCGCCCGCGCCGCCTGCAGGCCGGGCCTGCGCGTATACAGCCCGCGCAGGCCGGCCTGGGGCAGGAAGATGCCAAGCATCAGCAAGGTGTGAACCAGATAGCGCGCCCAGACCACCCAAACGATCGGATAGAAGCCCGACAGGTACTTCGACATGGCGTCGTGGCTGGAAAACAGGAAGGTCGCCAGGACGACCAGGAGGATGCCTTTGAACGGTTGACTGACAGAGGGCATGGGCGCGACTCGGGACGTTGGGCTCGGGGCCTTAAAGGGGGCTCAGTACGGAACGGGCCTTGTCCAGCGCCCATTGCGCCCGCTGCAACGCGGACACGCCCTGCTCCAGCAACTGCCGGGTGGGGATTTCCAGGCTCAGTGGCATATCGGGCGAAACGCTGGCGAGCAGGCCGCGCAGGTCACAGTCGCCGTCGCCGGGGAACCGCCGCTCGTTGCGCGCCTGGCGCAGGATCTCGGCCATATCGTCGGGACGCGGCCCGGCAACGTCGCACAATTGCAGGTAGCGCATGCGCGAGGCCGGAATTTGGCGCAGGTCGTCCAGGCGCGAGGCGGAGCGGTCGAAGTGGAAGGCATCGACCAGCACGCAGGCATTCTCGCGGTTGGCGGCGCTGACGATATCCCAGGCCTGGGTGAGGTTCCGGCAGTCGGTCCAGGGCATGAACTCCAGGTGCGGGTAGATGCCGTACTTCGCGGCGAGGTCGCAGAGCGCGGCGAAGTTGTCGGTCAGGCGGGCCTGGTCGGGGTCGTTGCCGGCCACCAGCAACTCGGTGGCGCCGAACCCTGCGCCAACGGCCAGCAGGGCATCGAAATCGTCGACGCGGGTTTCCGGCTTGAGCCGGAGGATCTCGATATCGAGCACCTTGATGCCGGTGTCACGCAGGCGCTCGGCGGTCTGGCGGCGCAGGCCGGGATCGCCGACCAGGGGAAAGTGATGTTCTTCGGCGGTGGCCGGTTCCAGGCGCAGGCCGACATGGCTGTAGCCGGCCCGGGCAGCGACCTCGACCATGTCCGGCGGGGACAGCTCGAGCACGGTCAGGGCGGCCAGGGAGAAGATGCGTTGGCTCATTTTCGCGGGGGTCTCTTGGGGTTGTTGTTCTGACGCAATTATTTAGAACTTGGTTCCAGATTCATTGCAAGCAGAAAAAAATCACTTCCCCGGTTGACGCGGACCTTGTGGGAGCGGGTTCACCCGCGATTACGATAGTGGGCTCACTACCGCAATCGCGGGTGAACCCGCTCCCACAAGGGTCGCGGCGTGCTTGAGTTAACTGAACAACTCCGAAGCCGGACTCGCCGCCGCCAACTCTTCTACGGTTTCCAGCAGATAAGGCGCCAGTTCATGCATCCGCGCCTCGCTCATCCGCGCCGTAGGCCCGGCAATGCTGACCACCCCGACCGCCCGGCCATCCCGAGGATCCGCCACCACCGCCGCCAGCGCCGACATGCCTACCGCCGAGCTCTCCACCACCCAGGCGTAGCCGCGCTCCCGGGCCAGGCGCAGGCGCTCCAGCAATTCGGCATTGGATTTGGGTGCGTTCGGCCCGAATTCCTCGGCCGGGCCCACGCCCTGGCGCTCCACCAGCAGCAGGGCCTGGGCATCGCTCAGGCTGGCCAGCCAGGCATGCCCCGAAGCGCTGTAGAACAACGGTGCATCCCGGCCCATGTCCGGATCGTACTTGAGCCCCGAGCGGGCGCCCTGGGACTTGGCGATCCAGGTCTGGCGCTCGCCTTCGATCACCCCGAGGCGCACCAGCTCGCCGCTCTTGCGCGCCAGATCGTCAAGGATCGGCTGGACGATATCCGCGCCGCTGTTGGCGAGGTAGCGAAAGCCCATGGCAACCAGCCGGGTGCTGAGCAGGTAGCGGCTGTTCTCCGGATTCTGCCGCACATAACCCAGCCGGATCAGCTCGGCGAGCATGCGGTGGGTCGCGCTTTTCGGAATGTCGAGCTGCTCGGCCAGCGTCTGCATCGGCAGCCCGCGAGGCTCGCTGGTAAGGCTTTCGATAAGGCTCAACGCGCGTTCGATCTGACTGCCGGCCATGGTCACGGTCCTTGGAAATGTGGGGCGAATTCTAAAGAGCGCCGAACAAAGCGCAAACCACTGTTCGATCTTCGCCCAACTTCGATAACGGAGGCTTGGCACCGTCCGCGTCATTAGCGATTATGGAATCAAGTTCCAAAAATAACATCCCGAGGATCGTCCATGACAGCTCTGCCCACCCCATCCCGCACCGTTGCGTGCGATGTTCTGGTGATAGGTTCCGGCGCCGCCGGCCTGAGTGCCGCGGTTACCGCCGCGTGGCACGGGCAGAAGGTCATCGTGGTCGAGAAGGACCCGGTGTTCGGCGGCGCCACCGCGTGGTCCGGCGGCTGGGCCTGGGTACCGTGCAATCCGCTGGCCCGGCGCGCCGGTATCGTCGAGGACCGTTCGGCGCCGCGCACCTACCTGGAACACGAGTTGGGCGAGCGCTTCAACGCGCCGTTGATCGACGCCTTTCTCGACGCCGCGCCACACATGGTCGGCTTTTTCGAAAAGCACACCCGCCTGCAGTTCGCCGATGGCAACGGCATCGCCGATATCCATGGCGACACCCCCGGCGCCGGCACCGGCGGCCGCTCGGTGATCGCCGCGCCCTATGACGCTCGCGAAACCGGCAAGTTGCTCAAGCGCCTGCGCCGCACCCTGCGCGAAACCGCGTTCTGGGGCATGCCGATCATGGCTGGCAAGGACCTCACGGCCTTTCTCACCCTGACCCGCTCGTGGCGCTCGGTGCTGCATGTGGGCAAACGTGTCACCCGCCACCTGATCGGCCTGGCGACCCACGGCCGCGCCTTGCAGCTGGTCAATGGCGTGGCCCTGGTGGCGCGGCTGGCGAAGTCCGCCGAGGACCTGGGCGTGTTGCTCTGGGAGTCTGCTCCGGCCCGTCGCCTGCTGCGTGAGGACGGCACGGTGACCGGCGCCGTGGTGCACACGGCCAAGGGCGAAGTGACCATCAAGGCCCGCGCCGTGGTGCTGGCGGCGGGTGGTTTCCCCAACGATATCGAGCGGCGCAAGGCGATGTTCCCGCGCACGCCCACCGGTCACGAGCACCTGGCCCTGCCGCCGCTCTCGGCCAATGGCGACGGCCTGCGCCTGGGCGAAAGCGCAGGCGGCAAGGTCGCCGACGACCTTTACAGCCCGGTAGCCTGGGCGCCGGTGTCCAGGGTGCCGTACAGCGACGGCAGCAGCGGCCACTTTCCGCACATCATCGAGCGCGGCAAACCGGGGATCATCGGCGTGCTGAGCAACGGCCGGCGCTTCGTCAACGAGGCCGGCGGCTACTACGATTACGTCAGTGCGATGGTCGCCGCAGCGCCCGGGGAAAAGGTCGAGTCCTGGCTGATCTGCGACCACCGCTTCCAGCGCCGCTACGGCCTGGGCATCGCCCGCCCCTTCCCGCTGCCGACGCACACCCTGGTGCGCAACGGCTACCTCAAGCGCGCCGACAGTCTCCAGGAACTGGCCAACCAGTGCGGCATCGACGCACGCGGGCTGATCGACACCGTGACCGAGTACAACCACCACGCCCGCCTCGGCGAGGACCCGCAGTTCGGCCGTGGCAGCACCCTGTACAACCGCAAGCAGGGCGATGCGCTGCACGGGCCGAACCCCTGCGTGGCGCCCATCGAGCAGGGGCCGTTCTATGCCGTGAAGGTCGAAGCCGGCTGCTTCGGCACCTTCGCCGGGCTGCGCACCAACGAGCACGCCCAGGTGCTGGATGGCGACCGGCAACCGATCCCCGGCCTGTATGCGGCGGGCTGCGACATGGCCAGCATCATGGGCGGCCACTATCCTGCGGGCGGGATCAACCTCGGGCCGGCACTGACTTTCGGCTATATCGCCGCCCGCCATATCGCCGGCGTCACCGACTACGAGTGATCAGGTGAAGCGCTGGCCGGAAATCGCCGGGTGATAGATCGGCTGGACCTTGTTCCCCGCAGGGTCCAGCAGGTGGAAGCTCCAGGTCCCGTCGCCGTGGGCGAACGGCGTGTCCAGCAGGGTTACCCCGCATTCCTTCAGATAGGCATGCCAGGCGTGCAATTCGTCGAGGCTGTCGACCACGAAGCCGTAGTGGTCCACCGCCTGCACACCGCTGCTCGGAGCGAAGGCACGTCCCAGGGAGAGGTTGTCGTTGCCGCAGGTGAGGTAGACGAGATCCTCGTTGGCGCGATGCAGCACCTCCATGCCGAGCACCTCCACGTAGAAACGCTCGCAGACTTCGAGGTTGGGCACCAGGATCGCCAGATGGCGCAGGCCGTTGAGCCGGCTTGGACGGGCAGGCATGGTTTCGACTCCATTTTTGTATACAATTTTGCGCAAATATAAGACAAAAAGGAGTTCGACGTGTACAGCCTTCTACTCAAGACCCAATTGCAGCCCGGCACCCTGGAGCGCTTCATGGACGCGATGCGGATCAATGCGGCCAGTTCGGTGAGGGACGAGCCGGGATGCCTGGTGTTCGATGTGATCCGCGACTACAGCGATCCGGACCTGGTCTGGCTGTACGAGGTGTACGAAAGCGAGGCGGCGTTCGAGGCGCATATGCTGACGGCGCATTTTCTCGCCAGCCGGCCGTTGGTGGAACCGTTGATCGTGCGGCAGGAAGTGGTGGAGGGGGAGGTGCTGGCTCTTAACTCAAAGGCCGGAAGCTGACGCGGATCCTGTGGGAGCGGGTTTACCCGCGATTACGTAGGTGAATTCACCATAGCAATCGCGGGTGAACCCGCTCCCACAGTTCTGCAGCGTCAACGAGTCATCAGAAGTCGAAGAACACCGTCTCCCCTTCACCCTGGATACGGATATCGAAGCGATACGCCGTTTTCCCGTCCACTTCGCAGCGCTTGGCCACCAGGGTCTCGCGGCGCTGTGGCTGCTCGATCAGGTTGAGCACGGGGTCCTTGGCGTTGGCTTCGGCCTCGTCATCGAAGTAGATGCGGGTCTGCAGGTGGATGTTGATGCCGCGGGCGAACAGGCTGATGTTGATGTGCGGCGCCATCGGCACGCCGGCGGCGTTCTTCGCCACGCCCGGCTTGATGGTGTGCATGGTCCATTCGCCGGCGTCGAACGTGGTGGCGGTACGGCCGAAGCCGTTGAAGGCGTTCTCCAGGTTGTAGTCGGTCTGGTAGGCACCGGTGTGGTCGGCCTGCCAGAACTCGACGAAGGAGTCGCGCACCAGGTGGCCGTTGCCGTCATAGACGTTGCCGAACACCAGGATATGCTCGCCCGGCGCGCCGTCCTTGGCCATCCGGCTCCAGATTTCCTGGTCGCGGGTCGGGTTGCCGGCGGCTTCCAGGGCCAGGCCGATGTGGACGTAGGGGCCGGCGGTCTGCGAAGGGGTTTCCGGCAGCAGTTCGATAGGCATGACGGGGCTCCTCAGCGGTTTTCGAAGTGAGTGGCGCGCTGGCCGCGCAGGACGATATCGAAGCGGTACGCCAGGCAGTCCATCGGGTTGGCGTTGCTCATGTCGAGACGGGCGATCAGCAAATCGACCGCCGCCGGATTGGCGATGCTCTTGACGATCGGGCACAGCGGGATCAGCGGATCGCCTTCGAAGTACAGCTGGGTGATCAGGCGGGTCGAGATCGACGGGCCGCTGATCGAGAAGTGGATATGCGCCGGACGCCAGTCGTTAGGGCCATTGCGCCATGGGTACGGGCCCGGCTTGATGGTACGGAAGCTGTAGCGGCCTTCGCTGTCGGTCAGGGCCCGGCCGACGCCACCGAAATTCGGGTCCAGCGGCGCCAGGTAGCGGTCGTTCTTGTGGCGATAGCGGCCGCCGGCGTTGGCTTGCCACATCTCCACCAGGGTGTTGGGGATCGGCTTGCCGTACTGGTCGAAGACCCGGCCGGTGACCAGGATGCGCTCGCCAACGGGCAGGCCACCGTTGTTGAAGTTCAGCAACAGGTCGTTGTCGTGTTCGCCGAAGCGCAGGTGGGAAAAGTCCGGGCCGGTGCTCTCGCTGATCGACTGCGGAATGCTCACCAGCGCCTGGCGTGGCGAACGGGCGACGGAAGTCTTGTAGTCGGGGGTGAGGGCCTTAGGGTGCCAGTTTCGATCACGGATAACGAAGCGACTGTTGTCTGTAGCAGACATGCCGTTCTCCTGTTCTTGGATTTATGGAGAGCCCGATCAGGACGGGCAGGTGGTGCGGCGAAGTGTCTCTCGTGACGAACCCGGCGAAAACTGAATTGTCCTACCTGACTCATAACCACATGGTTATGTGTAACCTGATGTCTCCCGACTGGACTAGTCTTAGGGCGACGACACCACCCCGTGGAGAACTACCCATGCAATGGCGAAAAGGCAGACGCAGCGACAACGTGGTCGACGCTCGGGGCGAGAGTCCGGGCGGCATGCGCATGGGCGGCGGCAAGGGCCTGACCCTGGGCGCCGTGGTGCTGATCGTCGGGATCGGCCTGCTGACCGGGCAGGATCCGATGCAGATCCTGGGGCAACTGGCCGGGCAGATGCAGCAGGGCGCGCCCACCCAGTCCCAGACAGCGCCGCGCCCGGCGGCGAACGACGAGGGCAGCCAGTTCGTCGCCAGCATCCTGGGTGATACCGAAGACACCTGGCGGGCGATCTTTGCCCAGGCCAACAGGCAGTACAAGGATCCGAAGCTGGTGCTGTTCAGCGGCCAGGTGAATTCCGCCTGCGGCTTCGCCACCTCTGCCACCGGGCCGTTCTACTGCCCGGCAGACCAGCAGGTGTACCTGGACATGAGTTTCTTCCGCGAAATGGAGCAGCGCTTCGCCGCTGCGGGCGACTTCGCCCAGGCCTACGTGATCGCCCATGAAGTCGGCCATCACGTGCAGACCCTGCTGGGCATCTCGGCCAAGGTCAACGACGCGCGGCGCAGCGGCCAGCGGGTCGAGGGCGCCAGCGGCCTGCTGGTACGCCAGGAACTGCAGGCCGACTGCCTTGCCGGGGTCTGGGCCTACCAGGCGCAACAACGGCACAACTGGCTGGAGCCGGGAGATGTCGAAGAGGCCCTGAACGCGGCCAATGCCATCGGCGATGATCGCCTGCAGCAGCAGGGTCAGGGCCGCGTGGTACCGGACTCCTTCACCCACGGAACCTCGGCGCAAAGGGTGAAGTGGTTCAAGGCGGGGTTCGACAAGGGGGATATCAACCAGTGCGATACCTTCACCGCCAAGGTGCTGTGATTTCCCAGGCGCCGCTGCCCCCCTGTGGGAGCTGGCGTTGCCAGCGATGAGGCCAAACCTGACAAAGCAGTTGCCTGACCAGACGCCATCGCCGGCAACGCCGGCTCCCACAAGAATTCCTGCCAACTTCGATTACCCGACAGGCCCCGCATTTGCGGGGCTTGTCACATCTTGTTGAGTATTTTCGTCGGTTTTATTGAAAAAGCGTTTCAGCCCGCCGGGTTTACGCCGATAAAGCGTCCTCTACACACGCTGGCCTCCAAGAAAAAGAACTTTCAGCGACCGCCGATCACACCTTTTCTGGAGGGAACCCATGAACAGTTGGTTTGCCAACATCAGTGTCAATCTCAAGCTCGGGCTCGGTTTCGGCCTGGTCCTGGTGCTCACCGCCCTGCTCGCACTCACCGGCTGGAGCAGCCTGGGCAGCCTGATCCAGCGCAGCAACTGGATGAGCGACATCACCCGCCTGAACAGCGACCTGACCAACCTGCGGGTCGCGCGCCTGCAGTACATGCTGGCCAACGGCGACGACGCCACCGCCAACAACGTGCAGGCCAAGCTCAATGACTTCAACCAACAGCAGCAGCAGTTGCTGAAGACCTTCAAGAGCCCGGAAAACCTCAAGCTGCTGAACGAGCAGGCGCAGATCATCGCCGCCTACCAGGTCACCCTCGACCGTATGCGCGCCACCTACAAGGCCAGCGCGGTGGCACGTACCGATCTGGAAACCACCGCCGCCGCCGCGCTGCAACTGATCGATAACATCAACCGCGATGTGCTCGGCCAGGGCGAAAGCGATGCCGCACGCCTGGAGCAATACCGCGCGGCCAGCGCCGCCAAGGAGCAGTTGCTGCAAGTGCGCTTCGAAGTGCGCGGCTACATCGCCGACAACTCGACGCAGAGCGAGCAGACGGCGCTGCGCCAGCTGGACAACGCCCTCGACTATGCGCGCAAGCTGGGCCAGGTGCTGCCCAACGAAGCAGCGCGCATCCAGCAGTTCGAGGCTGCCGTGGTCAGCTACCGCGATGCCTTGAACCGCTACAAGGCCGCCATCGCCGACATCGCCGCCGCCCGTGCGGAAATGACCACCCAAGGCTACGACATCGTCAGCCGCAGCGAAGCGCTGTACAAAATCCAGCTCGAACGTCGCGACGCCGAAAGCGCCGAAGCCCGTACCCTGCAATTGATCGCCACGCTGCTGGCCTTGATCGTCGGCATTGCCGCCGCATTGATCATCACCCGCCAGATCGTCCGCCCGCTGCGTGAAACCATGACCGTGGTCGAACGTATCGCCGCCGGCGACCTGACCCACGAACAGCGGGTCACTCGTCGCGACGAGCTGGGCGTGCTGCAACAGGGCATCCAGCGCATGGGCACCACCCTGCGCGAGCTGATCAGCGGCATCCGCGATGGCGTCACCCAGATCGCCAGCGCTGCCGAAGAGCTGTCGGCCGTCACCGAGCAAACCAGTGCCGGCGCCAACAACCAGAAAAGCGAGACCGATCAGGTCGCTACCGCCATGCATGAAATGGCGACCACCGTGCAGGAAGTCGCGCGCAACGCCGAACACGCCTCGGCAGCGGCCACCGACGCCGACCGCCAGGCGCGTGCCGGTGACGACGTGGTCGGCCAGGCCATCGCCCAGATCGAAAAACTGGCCGGCGAGGTACAGCGCTCCACCGAGGCCATGGCCGAGTTGCAGAAGGAAAGCCAGAAGATCGGCAGCGTCATGGATGTGATCAAGTCGGTCGCCGAGCAGACCAACCTGCTGGCCCTCAATGCCGCCATCGAGGCGGCCCGTGCCGGCGAAGCCGGGCGTGGTTTTGCGGTGGTGGCCGATGAAGTGCGCGGGCTGGCGCAGCGCACGCAGAAATCCACCGAGGAAATCGAAGAACTGGTGGCCGGCCTGCAGGCCGGCACCCAGCAGGTGGCCAATGTCATGCTTGGCAGCCGCAGCCTGACCGACAGCAGCGTCGAGCTGACCCGCAAGGCCGGGACCTCACTGGAGAGCATCACCCGCGTGGTCTCCGACATCCAGTCGATGAACCAGCAGATCGCTGCGGCAGCCGAGCAGCAGAGCGCGGTGGCCGAGGAAATCAGCCGGAGCATCCTAAGTGTGCGGGACGTGTCGGAGCAGACCGCTTCGGCCAGCGAGGAGACGGCGGCGTCCAGTGTCGAGCTGGCGCGGCTGGGGAATCAGTTGCAGATGATGGTCAGTCACTTCCGGGTCTGACCTGACACGGATCTGTGGGAGCGGGTTCACCCGCGATTGCGTCGGTGAGTTCACCACTGTAATCGCGGGTGAACCCGCTCCCACACTGACCGCGTCAAACCAACTTACTTGACTACCTGCCCCACCCCTCTCCCGCGCGGATCCGAAGCCGTCTCCAGCTTGCCGCCACTGACCCGGATAGCCTGCACATCCCCCATCTCCCAGCCCTGATCCTCCAGGGTATATCCCATCTTCTTCAGCTCCTGCGCCACCTCACCGGTCAACGGCGCATAGGCATCGAAGTAAATGGTGTCCTTGGGCAGCAACTGGTGATGCACGCGCTGCGCGGCCACGGCTTTGTCCAGTGGCAGGTCGTAGTCATACAGGTTGTTCAGCACCTGGAAGATCGAGGTGAAGATCCGCGAGCCACCCGGTGTTCCCAGCACCAGGGTCACCTGGCCATCGCGGGTCACCAGGCTCGGACTCATCGACGACAACATGCGCTTGCCCGGCTCGATGGCATTGGCATCGCCACCCACCACGCCGAAGGCATTGGCTACACCCGGCTTGGAACTGAAGTCATCCATTTCGTCGTTGAGCAGGAAGCCCGCGCCCTTGACCACCATGCCGCTGCCGTAGTCCCAGTTCAGGGTGTAGGTATTGCTGACCGCATTGCCCTGTTTGTCGACGATGGAGAAGTGGGTAGTCTGGTGCGGTTCAAGGCCCGGGCGGACTTTCCCGGTTTCGGAAATCGCCGTCGGATTGATCTCTTTCGCGCGCTTTGCCAGGTAATCCGGCGCCACCAGTTCGGCCACCGGCACCTTGGCGAAGGCCGGGTCGCCCAGGTAGTCGGCGCGGTCCGCGAATACCCGCTTCTCGATCTCGGCCAGCAGGTGGATATAACGTGCCGAGTTCAGCCCGACGCCCTTGAAGTCGGCCGCACGTTGCTCCTTGATGCCCAGCAACTGAGCCAGCGCTATGCCGCCCGAGCTGGGCAGCGGCGCGGTGTACACCACGTTGCCGCGCCAGTCGATGCGCATCGGCTCACGCCAGACCGCCTTGTAGTCCTTGAGGTCATCCTTGCTGATCAGGCCGTTGCTGGCCTGCATCTGCGCCACCAGCAGGTCGGCGGTCCTGCCCTGGTAGAACTCGCTGACCCCCTTGTCGGCGATGCGCTCCAGGGTCTGCGCCAGCTCGGGCTGCTTGAAGGTTTCGCCGACCTTCATGTGGCCGAAGTAATCGTTGAAGTTGGTGCTGTCCTTGAACAGGCCCTGGGCGTCCTCGCGGTATTGATATTGCTTTTCGGCGACCTTGAAACCGTTCTTCGCATAGCCGACGGCCGGGGTCAGCAGCTCCGACCAGGGCAGCTTGCCGAACTTCCGGTGGGCCTCCCAGAGCCCCATCACCGTGCCCGGTACACCCGCCGCACGGGCGCCTACCAGGCTTAGGTTCTCGATGATCTCGCCCTTGTCGTCGAGGTACATGTTGCGCGTGGCAGCCTTGGGCGCCACTTCGCGGTAGTCGAGGAAATACGCCTTGCCGTCCATGTACAGGGTCATGAAGCCACCGCCGCCGATGTTACCGGCCTCGGGGTAGGTCACGGCGAGGGTGAAGGCGGTGGCGACGGCGGCATCCACCGCGTTGCCACCCTTCTTGAGAATGTCGGCGGCAACCTGTGCGCCATATTGATCGGGAGCGGCGACAGCGCCGCCTTCCAGTGTCACTGCGTAAGCCGCAGAGCTGGCGAAAATCGCCGCGGAGAAGCCCAAGGTTCGAAGCATCACTACGCGCATAAAACGTCCCTGGTGTTGTTTTCGTTGAACACTCATTAAGGCCCATGAAGGAAGAGTTATCAAACGAAGTGGGATGTTTCCTCAGCAGGCGTAGGCAGCGAGCTTGTGCTGGATGAAGTCGAGGAAGCACTGGATGCGCAGGGCCAGCTGCGAGTTGCGGTAGTACACGGCGTGGATCGGCTGACGGTAGCCGCTGTTGGCTTCGCCCAGCAGGACCTGCAGACGACCGCTGCGGATATCCTCGTGGGTCATGAAATGGGACAGGCAGGCGATGCCCTCGCCAGCCAGGGCCAGGGCGCGAATGGTTTCGCCGCTGGACGCACACAGGGTCGGACGGATCAGCCAGCGATCGCCCTCGGCGTGGCGCAACGGCCAGTGGTTGAGGGTTTCGGTCTGGGTGAAACCGATCAGGGAGTGCTGCGCCAGATCCTCGACCCGTGCCGGAATGCCATGGCGCTCCAGGTAGAGCGGGCTGGCCAGCAGGTTCAGCGGGCTGCAACCCAAGGAGCGGGCATGCAGGCTGGAGTCGGCCAGCTCACCGATGCGGATCGCCACATCGGTGCTCTGCTCCAGCAGGTCGATAATCAGGTCGTTGGTGTTCAACTCCAGCTGGATCTGCGGATACAGCGCACGAAACTCGCCGATCCAGGGCACGATGGCATGGAGCATGAACGGCAGCGCGGCATTGACCCGCAGGCGCCCGGACGGGGTCTGGTGATGCTGGGAGAGGTGTTCCTCCAGCTCGTCCATCTGCTGCAGGATCGCCTTGGCCCGCTCGAAGAAAAAACGCCCTTCCTCGGTCAGGTCCATGCGCCGCGTAGTGCGGTTGATCAGGGTCGTGCCCAGCTTGCTTTCCAGGCGCGACAGGGTCCGGCTGATGGCCGAGGGCGTCTGCCCGCCCTGTTCGGCGGCGGCGGAAATCGAGCCGCACTCGATCACCGAGACGAACACCTGCAATTCATCGGACCTGGCTTTCACTGAAGGACTCTCACGATCGACAACCGGCAGAGTCATAGCCCGTCGCCGCGCGATACGCAAGGCCGGATCAGGCCTTGCCGGCGAATACCCGGGCCAGGTGCGCCTCGTAGGCAGCGACGGTCGCCGGCACATCGGGACGTTTCATCACATCGGTGGCGAGGAAAGTCGGCAGGCGGCTCATGCCGAGGAATTCATTGGCCTTGTGGAACGGGAAGTACACCGCGTCCACGCCCTTGCCCTCGAAGAACTGGCCCGGCTCGTCGAATGCCTCCTGCGGGGCGTTCCAGGTCAGCGACAACATGTACTGCTTGCCCTGGATCAGGCCACCGCTGCCATATTTCTTCGAGCCGTCGGCACGGGTTCGGCCATCGCTCGCATACAGGCTGCCGTGGCCGGCGGTGAAGACCTCGTCGAGGTATTGCTTGACGGTCCAGGGCGCTCCCATCCACCAGCCGGGCATCTGGTAGATGACCACATCGGCCCACAGGAACTTCCCGACTTCCTCCTGGGTGTCGTAGCCGCCGTCGATATAGGTGCTCTTCACGTCGTAGCCGGCGCGGTCGAGGAAGGCCACCGCGGTTTCATGCAGGGTTTCGTTCAAGCGGCCATCGGAATGGGCGAATTGCTTGCCGCCGTTGAGCAGCAGGATCTTTTTCATTGCGAAGCCTCGTCGTTCGTTCGGGTCCGCCTCGAAGGGGACCGGGATAACTGGATGCCGGCAGATTAATCGGCAGCCGACGAGGGAAAAACCGTCCCACGAGCAAAATACTTTTGACGTGAAAGCACAAATTGGCTGCCGATTATTGAAATAGAATCAGCGCTTCACTTTCCGGAGATTTCCCATGAGCGAACCCTACGGCTTCATTCTCAAAGCCAAGACCCGCCCGGAACAGGCCGATGCCTTCGAGCGCCTGTTCCGCGCCTACGTCGAACCGAGCCGCGCCGAGCCGGGCTGCATCGAGTACCACATGCTGCGCGACAAGGAAGACCCGACCCTGTTCGTGTTCTATGAAGTCTGGGCCAGCAAGGAAGCGCTGGACGTGCATTCCGCCCTGCCGCACATGACTGAATTCTTCGAGCGGCGCATGGACTACCTGGAGCGGGATTTCGACATCCAGTTGATCGAGATGCTCAGCGAGTCCTCGGCTAACCGTTGATCATCAGGTGCGCGCCGAGCAGCGCCAGGCCGATGAAGAAGCAGCGCTTGAAGAGCTGGGCGCTGATGCGCTGGCGCAGCCACTGGCCGACGAACATACCCAGCAGCGCAGGCGCCAGCACCAGCAACGACGCACCCAGGGCCTGACTGCCGAGGGCGTCCTGCCCGGCCAGGCCGATGGCCAGTGCGACGGTGGAAACGGTGAAGGACAAACCCAGGGCCTGGACCCGCTCATCGCGATCCAGGTCCAGCGCACCGAGGTAAGGCACCGCCGGGATCACGAAGACACCGGTAGCGGCGGTGATCAGTCCGGTCAGCGCGCCACACACGGGCCCCAGCCACACTTCCTGCCGCGGTTTCAGGCTGAACGGCGGCAACCACAATCCCACCAGCGCATACAGCAACAGCGCCGCGCCCAAGGCATGGGCCGCCCAGGCGCCACTGCTGATCCCCAGCCAGGCGCTGCCGGCCAGGGTGCCGAGGAAGATCATCAGCAGCATGGGCCACAAACGATTGATCAAGCCGCGCAGGTGTCCGCCGCTTGCCAGTTGCCAGATATTGGTCAGGGTCGAAGGGACGATCAGCAAGGCCGCTGCCTGCGCCGGAGGCATAGCCAGGCCGAGCAGGCCCATGGCGATGGTAGGCAGGCCGAGGCCGATCACGCCCTTGACTGCACCGGCGAGGAGGAAGGTGAGGAGAACCAGCAAGGTAAGGGCTGGGCCGATTTGTTGGTAGAAGGCGAGGAAGGTTTGCATGGGGAAATAGTGCCCGGATAACCATCAGTAGCCTATTCGTAAATTCGGCAGCCAGCCTATCGTATGGCAATAGGCTTCTCTAAACTCAACCAATTTCTGGCGGCCGCTCTCATGCACTTCGACCTCACCGACCTCCGCCTTTTCCTCCATACCGTGGAGTGCGGCAACATCACCGCCGGTGCGCGGCGCAGTCATTTGTCGCTGCCGGCAGCCAGTGCGCGGATCCGGGCGATGGAGAGTTCACTGGGAATCGCCCTGCTCGAACGCAATCGCCGGGGCGTGCAACCCACGCCAGCGGGACAGGCGCTGGTCACCCATGCGCGGCAGATCGGCCTCCAGGTCGAGCGCCTGCGATTCGACCTGGCGCAGTACGCCAATGGCCTGCAGGGCCAGGTTCGCCTGTTGTGCAATACCGCGGCGCTGACCGAGTACCTGCCGGAACTGCTCGCCGGGTTCCTGCGCCAGCGTCCGCAGATCGATGTGGATATCCAGGAATTGCCGAGCCTGCGCATCGTCCAGGCGCTCGGCCAGGGCATCGCCGATATCGGGATCATCTCGACGGCAGTGGCTTGCGGCGACTTGCAGACCCGGCCATTCCGCGATGATCCGCTGGTGCTGATCATGGCGCCCGACCACCCGCTCGCGGCTGTGGACAATCCCGGCTTTCCCCGCTCACTCGAACACGGCTATGTCGGTCTCGGCGCCAGCAGCGCCCTGGCCCTTCATCTGGAAGAACAGGCGCTGCACCTGGGCCGACGCATGCAGGTGCGAGTAAGGGCCGAGGGCTTCGACGGGGTGATCCGCATGGTCGCCCACGGTGCCGGGCTGGGCATCGTGCCGCTGGCGGCGGTGCGCCGTTGGCAGGGCATGCTGCCGTTGCACAGTGTGGCCTTGCAGGAAGAGTGGGCGCAGCGCCGGTTGCTGCTCTGCGCACGGGATTTCGCCAGCTTGCCCGGTCAGGCCCTGGCCCTGCTCGAGGCCCTGGCGCCGCGCGTTTAGACAACTGGACGTCGAACACAGGCAATTGCCGTGCAGACCGGCCCGCTAGGCTGCGGACTCTTTCAATTGCCTGACGGAGCCCTTATGAGCAAGCCAATCGTGGTCCTTCGCGATACCCATCCGCTGCCGGTACTCGACGCCTGCAAATGGGAAAAACTGGCGGGCGATCCGCACACCGTCAACCTCAACGCCTACACCAGCGAAGACGGCAGCAAGATCATGGGCACCTGGATCTGCACCCCGGGCAAATGGCGAGTGGCCTACGAGAAGTGGGAGTACTGCCATTTCCAGGAAGGCTATTGCGTGATCACCCCTGACGGCCAGGAGCCGATTCACCTGCGCGCCGGGGATATCTTCATCGTCGAGCCGGGAATGAAGGGCACCTGGGAAGTGGTCGAGACGGTGCGCAAGTATTTCGTCTTTGCTTGATTTACGCGGCCCCTGTGGGAGCGGGTTCACCCGCGATTACTGTAGTGAATTCACCATCGTAATCGCGGGTGAAACCGCTCCCACAAGGTCCGCGTCGTCAGTTACTCCGACTTACGGTAACTCTCCACTATCGCCGAAAAGTCCTTCCCGCCATCCCCGCGCAAGCTCATCGCCTGGTAGAGCTGCTGTGCCACCGCTCCGAGGATCACCGGCTGATGTGCCTGTTTCGCCGCTTCGGTCGCCAGTCCCAGGTCCTTGAGCATCAGGTCCGCCCCGAAGCCCCCGGTATACCCGCGAGCCGCAGGTGCGGTATCGATGATTCCCGGCCACGGATTGTAGGTGTCGGAACTCCAGCATCGCCCGGTTGAGCTGTTGATGATGCCCGCCAGCACCTTGGTATCGATTCCCAGCGCATTGCCCAGGGCCATGGCCTCGGACACGCCGACCATGGAAATCCCCAGCAGCAGGTTGTTGCAGATCTTGGCGATCTGCCCGGTGCCGACATCGCCGCAATGCACGATATTGCGGCCCATCTGCGCCAGTACCGGCTGCAGGGTGGCGAACAGCGCGTCGCTGCCACCGACCATGAAGGTCAAGGTCCCCGCCGCCGCGCCCCCGGTCCCTCCCGACACCGGCGCGTCGCCCATGTCCACGCCCTGTTTCTTCGCGGCAGCGGACACGTCACGGGCGGTCTGCGGATCGATGGTGCTGCAGTCCACCACCGGCGTACCGGCACGGACACCGGCCAGCACCCCGTTTTCACCCAGGTAGACGCTGCGCACATGAGCCGCGGCAGGAAGCATGGTGATGACCAGCTCGGCGTTGCTGGCGGCATGCCGCGGCGAATCGCTGATATGCCCGCCCAGACCCGCCAGTTCGGCGAGAACGCTGGTATTGAGGTCGAACAGGTCGAGGTGGTGCCCGGCCTTGATCAGGTTGCGCGCCATCGGCGCGCCCATGTTGCCCAGTCCTATGAATGCGATACGCATGATCGACTCCTTAGCGCAGGCTGATGGTGGTGTTCACGCCGTCGTTGACGCTGTCGTCATCGAACCAGCGGGCAGTGACCGTCTTGGTCTGAGTGTAGAACTGCACCACCTGCTTGCCGTACGGGCCGAGGTCGCCGAGCTTGGAGCCACGGGATCCGGTGAAGCTGAAGAACGGCACCGGCACCGGAATCGGGATATTGATGCCGACCTGGCCGACGTCGATCTCCGCCTGGAACTTGCGCGCTGCCGCTCCGCTCTGGGTGAACAAGCCGGTACCGTTGCCGAATGGGTTGCGGTTGACCAGGGCAATGGCTTCGTCGAGGGTGTCGACTTCCAGCACCACCAGCACCGGGCCGAAGATTTCCTGGGTGTAGATCTGCATGTCGGTCGTCACCCCGGAGAACAGGGTCGGGCCGACGAAGTTGCCGTTCTCGTAGCCCGGCACCTTGACGTCGCGACCGTCCAGTTCGAGCCTGGCGCCCTCGCGGATACCGCTTTCGATCAGGCCCAGCACACGTTCCTTGGCGCGCTTGGAGATCAGCGGGCCGACATCGGTGCCCGGCTCGTTGCCGGCATTGACCTTCAGCTTCGCAGCCAGGGCCTTGAGGTCCGGCAGCCACTCGCGGGCCTTGCCTACCAGCACCGCCACCGAGGTCGCCATGCAGCGCTGGCCGGCGGCACCGAAGGCCGCACCGGCCAGGGCATTGAGGGTCTGCTCGCGATTGGCGTCAGGCAGCACCACCGCGTGGTTCTTCGCCCCCATCATCGACTGCACGCGCTTGCCGTGCTGGCCGGCCAGGTTGTAGACGTGGGTGCCGACTTCGGTAGAGCCGACGAAGGAAATCGCCTTGATATCGCTATGGGTGCACAACGCATCCACCACGTGCTTGCCGCCGTGCACGACATTGAGCACACCGGCCGGAACCCCGGCTTCGATCGCCAGTTCGACGAGCATCATGGTCGACAGGGGATCCTGCTCGGACGGCTTGAGCACGAAGGTATTGCCGCAGACGATCGCCATCGGGAACATCCACAGCGGGATCATTGCCGGGAAGTTGAACGGGGTGATGCCGGCGCACACTCCGATCGGCTGGCGCAGGGTGTAGGTGTCGACCCCACCGGCCACGTTCTCGGCGAACTCGCCCATCTGCAGGGTGCCGATGCTGCACGCATGCTCCACCACTTCCAGGCCGCGGAAGATATCGCCCTCGGCGTCGGCGATGGTCTTGCCCTGCTCGGCGCTGAGGGTCACGGCGATGCGCTTGGAATGTTCACGGATCAGCGCCTGCAGGCGCAGCATGATGCGCATGCGTGCGCCGATCGGGGTGTCCTTCCAGGTCTTGAAGGCGCGCTGGGCGGCAGCCACGGCGGCATCCACTTCCTCGGCGGTGGCAAAGGGCACGCGCGCCAGCACTTCCTGGGTGGCCGGGTTGACGATGTCTCGCCATTCGCTGGTTTTCGACTCGACCCACTGGCCGTCGATCAACAGGCGGACCTGATCGACCTTGGTCTGGCCGGGCGTGAGGGATGCGTTCATGGGGCTTCTCCTGGACATTATTGTTAGCGAGAGAATCGGCCGCGCCGCTGCTAGGCGCTTGGGGGCCTGGGGTGTTTTGGAGTATAGATGTGCAAATCTCCAACAAAAACGCACATAAAAACCGGTCCAACATGCAAAAAAACATCACCTCCCTGGGTTCGCTGAACTGGGACGACCTGAAGTTCTTTCTCGAAGTGGCGCGCACGCGCAAGGCCAGCAGCGCGGCCAAGCGCCTGAACGTGGACTACACGACCGTGTCGCGGCGGATCAATTCGCTGGAGCAGGCACTGGGCACCTTGCTGTTCGAGAAGTCGCGGACCAACGGCTTCGTGCTGACCGCAGAGGGCCAGCGCCTGCTGACCTATGCGGAAGCCATCGAAAGCACCCTGCATATGGCCTGCGAACAGGTTTCCGGGTCAGGCGTGGCGCTTTCCGGACATGTGCGGATGGGCTGTACCGAAGGGTTCGGCAGCTTCTTCATCACCCCGCAGCTCAGCCACTTCGTCGATACCTGGCCGGCGATCTCGGTGGATATCCTGCCGCTGCCACACTTCATCAGCCTGTCCAAGCGCGAGGCGGATATCGTCATCGCCCTGGAGCGGCCGGAGCATGGGCCTTATGTCTGCTGCAAGCTGTGCGACTACCGCTTGCGCCTGTATGCGACCCGGGACTATCTGGAGCGCCATGCCCCGATCCGGCAGATCAGCGACCTCGCAGAGCATCCCTTCATCAGCTATGTGGACGACCTGGCATTCAGCTCGGAGCTGCTGTACCTCAACAACCTGCTGCCCAATGCCAGTGCGCACCTGCGCAGCACCAGCGTGATCGCCCAGTACGTGGCGGCGCAGCAGGGCCGCGGGCTGGCGATCCTGCCCTGCTTCCTGGCGGCGCAGGACCCGGGGCTGGTGGCGGTGTTGCCGGACCAGGTGGAGATCACCCGGCAGTTCTGGATGTACTGCCGGGAGGATCTGCGCAAATTGAAGCGGATTACCTTGTTGTGGGATTACATCCGGGATGTGACGGAGAGGAATGGCGGGTTGTTGATGGGGGAATCGCGGGAGATGGTATTCCCGGATTAACACCCGGTCGCCTAGGTCCTCTCCAGCATCAACCCCGAAATCCGCTTCACCTTGCGTTCCACCGCCTCTTCCAGCACGCCTTTGCGTGGCTCGACCAGGCTGAACCAGTGCTTGGCCCGGGTGATGCCGGTATAGATGAGTTCCTTGGTCAGCACCGGGTTCAAGGCATCCGGCAGCACCAGTGCGGTGTGGGCGAATTCCGAGCCTTGGGATTTATGCACGGTCATGGCGTACACGGTTTCCACTTCGCTGAGCCGGCTGGGCAGGACGAAACGTACGCCGCCACGACCGTCGTTGCGCGGGAAGGCGACCCGCAGCGGTGCTTCCTCGGAGTGGCCATCCGGCACGCGCAGGGCGATGCCGATGTCGCCGTTCATCAGGTTCAGGCCGTAGTCGTTGCGGGTCACCAGTACCGGACGGCCTTCGTACCAGGGCAGGTCGCCTTCGATCAGGCCGGCATGGGTCAGCACACGGCAAACCCGCTGATTCAGCCCTTCCACGCCCCAGGGGCCCTTGCGCACCGCACAGAGCAACTGGAAGCGCTCGAACGCCTTGAGCACGCCAAGCGCCCATTCACCCCAGCAAGGTTCGTCCCCGGCCCGGTCGGCAGGCGGGCGCCCCTGGCGGATCGCATGTAGGTAATCGCGATAGCCCAACGGGCCCTCTGCCCCTTGCTCCAGGCCATCCAGCACCAGTCGGTCAAGGGCGCGGTCCTGTTCACCGCGCAGGGTCAGACCGAAGACATCGGCATGCTTGCCCTGCTGGAGCAGTTCGCGCGCCTTGCCCGCCTGCTGGCGATTGACCAGGCGAGCCAGCTCGCCAATCCCGCTTCCCTCGCCGAACCGCCGCGATCGCCGCAACATGACCACCTGCTGGGCCAAGGGGTGCTGTTGCGCATCGCCGGGAAGCAGGCCACTGTTCGCCAGGGACTCGCCACTGACCTGCTCCAGCCAGGCAGCCGTTTGCGGACTGTAGCGACCTTCCTCGGCATCCCGGCAAAGATCGCCGAGTACCGCCCCGGCCTCCACCGAGGCCAACTGGTCCTTGTCACCCAGGAGAATGAGCCGGGCACTGTCCGGCATGGCGGCCAGCAGGTTGGCCATCATCTCCAGATCGATCATCGAAGCTTCGTCCACCACCAGCACATCCAGCGGCAATTGATTGCCCGCATGGTGGCGGAAGTGCCGGGAGTTGGGACGACTGCCGAGCAGACGGTGAACGGTGGAGACATCGCAGGGAATATGCTCACGTACCTCGGCACTGACCTCGAGCAACTCGACCTGCTGGCCTATGGATTCGGTCAGGCGCGCAGCCGCCTTGCCGGTCGGCGCCGCCAGGCGAATGCGCAAGGGACGCCCTGCTTCGACTGCCGGCGCCTGCAACAAGGCCAGCAACCGCACCACCGTGGTGGTCTTGCCGGTACCGGGACCGCCGGTGATGATGCTGAACGCGCTTCGGGTGGCCAGGGCACAGGCGAGCTTCTGCCAATCGACCTGCCCGGGTTCGGCGCCATCCTTGAACAGGCTGTCCAGCCGCGCACGCAGATCCCGTGGAGTGGCGTCATGCTGCGCCAGTCGCTGGCGCAGGGCCCCGTCGATCTGCCGTTCGTAGGCCCAGTAGCGGCGCAGGTACAGGCGACCCTCGCTGAGGACCAGCGGCCGGGAAAGCTGCTGTGCATCATTACCTGCGGCCACCAGTGCGCTGGCGTGCAAATGCTGCAGCCAGGTCTCGGCGCTCAGGCGTTCGAGCAATTGCGATGGCAATAGCAGGGGCCCCGCCAGGGCATCACCCTCGGGAGGCAGCGACAAGGCGAAGTCCGGTTCGGCAAGGGTCTTGTGCAGGTCGAGGCAGACGTGGCCATGGCCCAGCTGGTGGCTGGCCAGCGCCGCAGCCAGCAGCACCAGGGGGCCGCCGTGGGGGTCGCGGTCACGCAGGAAGCCGACGAAGGCGCGGTCCAGCGAGCGCAGCCAGCCGCGTTCGACCCAGCGATCGAGCAAGGCCAGCAGGTCGTTGCTGTCGGTCAGCGGCGCAAGGGCGGCGAGGTGTTCAGCGTCCAGCGGGGTCGGCAACAGGTCGTCGAAGGTACGGATCATGGGACATCTCCAAACAGGTCCTGTTGCACCCCTTGCGGGGCGCCGCGGAACAGCGCGTCGAGCGCTTCGATCAACGCGCGCGGCGGCTTGACGAAGTACGCGCCCTGGCCTGGTGAATGCGCACCGCGCAGGAACAGATACAAGGCGCCTCCGATATGCCGGTCATAGTCGTAGTCCGGCAGCCGGGCGCGCAGTTGGCGATGCAGGGCGAGCAGGTAGAGGACATATTGCAGGTCGTAGCGGTGCTCGAGGATCGCGGCTTCCATGGCCGCCTCGCTGTAGGCAAGGTCGTCGGGGCCGAGCCAGTTGGATTTGTAGTCGGCGACGTAGTAGCGCCCATCGTGCTCGAAGACCAGGTCGATGAAGCCCTTGAACATGCCATTGAGCAGCGCTGCCTGGGCGGCTGGCCGCGGAGCGCCCTGATGGGTATGGCGGGCCACCAGGCGGTCGAGCTGCAACACGTCGACGCGATGACTGGCGAACCAGAACTCCATTTCGATCTGGTACTGGCCCAATGCGCCGAGGACCACCGGACTACGGTCATTTCCAACAGGCATGGGCGTGCTCAGCAAATGTTCGAGCCAGTCGCCGAGGGTATTGATCCAGCCTTTCCAGTCGCGACGGTTACAGCGCTGGGCAATCATCTGGCGCAGTTCACCAGGCGCAGCCGCGACACGTTCGAAACCTTGCTGACCGGCCCATTCCAGCAATCCATGAAGGAAGGTGCCGGGGTTGGGGCCGCGCGGGAAACGGTGGATATCCCCGGCGGTCGTCATGACTTCGCGCGCGGCATGCGGGTCGGGACGCTCGTCGTCCAGCAACTGCTGGGCCTGGGCGACATCGGCATCGAGCGCCAGCGCCTCCTCACCGATGCGCAGTGCGCTGTAGGAAGCGATCCACCAGTTTTCTGCGGCACGGCGTTTCGGCTCACGCGGGGCCAGCAATTCGGCGGTCTGGCGCGCAGGAACGTAAACCTGGTCATCGGCTTCAGGTGGCGGCAGGCGGCTGATCGCATCGCAGCCCTTGCCCAGGTCATCGAGCCAGCCCGCCAGGGCGGTCGAGTCAGCCAGCGGCTCACCGCCCCCGAGCAGGTAGCCGAAGGCGCTGCGATGCAACAGCGATTCCTTGCCGGTACCGCGCTTGAGATCGGCGACGCCCAGCCAGCAGGCGTGCCGGGCCCGTGTCAGGGCCACATAGAACAGGCGCAGGTCCTCGGCCAGACGCTCATCGTCGGCCATGGCGATCTGCTCGTCGCTCGGGCTCAGGGTCAGGTGCGCCACACCCTGCTCGTCATGCCAGCCCAGCGGCAGGCGCTTGCCGTCCACCGGCTTGGCGGTACAGATGAAGGGCAGGAACACCAACTCGTATTCCAGGCCCTTGGACTTGTGGATGGTCACCACCTTGACCAGCTGTTCATCGCTTTCCAGGCGCAGGATCTGCTCCTCGCCGGCCTGCCCGGATGCCGCCAGGTGTTCGGCCAGGTGCCGGATCAGCGCCTGCTCGCCGTCCAGCTCGGTCGCGGCTTGCTGGAGCAGTTCCGAGAGGTGCAGGAGGTTGGTAAGCACACGTTCGCCATCAGTGCGGCTCATCAACAGCCCGGGCAAGCGGAAGTCATGCAGCAGGTGCCGCAGCATCGGCAGCACGCCCTGGATCCGCCAGATCATTCGATACTGGCGGAACTGCATGACGCGATCTTCCCACAGCATCTCGTCTTCGTTGAGACGGGCCAGGGCACACAGCGACTGGGCCAGGGTGTGGCTGGCCAGCGCAGCCTTGAGCAGGCGTTCGTTGTCCGGTTCGGCACAGGCCTTGAGCCAGGACAGCAAGTCGCGGGCTTCCTGGGCGGCGAATACCGAGTCCTTGTCGGAGAGATAGACGCTACGCACGCCGCGAGCCGCGAGTTCGGCACGCACCAACTGCGCCTCGTGACCATCCCGCACGAGGATGGCGATATCCGAGGGCAGGCAACCGCGCAAGGAGCCGTCGGCCTGGATGAAACCGGCACGGCCCTGCTGGCCGCCATTGAGCAACTGGACGATGCGGGTGGCACAGCCTGCGGCCATCGTCTGGCGATACAGGGTGCTGGAAAGCGGCGTGTCGCTGTCCTGGTGCCAGAGGGTCAGCGCTGGCAGCGGCTGGCCATCGACCTGCAGGTGCTCCTTGTGCCCACGGGCCTTCACTGCAACGAACGGTACCGGGTTGTCGCCCAGCGAGTCACGGAACAGGAAGGCTGCACGCCCCTCCTGACGCTGTTCGGCGGTCATGAACACATGGTTGACCGCCGTCACCATCGGCTGGGTCGAGCGGAAGTTGGTGTCCAGGCTGTGCAGGCGCCCGGCGGTAGCCCGGCGCGCGCCAAGGTAGGTGAAGATGTCGGCACCACGGAAGGCGTAGATCGCCTGCTTGGGGTCGCCGATGAGGAAAAGCCCGGTATCGCGCGCGTTGTCCTCGATGCGATAGATGCATTCGAAGATGCGGTACTGCACCGGGTCGGTGTCCTGGAATTCATCGATCAGGGCCACCGGGAACTGCTCGCGAATCAAGCCGGCCAGACGCTCGCCGGCAGGGCCGGCCAAGGCCTGGTCGAGGCGCTGGAGCATGTCGTCGAAGCCCATCTCGGCGCGGCGGCGCTTTTCCTGTTCGAAGCGCTGCGAGACCCAGGCGGCTGCATGTTCGAGCAGTTGCGCATCCGGGGTCGGCAGCGCCTTCAACTGTTCGCGCAGGGTGACCATCACCTCCAGCGCAGGATGGCTCGGCGGCTCGCTCTTCCAGGCTTCGGCCAGGCCGTCGGGCGTCAGCCGGGTGAAACCGGTGCCTATATCGAGATCATGTGCCAGGTCGTCCTGCGCCCAGGCCAGAAGCTTGTCGCACCAGGGTTTGAAATAACGCTCCTGGATCATGCTGCCGTTGACGGTCTTTGCCTTGATCCCGGCGCGAAGGATTTCCAGCAATTCCTGCGACCACTGTGCCCAGGGGGCCTTCAAGGAGCACAGCAACTCGCCGCGCTGGCGCAGAACTTCGCGGATCACCTCTTGCGGCTCCAGCGCCTGTACCTCGGCCGAGTGCCGGCCGAACAGGGCGCGCACCCGCGGCAGAAGCTGGTCCGGACTGCCCCAGTTCTCCCGCACCCAGTGCAGCGCATCACCTTCCAGGCCATAGCAGAAACGCCGCCAGTAATCGCGCATGACCTGGCCGAGCAGCTCGCTGTGATCGGTTTCCAGGGTCTGGGTAAACAGGCTGCCGCTGTCGAAAGCGTGCTCGCGCAGCATCCGCTGGCACCAGCTATGGATGGTGGAAACGGCCGCTTCGTCCATCCATTGTGCAGCCACTTCGAGTCGGTTCGCGCAGGCCGGCCAGGCATCGGCAGGATAGTCGTCGCGCAGTTGCGTCAGTAGCAGATCGGCCTCGGCAAGATCGCCACGGAAGAACCGCGCGGCCTCGGCCAGACGGGTGCGGATACGTTCGCGCAACTCCTTGGTAGCGGCATCGGTGAAGGTCACCACGAGGATCTGGGGAGGCAGCAGCTCGCGGCCAAAACCCTGCTCGCCACCATGGCCGAGCACCAGGCGCAGGTAGAGTGCGGAAATGGTAAACGTCTTGCCGGTACCGGCGCTGGCCTCGATCAGTTGGCTGCCGTGGAGCGGGAAGGTGAGGGCCAGTGGCGGCTGTTCGACTGCTGCGCTCATGGACGCACCTCCTCTGCCGCCAGGGTTTGCCACGGGGCCTCGAACATCGGTCTGTACAGGCTTTCGCACCAGCCCTCGAACTCCTCGCTGGCAGTCAACGCCGCGAAGTCGCTGAACTGGCGGGCCAGCGCCGCATTCTCGCTGCGCTCGCCCTTGCGCCGGTCATCACCGTCGTAGGCCTTGGCGGCTTCGGCGAGGGCCTTGTCCGGGTCCTTGCCAGCCAGCCAGGCGAAGGCCGTCTTGATTGCTACCGGCAACGGGGCATTCATGCCGGCCTGGCGGGAAATCAGCAGGTTGCCCAACTGTTCGCTGGCTTCAGCCTGGTCGAGCGGATCCAGCATCAGGGTGACATCGGTGGCGACCACCGCGCTGTGCAGTCGATGGCCAACGGCACAAGCGGCCAGGTGGGTGACCCAGATACCGGTCAACCGATGCCACTTCAGCGTGCGCCCACTGATGATGCCGTTGGGCAAGGCAGTGATGCTCAGCAGCGCCTGGTCGGCACGCTGCTGCACACGTCCGAGCCAACCCTCGAGCTTGAGCTCACCGACCTCGAAGCGGATCGGCAAGGCGCTGTCGATGCGGGTCGGCCATCCTTCCAGCAGCTTTCGATGACGGCGCAGAAGATCCGGCAGCGGCTCGATCAGTTCTTCGCGCAGGCAATCGCCAAAACCAGCCAGGGGCAGAAGCCCACTGCCCTGCAGACGTCTGGCCTGGGTTAGCAGGGCCGTCTCGCCTTGCTCCGGGTCGAGCATCGCGGCGCCGAGCAGGCTTTCACTCAGGCCGTAGCGCTGGCGAGCATCGAGCAGGAAGGGCTCATCGTCGGCAATTGGATCTTCCACTACCTCAAAAAACACTTTCAGCCGCTGACTGAAGAAATGCCGCACGGGATGGCGGAGAAAGTCCTGCAGCAATGCCAGGGTCAGGGGCTCTTCAGGCCGGAAACGCTCCAGTTGCTCGTCCGTGGCGGTCGCACTTTCACTCCCGAGGTGCAGGCCGCGCCATTCTCGCGCATAGCTGAACAGGTCGCCGCCCTGGCGGAAATAGCGCGCGCTGAAAGGCTGTAACGGGTGCTCGGTGGTGAGCTTGTCCAGCAGTTGTTCGCCCGCGTCGTGCTTGTCGTCCTTGCTAGCGCCCTTGAGTCGCCAGCCGGCAGCGATATGGTCGCGCAACTGCCCGATCAGCACCGAGGCAGGACGCTCGCTGTTGTCACGGATACTGCGCCCGACCCAACTGACATACAGCTGGGCGCGGGCCGACAACACGGCCTCCAGCAACAGGTAGCGGTCATCTTCCCGGCGCGAGCGGTCGCCTGGACGGTAGTCGCTGCCCATCAGGTCGAAGTCCAGCGGTGGTTGCGCCCGGGGATAGTCACCGTCGTTCATGCCCAGCAGGCAGACGACCTTGAATGGAATGGCACGCATCGGCATCAGGGTACAGAAATTCACAGAACCGGCGAGGAAACGCTGGGACAGACGCCCCTGATCGAGGCCGGCGAGCCAGGCCTCGCGTACCACGGTGAGTGGCAGCAAGTCCTGCAGGCCCACCGCCTCGCAGGTCTGCAGCCAGTCGTCGCAAAGCGTCTGCAACTGGACCAGCAGATAGTCGTCGTGCTCGCTTTCGGCAAGGAAGAAGACTTGCAGCAGCGCATTGAGACGCTCGCCCCAACGGGTCGCGGTAGCCGGCTGGGATAGCTCGGAGTGTGCGACTTCCAGAGCATCCAGCAAGGCCACCAGCGGACCGATCAGAGCGGCGTCGAGGCCGCCGATCTCGTCATAGGGAACGATCCCGTCGCAGCTTTCACCAGCACCGACCGCGTAACCCAGCAGCATGCGACGCAGCCCGAAACGCCAACTGTTCTGTTCCAGTTCGTCCGGCAGGCCGAGACCGGCACGTTGCCCGGCGTTCAGGCCCCAACGGATGCCGGCACCTTCGATCCAGCGGTGCAGGGTTGGCAGGTCGCTTTCCTTGATAGCGAAACGCGCACGCAAGGCCGGAACGTCGAGCAGGTCGAGGACTTCGCTGACCGGGAAGCGGCTGTCAGGAAGTTTCAGCAGATGCTCCAGGGCGATCAGCAACGGATCCCGCCCCCTTTGCCCCTGGTCGGTAAGGGTGAACGGGATAAAGCGGCTGTCGCTACGGTCGAGCTGCCCGAACACTGCGCGGATATGGGGCGCGTAGGCGTTGATATCCGGCACCATGACTATTATGTCGCGAGGACGCAGGGTGGGGTCGGCGCTGAAGCGGGCGAGCAACTGGTCATGGAGGATCTCGACTTCGCGCTGGGCGCTGTGGGCAATGTGAAAGCGCACCGAAGGGTCCTTTTTTGGATCGACATCGGGCCACAGTTCGCGGGTTTCGCCGAGCGGGCGCAGTTCGAGGATATCGTCCTGGAGCTGGCCCAGGAGGTGCTTCGGCTCTTCGTCGCTGAACAGGTCGATGCGGCCATCGCTGAAGGCGGTTTGATAGCTGGCGGGATCGTCATAGCTGTCGAGGAGGTTGATGTAGTCACGCCCCTGCTTGCCCCAAGCGGCCAGCAAGGGATGTGCGTGCTGGTGCAGGCTTTCGGCGTCAACAGGGCCGGCCATGCCCTGCTTGCGTTGTTGGCGCTTGTATTGATGGCGCAGCAGATCCTTGTCGGCGACGATATCAGCCCAATGGTGACGACAGGGGTTGTGCACGCAAAGCAGCACCTGGCTGAAGCGGGCCAGGCCAGCCAAGGCTTCCAGGGCTTGCGCGGGCAGCGAGGAAATGCCGAACACGATCACCCGCGACGGCAAGCCCGGCGGCGCCTGTTCCAGTGCATTGATGCGTTCGATGAAGCGCTGGTGAACACCGGCCCGACTCTGTGCCATCCCCTCTTCCCCCACGTCATGCAGGAGCGCACGCCATAGCTCGGCTTGCCAGCAATTGGCCGGCGACAGTGGCTTGGCTTCGCCGCGGGCATTGATCATGACGTGACGCCCTGCCGCCCATTCCTTCAGCCAGTCGGCGCGATAGACCTGGTACTGGTCGAACAGGTCGGCCAGGCGCTCGGCCAGTTGGTAACGCTTGCGCAGGTCGCTGTCGTCGAGAAGAAAACGCTGCAGCGGTTCGAAGTGTGGGTTGTGGATAAGTTCGGGTAGCAGCCGCATCAGGCGCCAGGTCAGCGGAGCCTTGTCCAGCAACGAGGTTTCCGGGATTTCCTCGCGTCCCAGCACCTTGCGGTAAAGCTGCCACATGAAGCTGCCGGGTAGCTGGACTTCGATTGCCGCAGCGATACCGCTGCCGCCCATGTCGTCGTCCTCCGGGTCCTCGGCCAGCGCCAGTTTCAGCCACTGGGCGATACCGTTGCTCTGCACCAGGACGATCTCGTTTTCCAACGGTGCCAACGGGTAACGCCGCATCCAGCTCACCACCAGGCTGCGCAGCTCGTCCAAGCGGTTGCCGTGGACAACCATGAATCCCGGAAGCAGCTTGCTGGTATGCGACATGAGACGTCCCTGGGCAGTCGAAAAGAGAGGGGAACATAGCATGGAGCCGGTTCCCTGGGTCAGACAGGATCTGGATCGATTTGTGTCGAACCGGA
>NZ_JBMAWR010000049.1:0-3493 GCF_048586865.1 Pseudomonas bharatica | reverse complement strand
ATTCGGGGCGATGAAGTCCACCGAACCGCTGGAAGCGTTGACCGGAATGGTGATCGATTGGCCATTCGCCAAGGAGATGACCAGAGGCGTACCAGTGACTGGCGCGGTAACCGAGGCGGTGTAGGTGACGACACCGCCTTCCACTGCACTCGAAGTCGCGGTCAGGGTCACGGTCGACGTATCGATCGAATCCGTAACGGCAGTGACAGCCGCAGTCGGGCTGACTTCCAGATGCTCAAAGTCGCCACCAGTAGTCCCGGTGACAGTCACGCTGACGTTGCCGCCGTCCACATAGACGGTGTTGGCAGGCGCTGCGAAGGTCACGCTGCCTTCGGAGAGGCCCTTGCCAATGGTGATCACTTCGCCATTGCTCAGGGTGATCTTCATTTCACTGCCAGCCGGGTTGGTCAGGCGAGCGGTGTAAACAATGTCTCCACCCTCCTGAACGGTGCCCGTAGCGGACAGGGTCAGGCCAGTAGTGTCCAGGCGAGCCGGATCGTCGGTCACGACAGTGGTCGGGGTACCGGCGGTTTCAAGGTTTTCGTAGTTGCCGCCAGTGACGCCGGTGATGCTGTTGGTCAGCGGGGTGTTGGTGTTCAGGACGTTGTTCGGCGCAATGAAATCGACCGAACCGCTGGAGCTGTTGACCGGAATGGTGATCGATTGGCCGTTGGCCAAAGTTACAACCAGCGGAGTGCCAGTGACCGGAGCCGTAACGGAGGCGGTGTAGGTGACGACACCGCCTTCCACTGCACTCGAAGTCGCGGTCAGGGTGACGGTCGACGTATCGATCGAATCCGTAATGGCAGTGACAGCCGGAGTCGGGCTGACTTCCAGATGTTCAAAATCGCCGCCGGTGGTCCCGGTGACGGTCACGCTGACGTTGCCGCCGTCCACATAAACGGTGTTCTGAGGTGCAGCGAAGGTGACAGATCCTTCACTCAAACCCTTGCCGATAGTGATCACTTCCCCGTTGCTGAGGGTGATCTTCATCTCGCTGCCAGCCGGGTTGGTCAGGCGAGCGGTGTAAACAATGTCGCCGCCCTCCTGAGCCGTGCCGGTAGCGGACAGGGTCAGACCGGTAGTGTCCAGGCGAGCTGGGTCGTCAGTAACGACGGTGGTTGGCGTGCCGGCGGTTTCGAGTTTTTCGTAGTTGCCGCCGGTCACGCCAGTAATGCTATTGGTCAGCGGCGTATTGGTGTTCAGCACGTTGTTCGGGGCGATGAAATCGACCGAACCGCTCGAAGCGTTCACTGGAATGGTGATCGATTGGCCGTTGGCCAAAGTTACAACCAGCGGGGTGCCAGTGACCGGAGCTGTGACCGATGCGGTGTAAGTGACGATGCCACCTTCGACGGCGCTCGAAGTTGCGGTCAGGGTCACGGTGCTGGTGTCGATGCTATCGGTGACTGCGGTCACCGCGGCCGTCGGGCTGACTTCCAGGTGTTCGAAGTCTCCGCCGGTGGTGCCGGTGACGGTCACGCTGACGTTGCCGCCGTCCACGTAAACGGTGTTCTGAGGCGCCGGGAAGGTCACGGAGCCTTCCGAAAGACCTTTGCCGATGGTAATGACTTCGCCATTGCTGAGGGTGATCTTCATTTCACTGCCCGCCGGGTTGGTCAGGCGGGCGGTGTAGACGATGTCACCACCTTCCTGAACGGTGCCGGTGGCGGACAGGGTCAGGCCGGTAGTATCCAGGCGAGCCGGGTCATCGGTTACGACGGTGGTCGGGGTGCCGGCGGTTTCGAGCTTCTCGTAATTGCCGCCAGTGACGCCGGTGATGCTGTTGGTTAGCGGCGTGTTGGTGTTCAGGACGTTATTCGGCGTAATGAAATCGACCGAACCGCTGGAAGAATTGACCGGAATGGTGATCGACTGGCCGTTGGCCAGGCTGATGACCAGCGGGGTGCCAGTAACTGGTGCCGTGACGGAGGCGGTGTACGTGACGACGCCACCTTCCACTGCGCTTGGAGTTGCGGTCAGGGTCACGGTCGAAGTATCGATGCTGTCTGTGACGGTAGTCACTGCCGCGGTTGAGCTTACTTCCAGATGTTCGAAGTCCCCGCCGGTAGTCCCGGTGACGGTCACGCTGACATTGCCGCCGTCGACGTAAACGGTATTTTGAGGCGCCGCGAAGGACACGCTGCCTTCTGATAGTCCTTTACCAATCGTGATGACTTCACCATTGCTCAGCGTGATCTTCATTTCACTGCCAGCCGGATTGGTCAGGCGAGCGGTGTAGACGATATCGCCACCTTCCTGGACGGTGCCCGTGGCGGACAGGGTCAGGCCAGTGGTGTCCAGGCGAGCTGGGTCGTCGGTCACGACGGTGGTCGGCGTGCCGGCGGTTTCCAATTTCTCGTAGTTGCCGCCAGTGACACCGGTGATGCTGTTGGTCAGCGGCGTGTTGGTGTTCAGGACGTTATTCGGCGCGATGAAATCTACCGAGCCGCTGGAGCTGTTAACCGGGATGGTGATGCTCTGTCCGTTGGCCAGGCTGATAACCAGCGGAGTGCCAGTGACCGGCGCGGTAACCGAGGCGGTGTAGGTAACCACACCGCCTTCAACAGCACTGGCGGTGGCCGTCAAAGTCACGGTCGAAGTGTCGATGCTGTCGGTGACAGCAGTCACAGCCGCCGTTGGGCTGACTTCCAGATGCTCGAAATCACCGCCGGTGGTACCGGTGACGGTCACGCTGACATTGCCGCCGTCCACGTAAACGGTGTTGGCAGGCGCCGGGAAGGTCACGCTGCCTTCCGACAGGCCTTTGCCGATGGTGATCACTTCCCCGTTGCTGAGGGTGATCTTCATTTCACTGCCCGCCGGATTGGTCAGGCGGGCGGTGTAGACGATATCGCCGCCTTCCTGGACGGTGCCGGTTGCGGACAGGGTGAGGCCAGTCGTGTCCAGACGAGCCGGGTCGTCAGTCACGACGGTGGTCGGCGTGCCGGCGGTTTCCAATTTCTCGTAATTGCCACCGGTGACACCGGTGATGCTGTTGGTCAACGGGGTGTTGGTGTTCAGGACGTTATTCGGGGCGATGAAGTCCACCGAACCGCTCGAAGCGTTGACCGGAATGGTGATCGATTGGCCGTTCGCCAAGGAGATGACCAGAGGCGTACCAGTGACTGGCGCGGTAACCGAGGCGGTGTAGGTCACTACACCGCCTTCGACCGCGCTCGAGGTCGCGGTCAAGGTGACGGTCGAAGTGTCGATGCTGTCGGTGACGGCAGTGACAGCCGCAGTCGGGCTGACTTCCAGGTGCTCGAAGTCGCCGCCGGTGGTGCCGGTGACGGTGACACTGACGTTGCCGCCATCTACGTAAACGGTGTTCTGAGGCGCCGGGAAGGTCACGCTACCTTCTGACAGACCTTTACCAATCGTTATGATTTCACCATTGCTCAGGGTGATCTTCATCTCGCTGCCGGCCGGGTTGGTCAAGCGAGCGGTGTAGACGATGTCGCCGCCTTCCTGGACGGTGCCGGTAGCGCTG
>NZ_JBMAWR010000048.1:0-10293 GCF_048586865.1 Pseudomonas bharatica | reverse complement strand
CTCCCACAGGGGCCGAGTCGGTTTTGAAGGAAGCGTCAGGCCGCCAACGGTGTCGCGCTCGCCATTTCCAGCAATTTCCCCCGCAGCCAAGCCAGCACCGGATCCCGGTCGAGGCTGCGGTGCCAGCTCATGTACTCCTGCATCGCCGGCAGGTTGACCGGTGGCGCGACGATGCGCAGCGGCAGGTTGCGTGCATACAGCCGGGCCAGGCGGCCGTGTACCGTGGCCACGCGCTGGGTGCCGATCACCAGTTGCGGCAGGGTGTTGAAGTCGTGGGTGATCACTTCGAGCCGGCGCTTGCAGCCGTATTCGCTCATGAACCATTCCTCGATCCCCGGCGTGCGACTGCGCCCGAATACCACCGAGACATGCCCCAGCTCCAGGTATTGCTCCAGGGTCAGGCGCTCGCCCACCGCCTGGTTGTCCTGGCACACCACGCAGACGTGCTGCTCTTCGAAGAGCAACTGCGACGGGTGCTCCTTCACGATGTAGTGGTCCGGCGCAATCATCAGGTCCACTTCCCCGCGCATCAGCATTTCCCGTGCGGTTTCGCCAGGGCTGATCAGTTCGAAGGTCATCAGCGGCGCGTGCCGGTTGATTTCGCGGATGACTTCGGCGAACAGCACGCTGATCAGGTAGTCGGAGGCCATGATGCGGAAATGCCGTTTGCTTTCGGCGATGTCCTGCACCGGCTTGGCGGTGATCGAGGTCTGGATCTTGAGCAGCACTTCGCGCACCGGAATTTCCAGGTCGCGGGCCAGTGGAGTGAGCATCATCTTGCGCCCGACCTGGACCAGCAGGTCGTCCTCGAAGTAGGTGCGCAGCCTGCCCAGCACCCCGCTGGTGGCCGATTGGGTCATGTGCAGACGTTCGGCGGCTCGGGTGATGTTCTGCTCTTCGAGCAGGACATCCAGCGCCACCAGGAGGTTCAGGTCCAGGTGTTTGAAGCGCATGGCAGGCATCTCGTTGTTGTATTTATTTTCGCGATACCCTGCATCCCCAGTAACGATTAGTCAAATCCTTCCCCGGTTCCTAGCCTGTGCTTCCAGCCTCCTGCCCGAGGGCTGATCCAGACAACAAGAACAAGGGAGATACGCATGAGCGATATCAACAGAGTATTGATCGTGGGCGGCGGCATCGGCGGCCTGTGCGCAGCGATCGCGCTGCGGCGCCAAGGGGTCGAGGTCGACCTGGTGGAGATCAAGTCGGAGTGGACGGTGTACGGCGTCGGCATCATCCAGCAGAGCAACGTGGTCCGGGAAATGGCCCGCCTCGGGGTGCTCGATCGCTACCTGGACGCTGCCTACCCCTTCGAGGACGTCGGCATCTACGACCTGCAGGGCAAGGCCCTGGCGCGCATTCCCGGGCAGCGCCTGGCCGGTCCGCAATACCCGGCCAACGTCGGCATCTCGCGCCTGGCCCTGCACCAGGTGCTGAGCGATACCGCCATCGAACTCGGTACCCGGGTACGCCTCGGCATCAGCGTGGCTTCCTATGAAGAATTTCCCCTCGACCTCAATGTGAGTTTCACCGACGGCTCCAGTGGCCGCTATGACCTGATGATCGGTGCCGACGGCGTGTATTCGAAGATCCGCGGCCTGCTCTACGGGGATACCTATACCCCGCGCTTCACCGGCCAGGCCGTGTGGCGCTACAACTTCCCCCGGCATCCCTCCATCGACCACCTGGCCAGCTACACCGGCGCCGAAGGCAATGCCGGGCTGGTGCCGTTGTCGGACGGCCTGATGTACATGTTCTCTACCTCCCATGAGCCGGAAAACCCCTGGTTCGAGAAAGACCAACTGGCGGCCACCATGCGCGACCGCATCGCCGGAATCGGCGGGCTGGTCGGCGAGCTGCGCGAGCAGATCACCGATGACAGCCAGGTGGTCTACAAGCCGATGGAGGTGCTGTTCGTCGATGACCCGTGGTTCAAGGGCCGGGTGATCCTGATCGGCGATGCGGCCCATGCCACCACGCCGCACCTGGGGCAGGGTGCCGGGATGGCCATCGAGGATGCCCTGGTGCTGGCCGAGGAACTGTTCGGCGACGGTGACCTGCGGACCCGCTTGCAACGCTTCATGATGCGCCGCTTCGACCGCTGCAAGTACATCGCCGAAAACTCGATCCTGGCTGGCGAACGGGAAATGGCCCGGGATGCCGGGTTCGACCGGGTCGGGCTGACCAAGGCGATGCTGGCGCGCACGGCCGAGCCGATCTGAACAGCGTTACGCGGACTCTGTGGGAGCGGGTTCACCCGCGATTGCGCTAGTGAATTCACTGACGTCATCGCGGCGGTTCGGCGCTCCGATGAACCCGCTCCCACAGAGTCCGCGTAAATCCATGAGTCATGTGGAAGGAAGCAAGTGTGTCGAACGTTCCTGTTCTGCTATGCCACGAACACCATCTGCAAGAAGGCCAGGCCCGCGGCTTCGACCCTTGGCACCAGGGCCGCGACACCGTCCTCGCCTTGAAATGGAAGGGCAAGATCAAGGCCTACCGCAACCTGTGCCCGCACCTCGACGTCGCCATGCAATACCGCAAGGACCGTTTCATGTCCGGCGACGGCCAGTACATCGTCTGTTTCGCCCACGGCGCGCTGTTCGATCCCGCCGACGGTTCCTGCCTGCTGGGCCCTTGCCTGGGCCAGTCACTCCAGGCCCTGGAAATTCACCAGGACGAGCAGCTCAATCTGTGGATTCACTAGAGTGATAACTTGTACACAAAATCAACCCTAAAGATTCACGATGCTTCGGCCGAAAACCAATAGATGGCAAGGTGCCATTATCTGACCAATGGATCAACTTCTGCCTGGATCGTGACTCTTTCATGAGAATAAAAACCAAGCTTGCCCTTGCCTTCATATCCGTAGCCATCCTCCCTGTCAGCCTGGTCGGCATCATGGCCGTAAGCAATACCCGGTCTGACGCGGTGAGCCAGTTCCTCGACAGCAGCACCCGTGAAATCCGCCAGATCGACGGCAACATGCGGCAGTTCTTCGACGGAACGCAGCAGAACGTCGATCAGATGGCCAAGGATCCTGTATACACCTCTGTCGCCAGCCTGAAACATTACCAGGGCCCGGATGCTGCGCAGCAGCCGTTGCCGGAATCCGCCAGGCAAGTGATCGCCCGCTTCGCCCAGTACGGCGAGACCCACCCGGCCGCGGCCATCCTGTCCATCGGCCTGGAAGACGGCAGCTATGCCAAGTGGCCGGATGATCCGAAACTGGCCAACTACGACCCGCGCGCCCGTCCCTGGTACAAGGCGGCCATGGCCAGCCCCGACAGGACCGTACGCACCAGCGCGTATTACTACGACAAGGACGATGTCGCGCTGGTCGGCACCGCGCGCGCCATGCTCGACGAGGCCGGCAAGGCCAAGGGTGTGTTCGTGGTCAGCGTTTCCCTGAAAAACCTCACCGAACTGGTCAAGAGCATCAAGCTGGGTGACAGCGGCTACGTGATGCTGATCGAAAACGACATCGTGCTGGTCGACCCGCGTGACAGCGCCCACAGCTTCAAGCCGCTCAAGGACCTGGGCGAACCTTATGCCAGGCTGGCCGCGACCACCCAGGGCTCGACGGCGGTGGAGATCGGCGGGACCCGCTACATGGCCAATGTCTGGACCTCGCCCGGCCTGGGCTGGCGCTTCGTCGGCCTGATCGAGGAGCAGGAAGTGATGGCCACGGCCACGCGCATGACCTGGCTCACCGCCGGCATCGTGATCGTGCTGGGCTTGCTGTTCGCGGTGATCGCGGCGGCCTTCTCGCGGGTTATCGTCAAGCCGATCGGCCAGGTCAGCAGCGGCCTGCAGTCGATTGCCGAGGGCGAGGGCGACCTGCGCCAGGACCTGCGCGTCCACGGCAAGGACGAAACCGCCGAACTGGCAGGCTGGTTCAACAAGTTCCTCGCGGCGATCCGTCAACTGATCCAGCGCATCGGCGCAGCCTCCACCAACCTGCATGACGCGTCCCGGGCCAACAGCGAGATGGCCGGGAACATGAACGAGGCCGCCGGTCGCCAGCGCGAGGCCGTGGAATTGGTGTCCACCGCGTTCAACGAAATGGTCGCCACCGCCAATGAAGTGGCACGTTCCTGCAGCAGCGCGGCCGACTCCGCGGAGAACGGCCATCGCCGGGTGGCCGAAGGCAAGCAGCAGATCGAGCAGACCACCGAGAACGTCAACCGCCTGGGCAGCCGCCTGGTGGAGTCGTCCCAAGCCATGCTCGAACTGGAGGCCGGCAGCCGCAGCATCAACCAGATCCTCGGTACCATTCGCGGTATCGCCGAGCAGACCAACCTGCTGGCGCTCAACGCGGCCATCGAGGCTGCGCGGGCGGGAGACCAGGGCCGGGGCTTCGCCGTGGTCGCCGACGAGGTACGCGCGCTGGCCAAGCGCACCTCCGATTCCACCGGGGAAATCGACCAATTGCTCAACAGCCTCGGCAGCAAGACCCAGGAAGTCTCGGAGAAGATGGAAAGCTGCCTGGACCTGTCCCGGGCCAGTGTCTCGTCCATCGAAAATGCGCGGGACAGCTTCGAAGGCATCCAGCTTTCGGTCAACGAGATCCGCGACCAGAACCTGCAGATTTCGGCAGCGGCCGAAGAGCAGCACAGCGTCGCCGAGGAGATCAACCGGCATATCCAGCAGATCTACGACGAGGCGCGGGTGGTGGAGCAACTGGCAGGCTCTGCTCGGGAGGATTCGGGACGGCTTTCGGAGCTGTCGCAGGAATTGCATCAACTGGTGGGGCGGTTCAAGTCGTAACGCCGTGATGGCCCTTTCAACCCCTTGTTTTCGCATAGCATTTTTCGCTTCTTGGACAGTGGGACCTTTTTCCAGATGCGATTCGGATATGCAGGTGCGGTGGCCCTGGTGCTGATGTCGGTGATGACCTCGGCCCAGGCCAGGGAGTTGAACAGGAAACAGATCGAAATGTGCCGCTGGGGCTCGGAAGTGGCCCGCTCGGCACAGCACTCGAAGCTCTCCGGGACCACCCTGTGGCGGGCCCGGGAGAATCTCAAGACGCGCAAGTACCCGGAACGATGGATGCCGCGGATGGCCGTGGGCATCACCGAGCAGACCTACGCCAGCCGCAGCCGCCTGCAACCGGCCTCGGTGAAGAAGACCTACTACGACGGGTGTATTCGCCACGAGCGTAACCGTATTGCCAGGCGCTAGGTCACGCCTCGACTGGACAGCGGCTGCGCTGCGCGGCCGCTGCTTCCAGCGGTTCGCGTCAAGCCTTCATTGCGTTACACACACCTTCTCCGGCGGCCGCAACGACCCGATATACACCGCCACCACCGTCAGCAACGCCCCGCCGATCTGGACTGCGGAACTGGGTTTCCCCAGCAAGGCGACATCCACGAAATAGGTGATCACCGGTTCCAGCAGCAGGATCAACCCCGCCAGCCCCAGGCTGATATGCCCGATCGAGCGGTTCACCAGCAGCCAGCCTGCGAACTGCACCATCACCCCGTAGATCACCAGCATCAGCAAGGTCTGCCCGTCAGCGATAACCAGGCTCTCGCCGCGCAGCAGCGCATAGCCCAGCATCACCAGTCCGGCCCACAGGCTCAGGTTGAGCATCTGCGCGAGCTTGTCGCCGCCGCCGCAGGGCAATTGGCTGGCGGCCTTGAGGTAGTAGACGCAGACCGCGTAGGCCAGGCCCGAGGCAATCCCGAACAGTACGCCGCGTACGCCGGCTTCGCTGCTCATCTCCGGCGCCAGCAGCAGGTACAGGCCGAAGAACGCGAGGCCGATGGCGAGGCTGAAGTTCAGCGACGGTTTTTCCTTGAGCAACCAAAGGCCCAGCAGGGTCATGAAAAACACCTGGCAGTTGGTCAGGATCGATCCGATCCCCGGGCCAACGATGTAGATGCTGTGGTGCCAGAGGATCAGGTCGATGGCCAGGAACAGGCCGGCGAGGGCAGTGAGGCGCACGGCCGCCGCCGATGGCAGGCGTACCGGTACCCGGCGCCATTTCAGGCAGAGGTAGAACAGGATCGAGGCGAATAGCATGCGGTAGAAACCGGCACCACCCGCGCCGATATCGGCGAAGGCCACGGCCAGTGCCGAGAGGCTGAGCATCAGGCCGCCAGTGGTGAGTTCCAGGAGGGCACGTTTGTTTTGCATGTGGAAGGCATCGCTTGCAGGTTTGCTTGGGAACGCAGAACCTATCAGGCCTGCCTTCGCAACGATTGGACGAAACTGGACAGCCAATGACGCCGCACGAGAAGGACTTTTGCCGTTTCCTGCGCATTCCCGAAGGGGGCTGCGAGCTGCTAAGCGCGCGCTACAGCCAGCAGCATTTCGGCAGGCATGCCCATGATCGATATGCCTTCGGGGTGATCACCCACGGGGTGGAAAAGCTGTATTACCGTGGCGCCCACCACCTCGGCGGCAGTGGCACCGTGGTGACCCTGAGCCCGGGGGAGATCCATGACGGGGTGCCGGTGGACCAGGCTGGGTGGGTCTACCGCATGCTGTATGTCGATCCTTGCTGGTTGAACGAGCATGTGCTGGCCGGACGTCATGCCAGCCAGTACGTGCACCTGTTTCGCGCGCCGATGAGCGATGATCCGGCGGTTGCCCGGTGCCTGCTCTCGGCCCATGGTCGCCTCGCCGATTCGCTGTTGCCGCTGGAGCGCGAGACGCTGCTGGTCGAGACGCTAGCCGCTCTGTTCGAACGGCACGGGCATGACCTGGCTCGCCCCGGTCGTCCCGAGCGCGAAGCGGTGCGGCGCATTCGCAGGCGTCTAGACCATGAGGCGGAGCACAACCTGTCCTTGGAAACCCTTGGCCTGGATGTCGGGATGGACCCGCTTTACCTGATCCGCGTGTTCAAGCGCGAGGTCGGGGTGGCACCGCACAGTTACCAGATCCAGAAGCGAGTGGCGCGGGCCCAGGCGCTGTTGCGCCTGGGTACCGACCTGGCCGAGACGGCCCTGGCCTGTGGCTTCTTCGACCAGAGCCATATGACCCGCGCCTTCAAGAAGGTGGTCGGGGTGACCCCGGCGGCGTTCCGGTCGCGTTGATGGCTCGCTCGGCGTCCCTCGATCTGCTCAAGTGGCTGGCGATCGTCAGCATGATCGGTGATCACCTGCGTTACCTGTGGCCGCAGCAGGAGTGGCTGTTCATCCCCGGGCGCCTTGCGTTCCCGTTGTTCTGCCTGGCGCTGGCGGCGAATGTGCTGCGCGCGACGACTATCCAGTGGCGATACCTGTGGTGGTTCCTGGGGTTTTCGCTGCTGTCCGAGGTGCCGTATCGCTGGCTCGACAACGGCTCGCCGACCCTGAACGTGATGCCGACCCTGGGCCTTGGCCTGCTGCTCGCCTGGGGTGTGCATCTGCGCACCCGTGCCGCGACATGGCTGGCGCTGGTGGCTGCGTTTGTCGCGACGCTGGGCAGCGCCTGGCTGATGTACGGTCTGCCGGGCGTGCTGCTGCCGGCGGCGTTGCTGATCGCTTTGAAAGAGGGGCGGTTTGCCTGGCTGGCAGGATTGCTGGCGGTCGCCGGGAATTTCACCAATGGTTGGCTGTTCCAGCATCCGCTGGCGCCGGTTTCGCTGATGGTAGCCGGTACCGCGTTCATGGCGGTGTCGCTCGGCCTGGCCTTGCTGCGCCACGAATGGCCCGGCCCGGTGCCGCCGGTGGGGCGGTGGGCCTGGGCGTTCTATCCGTTGCACCTTGCCGCGATCAGCGTGTTCGCTCACATGGTTCCGGCGGGCACCGGCTTCTAGACATTCAGCGGATCCTCCCGATCCTCCTTGTCCTTGCGCAACTGCGCCGGGTCTGTTGCTTCCACCTCGCTCAGCGGCCTGATCAAGGTCTGTGCCGCCACTGCCGCCTGCATCTGCGGCTCCATCCCGGCCATGGACTTGATCTCGCTTTCTTCCTTCAGGCGCAAGGCGATCTGCTTGTCGATCGCGTCCTTCTTCTCGGGTGGCAGGGCCTCGTAGTCTGCCTCGGTCAGGCCCAGCTCGCCGAGCATCTTCAGGCGGATCTTCTCCGCTGGCGAAAGCGCCATGTAGTCACGGAATTCCTGGGCTGCGCTGCGGCTGGTCGCGTCGCTGTCGGCGGGGTTCTGCAAGGCTACCTTGAGCTTGGCGAACGCTTCGTCCTGCGCGTCCTTTGCATCCTGGTAGGTGGAGCTGGAAGCGTTGCGTGTTGCCGCCGCACTGGCGACGGTGGAAAGCAGCGACACGTTGGCTGTCTGCACCTGATAGGTTTGCTCGTCCACGCCGCTGACGGCGGGCAGGTTTCGCTGTTGCTGGACGGCAGCGTTCTGCCAGCCATGGCCATTGATGATGCTCACAGGATCGATCTCCTTGAATGGGACCACCAGTACGGGCAATAGCTGTGCCAGTCTGGTCAAACCCCTGTGTCCCGGGGCTTTGATCCTCCAAAGGGTGCGCCGCTGTGCCTCCGTGCGGAAACCCCTTGCCGCTTGCGGCAAGCCGGGCGGCATTAAAGTTTGCCTGCGTGATGCCGATCACAAGATCACTACAGCCGGGCCATGACCCGGCAGCCCATGCGGTTGGAGTTCCCTGCCGGTCGGGCAGGGGGACGTCGCCTTGCGTCCACTTCAATTCATGGCCCGCCCGGCGGGCATCAGTCTTAATGAGGAAGAGGCACCCATGAATCTCTACATCAACCAGTTGCAGAAGAAGCCGGCATTCCGCGAGCAGGTCTATGCGGGCGACATCTTCCTCGATACCCATCTGCGCAGCGCCCATGAGCTTTGCGCCCTGGCCCGGCACAGCATCACCGAAGCCTTCGACGGCGAGACCGACCACCTGTCGCTGCACAAGAAGATGCCGGTGGAAACCTTCGTCGAGCACGTCACCCGGCTCAAGCGCAAGTTCACCAACGGGCCGCAGGCCAAGGCGCTGATCCGCGACTACATCCTGGAAATCGGTGCCGACCCGAACGACTACATTTTCGACGTCCCGCGGGTGCGCGTGGTCCCCAACTACGACTACCTGCACGCCGGCGTCAGCTATGCCTACAAGCCTCACCGCGATACCTGGTATGGCAGCGTCGATTGCCAGCTCAATACCTGGATGCCGATCTACAGCATCGAGCCCGGGCAGACCATGATGATCAACCCGGCGTACTTCACCAGGCCGGTGCAGAACTCGTCCCCCAGTTGGAGCCTGACCGACTGGATCAGCAACCAGCGCCTCAAGGCCAAGGACAACATCACCCAGGAAAGCCGTGTGCACCCCGTGCCCCTGGAAGAGATCGACGCCAGTGCCGAACTGCGCATCGCCGGCAACAGCGGCGAGATCCTGATGTTCTCCGGCGCCCACCTGCACGGTACCGTGGCCAACCACACCGACCGCATCCGCTTCAGCGTGGACTTCCGCCTGATCCACCTGCAGGACCTGATTCACAAGCGCGGCGCGCCGAATGTCGACAACGGTTGTTTCGACGTGGAAGCCGGCTTCAAAGACCTTTTCCATGCCAGCGACTTTTCGCAATTCCAGGGAGTTAACCCATGACCAAGCGTCGTCTGACCGCTGCCGAGGTCGAGTACAACGAAAAGCGCGCCAGCGTGCTGAGCCGTGTCGATGCCCAATACGTGGCCGATGCCCCCTTCGTCTTCGCCAATCGCATCGCCGTGACTGCGGCGCTGTCGCGGATCGAACTGTTCAAGATGGTCCAGGACATCCCTGGCGCCATCGTTGAATGCGGCGTGTACAAGGGCAACTCGTTGATGCTCTACATGCAGCTGTCGATGATCCTCGAGCCGTATGCGATCAACCGTTCGATCATCGGCTTCGACACCTTCCAGGGCTTTGCCAGCATCGATGCCAAGGAAGACCCGGCGGACATCAACGAAAGCATGTTCTCCGACACCGACGAAAGCCTGATCCAGGACATGATCGATGCCAACGACCTGGTGCGTCCGGTCAACCGCATCCCGCGTTGCGAGATCGTCAAGGGCGACATCCTTGAAACCGTACCGGCCTTCGTCAAGACCCGCCCGGACCTGGTAGTGGCCATGCTGATCCTTGACACCGACCTGTACTCGTCGACCAAGGTCGCCCTGGAAACCTTCCTGCCGTACATGCCGAAGGGCGCCATCGTGGTCCTGGACGAAGTCGCCTATCGCAACTTCCCCGGCGAGACTGCCGCGCTGCGTGATGTGCTGGACCTGAACAAGGTGGAGCTGAAGCGCTTGCCGTTCGATTCTTCGGTGGGGTATTTCCGCGTCTGAATGGACTGCTGGAACACAAGAAGGCCGCTCATTGAGCGGCCTTCTTTGTTTGTACGCGGACAT
>NZ_JBMAWR010000047.1:0-13016 GCF_048586865.1 Pseudomonas bharatica | reverse complement strand
GGGGGCGCGTCGCTCTATTAATTCATTGATTGCAGCGAAGGAGTGCCCAACGAAAATGAGCCAACACCAGGAAGGCGGCTGCCATTGCGGCGCCCTGCGCTACCGGGTCGAAAGCCCGCTGACCGACGTCGCCCATTGCCATTGCTCGATCTGCCGCAAGGTTTCCGGCGGCTTGCTGATCACTTGGGCGACGGTGCCCTGCTCCGCCTTCCAATGGCTGACCGGCACTCCGCAGCGCTACGACTCGTCCGCCAGTTGCGTGCGTTACTTCTGCAGCCGCTGTGGCGCCCATCTGGCCCTGACCACCGACCTGAGCCCGGAAACCATCGATATCACCATCGCTACCCTCGACGACCCGGCCTCGGTCCGCCCCGACCGGCATATCTGGACGGTCAGCCGCCTGCCCTGGTTGCATCTGGACGAGCACCTGCCTGGTGAGGAGCACGAATCGCTGTAATCAGGGCAGCTCCAGGCCGCCGGCCGCCTTGTGCAGGGCGCGCAGGTGGTCGCCGATCAGTTTGGCGTTGGTTTCCACGGCGCGGATTTCCTTGTCGCGCTCGGGGTCGAGCAATGCCCGGGCTTCCTTGTCGAGATCGGTGCTCAGGCTTTGCAACCGGGCCTGTCGCTCGCGGCTGCTGTCCAGCAACTGCTCGCGCTCCTGGGCCTGGGGCAACCCGTAGCCGCCCTGCCCCAGCAATTCGGCCGGTTTGCTGAGAAAGCCACTGTTGGCCAGGATCTCTTGCAACGTGCGGTTGGCCTTGTCGACCCGTCCGTCCTGCTGCGAGCGGCCGCTCAGATAACGCTGCTTGACCTCGTCCTGGGCCAGCAGCAATTGCCGGCGCAGGGCGGCCTGTTCCAGCAGCAGCATCGCTGCACTGGTGCGCAGGTCGGCGCGCTCGAACCAGGTACGGCGCTGCTCCGCGCTTTGTTCCAGCCAGGATTCGACCGTTGCCTGGGGAATCGGCAGCTGTTTCTTCAACACCTGGAACATGGCCTCGAAGCGATCACGGTAGGAATCGAAGCGGTAGCCCAGGCGCAGCGCCTCGCGGGGGTCGTCGAGCACACGGGTGTCCGCCAGGCCACGGCCCTTGAGCACTTCCAGCAGGCCGTTGGGCATGATGCTGTCGAGGCTGGTCAGTTGCCGGTTGGCGGTACCGCTGCGCAACAGTTTGAGGGTTTCCACCGCGCAGTTGTTGGACAGGAAGAAGTAGTTGCCGTCGTAGCTCCAGTGCATCTCCAGGGCCTGGCGCACCAGGTTTTCCAGCTCCGGACGGGACAGCTTGAGCGGCACCGAGGACAGGCTGCGCAGCTCGGTCTTGGTGTATTCGTCGATGACCTGGCCCAGCGGCAGCACGAACAGGCGCGATGGATAGGAGCCCACCAGGCCGTCCCAGCTGGACAATTGCACGTCGTTGACGAAGGCGCGGTACGACAGGACCAGATGCTGGTCGAGGTCCAGCCGGCAATCCGGGCCTCGCGGGCGACCCGGCGCACAGATCACCAGCCGCAACATGCTATGGCCCCAGCGGCTGACCCAGTTCTGGTTGGCTTCGGCCAGCAGGTAGTCCACCGAATAGACCCGCTCCGGGTCGATGTAGCCGAGGGGCTGCTTGGCGAAGTCATTGCCGGCATTGAGGTAAGGCAGCTCTGCCGCACAGGGCGGATGTTCCGGCGCCCAGCCGAAATGTCCGCTCAGGTAGGCGTGCAGTGCCGGGCGACGGCAGGCGTAGCTCGGGTCGAGGAGAAAATACTCCATGTTGACCGCGATGAATTCCTTGGGGCTGCTCAGCTCGTAGCTGTCCGGGGTGCGTACGTCCTGGTGGTTTTCCTGCTCGCGCTCGCCGCGACGTCCGACATATTGCGGCCAGCCGGCCAGGTCGAGCAGGCGCGGATCGTCGCTAAGGGTGAAGCGGCGCCCTGGCTGGCCGCGGCATTCGTCACGCAGGCCGACCTTGCCCTGGCTATCGAGCTGGCGTTGGCACTGGACGATCAGGCGACGCTGGTCCGCCGGCCAGAGCCGCGCGCGGTCGTAGATGTGGGTAAGTTCATGGAGCACGGTGGCCAGCAGCTCTTCGCGCACCGTGCCGTGGGGGCGACCAGTCTTCTGCGTGGCGGCGCTGCCGTCGGTGAGGCTGTCAAGGAGACGACGGTTCAGGGCCAGGGTCGACACCAGCGAAGCCTGGCCGTACGCATCCTGCGGCATGCGCGAGTCCCAACTGACGGTGACGCTGCGGTCGAGTCGGGTCTTGAAGCTGGATGGCAGTTTTTCCAGCGCTTCATCCAGCAATGCCTGGGTCGCCTGGCGCTGGGCCGCGCTCAGCCCGTCACCTTGCAAATGCAATTGCAGATCGGCCACGGCGGGGCTGCCGAGCAGCGCGAGTACGCCGCCCAGCAGCCAGGCACGGAGTGATTTCACAGCGCGAGGATGGCTTCGGCGAGTACCTGGTCGCTGGCGTCGCGCGCTTCGGGGACGCGCTGGCGCAGGGTGTTGAAGGCGGCTTCCAGTTGTGCGCCGCGGATATCGCCATTGCTGGCGACGAAGCTGGCCGCGTCGTCACGGGCTTCGCGAACGACCTTGGAATCACGGATCGAGGTGGTGGTGTCCGAGGTGAAATCGATCGAGCGGCCAAAGGCACGGACGATGATATTGCTGGTGGCCACCAGGGTATGTGCCTGGGCCACATCGGCCAGCAGAAGGAAGCCGAGGGTGGCGGCGATCAGCGGGTTACGCATGGAACTTCTCCGGAGAAACAGGGGTGATCATTGGACGAGAATTGCTTGCGCCAGTTCAAGGTCGCCAGCATGAAGATCGGGGTTTTCCCGGCGTAGCCGGCCAATGACCGATTCCAGCCGTGCGCCACGGAGCTGGCCATCGCTGGCGACGTAGGCCGCAGCATCGTCGCGCGCGGCCTGCACCCATTTGCGGTCGAAGGGCGCGCTGGTCACCTGGCTGGTGGCGTAGCCGCCTATAACGCTGGCGGCGGTGGTCATGTCGAAGGCCTCGGCCGTTGTCGAGAACGCCGTTGTGGACCCGAACAGTGCAAGCAGCAAAAACACATAACGCATGGAAAGAGATGGCCCGTGGAAACACAAGGTGTCCAAGGCTATCCCATGGCATCAGCCCGGGCCAGAGCGGTTGGCCCGGCTGTTTTGCAGGGTGTTGCCTGGTGTGTCAGGCCTACAGCGCCAGGATCGCCTGGGCCAGTTGTGCGTCGCTGGCTTGTAGGGTCGGCAGTTGCTGGCGGATATGGGCGAAGGCGCTTTCCAGTTTCACTCCGCGGATATCGCCGTTGCTGGCGACGAAGCTGGCGGCGTCGTCACGGGCGGCACGCACGACCTTGTTGTCTCGGAACGACGAGGTCACGTCGGACGTGGCGTCGGAAGAGGCTTTCAGTGCACCGACCAGGGAGTCGGTGGTGACGATGAAGCTCGTGGCGTGGGCGGTGGAAGCCAGGGCCAGCAAGAGTGCGGCGCCCAGCAGACGGGTACGGATCATGGTCTATCTCCTGAGGTAGGACTTGGGTCCAGCAACTGTCAGACGCACGCTCAGCCGGTTGCGCTACGCGTGGCATAAAACCCTGTTGGAAAAAGCGTAACACGTAACAAGCGAAGCGCCGGTCGATATAACTGTTATGGTTGATTTTATAAATCTGAAAACTGTATCTGTCGACCGGCAAATCCCTCTAGCCCGCGCCTTCCAGAACGAAAAAACCCGTCAGCAGTCACCTGCGACGGGTTTTTCGGAATTCGGTGCCGGCCTTGGCCGGCGGGCCTTGCATTAACGCCAGAAAGGCTTGCTCAGCTCTTCGTAACGTTGTGCTTCGCTGATACCGGCGTCAGCCAGCAGGCGAGCGTCCAGGCGAGCCAGTTGATGGCGGCTGGAGATACGACGTTGCCACAGAACCAGGTTGGCCAGCAGGCGCAGTGGCAGGGCAGCTTTGGATTGTTGAGCGTTGCTTTCGAAAACCAGACCGGAACTGAGGGTACGTTCCATGATGTGCTTCCTTCCGCTTGTGGCGGCATTGAGTAGTGATTTAACTGATGCCAATGATCCTCCTCGGGCGTCCATAACAGTAGATACAGTTCACCTGCATTGTGATGGTCCAGTTAACTGTTTAATGGCACTGTTGCACTCGAAATGCACGCAACTGTACTGGTTGGCGCAAAAATGGTGCGTTTTTCAATTTTTGGCGAGTGGAAGGCGGAAAATCGAGGGGTTTTGAGCGGTACAGTAGTACAGTTTTTTCAAATCAGTTGGTCGAACTGTTCAGCCGACAGGCATTGCACCTTGTCGGCTGAGCAGTGTTCACCGATTAAACGGCCAGCATGCGCCCGGTTTCTTCCAGGTTTTCATGCCAGGCCAGCGCTTCGCGCAGGATGTGCGGGGTGTGACCGCCCCGCTCGCACGCGCGGGTGAAGTAGTCGTTGAGCGCTTCGCGGTAGTCCGGATGCACGCAATTGTCGATGATCGCCCGGGCGCGCTCGCGCGGTGCCAGTCCGCGCAGGTCGGCCAGGCCCTGCTCGGTTACCAGGATGTCTACGTCGTGCTCGGTGTGATCGACGTGGCTGACCATCGGCACCACGCTGGAAATCGCGCCGCCCTTGGCGATCGACTTGGTCACGAAGATGGCCAGGTGGGCATTGCGCGCGAAATCGCCCGAGCCACCGATGCCGTTCATCATCCGTGTACCGCAGACGTGAGTGGAGTTGACGTTGCCGTACAGGTCGAACTCCAGCGCGGTGTTGATGCCGATGATGCCCAGGCGGCGCACCACTTCAGGGTGGTTGGAGATCTCCTGCGGGCGCAGCACCAGCTTGTCCTTGTAGCGCTCCAGGTTGCCGAACACATCGGCATTGCGGCGGTTCGACAGGGTGATCGAGCTGCCCGAGGCGAAGCCCAGCTTGCCGGCGTCGATCAGGTCGAACGTCGAGTCCTGAAGTACCTCGGAGTACATGGTCAGTTCTTCGAACGGCGATTCGATCAGACCGCACATCACCGCGTTGGCGATGCTGCCGATGCCGGCCTGCAGCGGGCCGAGCCTGTTGGTCATGCGCCCCGCCGCCACTTCTTCCTTGAAGAAGTTGATCAGGTGGTTGGCGATGCCCTGGGTCTCTTCGTCCGGCGGCAGCACGGTAGACGGCGAATCCGCCTGTTCGGTAATGACGATGCCAACGATCTTCGCCGGGTCGATCGGGATCGCCGTGCTGCCGATGCGGTCATCGACCTTCACCAGCGGGATCGGCGTGCGGGTCGGACGGTAGGTCGGAATATAGATGTCGTGCAGGCCTTCGAGATTGGCGTTGTGCGCCATGTTGATCTCGATGATCACCTGCTTGGCGAAGATCGCGAAGCTCGCCGAGTTGCCGACGGAGGTGGTGGGTACGATATGGCCCTGTTCGGTGATCGCCACCGCTTCGATGACGGCAATGTCCGGCAGCTTGAGCTGCTGGTTGCGCAGTTGCTCGACGGTTTCCGACAGGTGCTGGTCGATGAACATCACCTTGCCGTCGTTGATCGCCTTGCGCAGGGTGCTGTCCACCTGGAACGGCATGCGTCGTGCCAGCACACCGGCTTCGGTCAGTTCCTTGTCCAGGTCGTTGCCCAGGCTGGCGCCGGTCATCAGGCTGATCTTCAGCGGCGACTGCTTGGCCCGCTCGGCCAGCGCGTGGGGAACGGCCTTGGCTTCACCGGCGCGGGTGAAGCCGCTCATGCCAACGGTCATGCCATCCTGGATCAGGCCGGCGGCATCGGCCGCGCTCATGACTTTATTGTGCAGCGAGGACAAGCGAATACGATCACGGTACATGGATTGTTATCTCGGGTATTGAAACCAGGAGCGCAGTCTATTGCTTTCGCAAAGACTCGTCCCACGACCAAGGTCGTATGTGAAGCCCTGCAATAGAGCCTTCCGTCGGCAGGCCGGGGACAAAAAAGCCCCGGTCGTTGCCGAACCGGGGCTTTTTGTCACATCTGGAAAAGGCCCTTATTCGACGGCCTTGACCATGTCCTCGATGACCTTCTTGGCATCGCCGAAGACCATCATGGTCTTGTCGAGGTAGAACAGTTCGTTGTCCAGGCCGGCATAGCCGCTGGCCATCGAGCGCTTGTTGACGATGATGGTCTTGGCCTTGAAGGCCTCCAGGATCGGCATGCCGGCGATCGGCGATTTCGGATCGTTCTTCGCCGCCGGGTTGACCACGTCGTTGGCGCCCAGCACCAGGACCACGTCGGCCTGGCCGAACTCGGAGTTGATGTCCTCCATCTCGAACACCTGGTCATACGGTACTTCGGCTTCCGCCAGCAGCACGTTCATATGCCCGGGCATGCGACCGGCCACCGGGTGGATGGCGTACTTCACCGTCACCCCGGCGTGGGTCAGCTTCTCGGTCAGTTCCTTCAGTGCGTGCTGGGCACGGGCCACCGCCAGGCCGTAGCCGGGCACGATGATCACGGTGTCGGCGTTGCTCAGGAGGAAGGTGGCATCGTCGGCGGAGCCGGACTTCACCGGGCGCTGTTCCTTCGATCCGGTCGCCGCGCCGGCATCGGTATCACCACCGAATCCGCCGAGGATGACGTTGAAGAAGGAGCGGTTCATCGCCTTGCACATGATGTACGAGAGGATGGCGCCGGACGAACCCACCAGGGAGCCGGCGATGATCAGCATCGAGTTGTTCAGCGAGAAGCCGATGCCCGCCGCCGCCCAGCCCGAGTAGCTGTTCAGCATCGACACCACGACCGGCATGTCTGCCCCGCCGATCGGGATGATGATGAGCACGCCCATGACGAAGGCCAGGGCCAGCATCACGGCGAAGGCGGTGTAGTTGCCGGTGAAGGTGAACACCAGGCCGAGGCCGATGGTGGTCAGGCCCAGTACCAGGTTCAGCTTGTGCTGCCCGGCGAACTGTACCGGTGCGCCCTGGAACAGGCGGAACTTGTACTTGCCGGAGAGCTTGCCGAAGGCGATGACCGAGCCGGAGAAGGTGATCGCACCGATAGCTGCACCGAGGAACAGCTCCAGGCGGTTGCCGGTGGGGATCGGGTCGCTGATGGCGCTGACGATACCCAGGGATTGCGGCTCGACCACGGCGGCAATGGCAATGAACACCGCAGCCAGGCCGATCATGCTGTGCATGAAGGCTACCAGCTCCGGCATCTTGGTCATTTCCACGCGCTTGGCCATGATCGCGCCGGCGCTACCGCCGATCAGCAGGCCGACGATCACGTAGGCGATGCCATCAGTGGCCAGCTCCGCGCCAAGCTTGTAGATCAGGCCAACGGTGGTGAAGACCGCCAGGGCCATGCCAAGCATGCCGAACAGGTTGCCGCGCCGGGAGGTGGTCGGGTGCGACAGGCCCTTGAGGGCCTGGATGAAGCAGACCGACGCTACCAGGTAGAGAAGTGTTACCAGGTTCATGCTCATCTTTACTTCTGCCCCTCTGCCTTCGCGGCTTTCTTCTTGAACATCTCCAGCATGCGCCGGGTGACGAGGAATCCACCGAACACGTTCACCGCCGCCAGGGCCACCGCAAGGGTGCCCATGACCTTGCCCAGCGGGGTGACGGTCAGCGCCGCGGCGAGCATGGCACCGACGATGACGATGGCGGAGATGGCGTTGGTGACCGCCATCAACGGGGTGTGCAGCGCAGGCGTGACGTTCCAGACCACGTGGTAGCCGACATAGATCGCCAGCACGAAGATGATCAGGTTATAGACGCCGTGGGAAATCAGCATGTCTTCCATTGCCCTGCTCCTTAACCGTTCTTGCGGATGACCTGGCCGTCGCGGCACATCAGGCACGCAGCGACGATGTCGTCTTCGAGGTTGATCGTCAGCGCGCCGTCCTTGTCGAACAGCAGCTTCATGAAGTCCAGCAGGTTGCGCGCGTAGAGCGCCGAGGCATCGGCGCCGACCTGGGCCGGCAGGTTGGTCGGGCCGACGATGGTCACGCCGTTCTCGATGACGATCTGATCGGCGACGGTCAGCGGGCAATTGCCGCCCTGGGCCGCTGCCAGGTCGATTACCACCGAGCCGGGCTTCATCTGCGCCACGGTTTCCGCGCTAAGCAGGGTTGGTGCCTTGCGGCCCGGGATAAGGGCTGTGGTAATGACGATATCGGCCTGCTTGGCGCGCTCGTGCACGGCCTGGGCCTGGCGCTGCATCCAGCTCGCCGGCATCGGGCGGGCATAGCCGCCGACCCCAACCGCGCAGTCGCGTTCCTCGTCGGTCTCGTACGGCACATCGATGAACTTGGCGCCGAGGGATTCGATCTGCTCCTTCACCGCCGGACGCACGTCCGACGCCTCGATCACCGCGCCCAGGCGCTTGGCCGTGGCGATGGCCTGCAGGCCGGCCACACCCGCTCCGAGGATCAGCACGCGGGCGGCTTTCACCGTACCGGCGGCGGTCATCAGCATCGGCATGAAGCGTGGATAGTGGTGCGCGGCGAGCAACACGGCCTTGTAACCGGCGATGTTCGCCTGCGAGGACAGCACGTCCAGGCTCTGGGCCCGGGAAGTGCGTGGCGCGGCTTCGAGAGCGAAGGCGGTGATCCCGCGTTCGGCCATTTTTGCGATCAGATCGTTGTTGAACGGGTTGAGCATGCCCGCAAGCACGCTGCCGCTCTTGATCAGGGCCAGTTCGCTGTCGTTGGGCGCTACAACCTTAAGGACAAGCTGCGCGCCAAACGCATCGGCGGCGCTTCCAAGAATCGCGCCGACTGCCTCGTAGGCACTGTCAGGAATGCTGGCATTGACGCCGGCTCCACGCTCTACAGTGACCTGATGGCCCTGGCCCACCAGTTTCTTGATGGTTTCGGGAGTGGCAGCGACCCGTGTTTCGCCCGTCTGCGTTTCGAGAGGAACACCAATGTGCACGTCATTTCTCCTGCGTGATCTTTGTTGTTGAACCAGCGCACTACGGATGGTGCGTCTGGGGCGGCCGATCAGCACGATCCCGCCTGAACGAGGCGGGGCGCGGCATTTTGCAAGCGATCCTGAATCGCTTCAATGGGTTCTGAATGGAAACTTAATCGAAACTACAAGTCACCCTGTGACCACTTGTCGCAACGAACCGGCTTGAGCCCGCCAAACACGGGGTTTAGCGACATTAGGAGATTTTTTAAAAATTTTCTGACAATTTTCGCGGAGAGGAAGAAAAAGGTCGTTTTTTCCGCTTTAAAGCCCCGTAAACATTGGGGTTGTCAGGGTTTTTAATGAAGGGCGGAACAGTTGTCGCTTCTGCGACATTTCCTTATATCTGTAGGTGTTAAATTTAATTGACTACCGGGTCAATTAGTCGGCTTGAGCCTTGTCGGCTGCGGTATAGCGCTGTGCCTCGGTTACCAGCCAATCGCGGAAAGCACGCAATGAAGCGGACTCGACCTTTCTTTCCGGAATCATCAAGTGGTAGGCCTTGATGCTGGACAGTCCGTGCGGGTTGGCGATCACCAGCCTGCGTTCCTCCAGTTCACGCTGGATCAGGAACGGTGGAATCAGCGCCACGCCCATCTCGTGCATCGCCGCTTGGGCCAGCATCGAGAATAGTTCATAGCGCGGGCCTGTCATGTCGCGCGCGACGTTCATTTCCAGGCTATTGAACCATTGGCGCCAAGCGTAGGGCCGGGTGGTCTGCTGCAGCAGGGGCAGTTGGGCGATGGTCTGCGGATCGAGCTTCTCATGCTTGCCCAATAGCGACGGGCTGCACACCGGAACCGGGTTTTCTCCCATCAGCCTGTGGGATTGCGTACCGGACCAGTCGGCGTCGCCAAAGTAGATGGCGGCATCGAAATTGGTGTCGGCGAACAGGAAAGGCCGGGTGCGGTTGGTCAGGTTGACCGTGACGTCCGGGTGGCGCTGCTGAAAATCCTTGAGCCGCGGCAGCAGCCATTGGGTGCCGAAGGTCGGCACGACCGCCAGCTCGATCACGTTGGCGCCCTGCTGGCCCATTACTGACAGTGTGTCGCGCTCCACCGCGTCTAGCTGGGTTGCTACCCGGCGACTGTAGGACAGGCCGGCTTCGGTGAGTTTCACGCCGCGTCTCGAACGGCGGAACAGTTCGACGTTGAGAAACTCCTCCAGCCCGCCGATCTGTCGACAAACGGCACCCTGGGTCAGGGAAAGCTCCTGCGCCGCCTTGGTAAAGCTCTCGTGGCGGGCGGCTGCCTCGAAGCAGACCAGGGCCGTGGTGCTGGGAATCTTGCGCCGCATATACATCAACCTCACTAATCTGGCTTCGGAACAGCCTTCATCTCAATTACGAAGTGAGAAATTAGCACAAGAGGTTGCGGAATCCTCGTTTGTCGCCCTGCCCGTTCGGGCCTAGGATCAAAGGCACGACAACAATCACTCCCTTTCCCACCTCGAGGATTCCCACATGGCCGGCAAAGCAAGCTTCAACTGGATCGATCCGCTGCTCCTGGATCAGCAGCTCAGCGAAGAGGAGCGTATGGTGCGTGACAGCGCCTACAGCTTCGCCCAGGACAAGCTGGCGCCACGTGTGCTGGAAGCCTTTCGGCATGAGCTGACCGATCCTGCAATCTTCCGCGAAATGGGCGAAGTCGGCCTGCTGGGCGCGACCATCCCGGAGCAGTACGGCGGCAGCGGCCTGAACTACGTGTGCTATGGCCTGATTGCCCGTGAAGTGGAGCGTATCGACTCCGGCTACCGCTCGATGATGAGCGTGCAGTCCTCGCTGGTGATGGTGCCGATCAATGAGTTCGGCACCGAAGCGCAGAAGCAGAAGTACCTGCCGAAGCTTGCCAGTGGGGAGTGGATCGGGTGTTTTGGTCTGACCGAGCCGAACCACGGTTCTGACCCGGGCTCCATGATTACTCGTGCGAAGAAAGTGGATGGCGGCTACCGCCTGACGGGTAGCAAGATGTGGATCACCAACAGCCCGATCGCCGATGTATTCGTGGTCTGGGCCAAGGACGATGCGGGCGATATCCGTGGCTTTGTGCTGGAAAAAGGTTGGCAGGGCCTGAGCGCGCCGGCGATCCATGGCAAGGTCGGTCTGCGGGCCTCGATCACTGGCGAGATCGTCATGGATAACGTATTCGTCCCCGAAGAAAACATCTTCCCGGATGTGCGTGGGCTTAAAGGCCCGTTCACCTGCCTGAACTCGGCGCGCTACGGTATCTCCTGGGGGGCTTTGGGCGCTGCCGAGGCCTGCTGGCACACCGCGCGCCAGTACACCCTGGATCGCCAGCAGTTCGGACGCCCGCTGGCGGCGAACCAGTTGATCCAGAAGAAGCTGGCCGACATGCAGACCGAAATCACCCTGGGGCTGCAGGGCTGCCTGCGCCTGGGGCGGATGAAGGACGAAGGCACCGCGGCGGTGGAAATCACCTCGATCATGAAGCGCAACTCCTGCGGCAAGGCCCTGGAGATCGCGCGCCTGGCCCGGGACATGCTGGGCGGCAACGGCATCTCCGACGAGTTCGGCGTGGCTCGTCACCTGGTCAACCTTGAGGTCGTGAACACCTATGAGGGTACTCATGACGTGCATGCACTGATCCTCGGTCGTGCGCAAACCGGCATCCAGGCCTTCTATTAATAGGGAGACAGTCCATGGGCGCGCTTTCTCATTTGCGGGTCCTGGATCTGTCGCGGGTACTGGCCGGGCCATGGTCCGGTCAGATCCTCGCGGATCTGGGCGCTGAGGTCATCAAGGTCGAGAGGCCTGGCAGCGGGGACGATACCCGCGCCTGGGGACCGCCCTTCCTCAAGGACAGCAGCGGCGAGAACACCAGCGAGGCGGCTTATTACCTGTCGGCCAACCGTAACAAGCGCTCCGTCACCATCGACTTCACCCGTCCCGAAGGGCAGAAGCTGGTGCGGGAGCTGGCGGCGAAGTCCGATGTGGTGATCGAGAACTTCAAGGTGGGTGGCCTGGCTGCCTATGGGCTGGACTACGCAAGCCTCCGTCAGATCAATCCCAATCTGATCTATTGCTCCATTACCGGTTTCGGTCAGACCGGTCCGTATGCCAAGCGTGCCGGGTATGACTTCATGATCCAGGGGCTGGGTGGGTTGATGAGCCTGACCGGGCGTCCTGAAGGAGAAGACGGTGCCGGGCCGGTGAAGGTCGGGGTGGCGCTGACGGATATTCTTACCGGGCTGTATTCGACGGTGGCGATCCTTGCTGCCCTCGCCCACCGGGATCAGCATGGCGGCGGGCAGCATATCGATATGGCCCTGCTGGATGTGCAGGTGGCCTGCCTGGCCAACCAGGCGATGAACTACCTCACGACCGGTACCCCTCCGCGTCGGCTGGGCAATGCACATCCGAACATCGTGCCTTATCAGGACTTTCCTACTGCGGATGGGGACTTCATCCTGACCGTGGGTAACGATGGGCAATTCCGCAAATTCGCCGAGGTGGCGGGTCAGCCCCAGTGGGCGGATGATCCGCGGTTCGCGACCAACAAGCTGCGGGTGGCGAATCGGGCCGAACTGATTCCGCTGATTCGCCAGGCCACGGTGTTCAAGACCACGGCCGAGTGGGTCAGCCAGCTGGAGCAAGCGGGTGTGCCCTGCGGGCCGATCAATGATCTGGCGCAGATGTTTGCCGATCCCCAGGTGCAGGCTCGGGGGCTGGCGATCGATATCCCGCATCCGCTGGCCGGGATAGTGCCGCAGGTGGCCAGTCCGATTCGGCTTTCGGAAACGCCGGTGGAGTACCGCAATGCCCCGCCGCTGCTGGGGGAGCATACCGAGCAGATCCTGGCTGGTGTGCTGGACCTTGATGCTGATGCTATCCAGCGACTGCGGGAGGCTGGGGTGCTCTGAGCCCCTTGTCTCTATATAGAGGGAATCGGGGCGGCAGGCCTGATTTGAATCAATTTCAAATTAATGCTTGACGCTCGATTCAATCTCTCTATAATTCGCCCCACTTCCGGCGCAGTCGAAACGGAAAACTCCTTGAGATTCAACGAGTTAGAAGTTTCAGGTAGTATCGGAAGTACTTCGGTCTCCACCGAAAGCGGTTGAAAAAGGCAGTTGACAGCAGGTTGTAA
>NZ_JBMAWR010000046.1:0-13469 GCF_048586865.1 Pseudomonas bharatica | reverse complement strand
CCCAGAACCCCCCCCCCCCCCCCCCCCCCCCCCCCCCCCCCCCCCCCCACAGGGTCGGCGGCGTTGCTCAAAGCGCATTGCGCAGGACTACCGTGAGTTCATAGGTCTGCGGGCGCACCCGCTGTCCGGGATCCTCCAACGTCAGGCTGAGCAGCATCCGATCATCATCCCGACGAACACCGAATCGGCCAACATTGTCGACCAGCACCGCACTGCTGCCCCCACTGCCAAGCAACAGGCTCCGACCGTCGAGTCGGTAGGTCTGCTGTCGGATGGGCACCGCGAACTGGCCGGGGCCGGCGGTTGCACGGCCTTTCACAACCGTGGCGCTGGCCAGGCAATCGGTCACCAGCGTCCAGTCGGGAGCGCCAGCCAACTCGCCCCATTCGGCTGCGACCAGCGTCAGGCTGCCCAGCCCACCATCGCTCGCCGGCTCGAGCCGCACCGCCTGCGCGAATACCCGCGCCGTTTCCGCTTCGGGAAAGCTCATCGCCTCCCGACGCAAGCAACCAAACATACCAGCCATGCGAATATCCCCGGCCATCCGGTGCAGCACCAGGCGCGCATCCTCCTGCAAGCGCGCCGCCGCCTCCTGTACTTTCCAACTGTGCAAGGCCCCGATGAACACCCGGCTGCCACCGAGTATCAGCAGCAACCCCAGACTCATCGCAAGCAACACCTCGATCAGGCTGAACCCCGCCGCCCACCTCATCGTGAGACGCCCAGCTCGATGGACCGCTGCCCTCCCCCGGCGCGCTCATCGCTCCAACTGACCAGCACGCCATTTCCACGAAACACAGCGCGTCCCCCCGCGCCAGCGAAAGCCTCGACCTGACGCTGCAGTTCGGCCTGGTCACGCCCGTCGACACCCCGCGCCGAACGCGCCCGCTCCAGCATCCCGTGAGCGATGAAAGCCGCCTGGCTGACCATCCGCGCACTGTCTGTCCCTTGCACCGAACGCAGTTGCAGCCCCGCCGCCGCCAGCAGTCCCAGCGCCAGCAACGCCTGCGCCACCATCACTTCGATCAGGGTCAGCCCCCGCTGCCATTTTCTTGCCATACCCGCCTCCTGCGAAGTTTCCCCGGCACACTGCAAACCCGGCTGACTCGACATCCAGCGCAGCGCAGTTGAACCTAAGCGAAGCACTTCCAGGGAGGAACGCATGGTGAAGCAACAGGGAGTAACACTGATCCAGATGCTGTTTGCAGCAGGGCTGCTGGCATTGCTGACACCGCTGGGAATATCGGCCTACAGCAAGATGAGCCACGACCTGCAACAGCAGGCCATCGCCGAGAACCTCGCATTGGCCCTGCGCGCCACGCGCAGCGAGGCTTTGCTACGCAACCAGGTGGTCGTATTGCAAGCGTTGGAGGATGACTGGAGCAACGGCTGGCAGATACGCCTGGAACAGGGTCCGGAGCAGTTGTTACGGGAATATTCGGTCGGCGCTGGAATCAGGGTGATCGGTAATCAGCCGGTGGCGCGCAAAGTGCGCTTCAGCGGATCGGGCGTTCCTTTGCGCGAGGGCGGCGCGTTCCAGGCCGGAACCCTGCTGGTATGCGGGGCGTCCGGTCAGGAAAGGCTGTACCAGGTGCGGCTGTCGGCCAGCGGCCGTGTCAGCCTGCGCCATGCGCCGCCTGACCAGCCGCTGTGCGGCGGGGACGTCAGTTGACGGTCCGGACCCGCAATTCCTTGGGCATGGAGAAGGTGACATTTTCTTCGCGGCCATCGAGCTCCTCCGCTCCACTGGCCCCCCACTCGCGCAGTTGCTGGATCACACCACGCACCAGCACTTCCGGCGCCGAGGCCCCGGCGGTGATGCCGACCCGCTCGACACCGTCGAACCAGTTGCGCTGCAGATCCTCGGCACCATCGATCAGGTAGGCCGGGGTGGACATGCGCTCGGCCAGCTCGCGCAGGCGATTGGAGTTGGAGCTGTTCGGGCTGCCGACCACCAGCACCACATCGCACTCGTCAGCCAGCTGCTTCACCGCATCCTGACGGTTCTGGGTGGCGTAGCAGATGTCGTCCTTGCGCGGCCCGCCGATGCTCGGGAAGCGCGTGCGGAGGGCATCGATAACGCGACTGGTGTCGTCCATCGACAGCGTGGTCTGGGTCACGAACGCCAGTCTATCGGGGTTGCGCACCTCGAGCCTGGCGACATCGTCCTCGTCTTCGACCAGATAGATGGAGCCACCGTTGCTGTCGTCGTACTGGCCCATGGTGCCTTCGACTTCCGGGTGCCCGGCATGGCCGATCAGGATGCATTCCTTGCCGTCGCGGCTGTAGCGCGCGACTTCGATATGCACCTTGGTCACCAACGGGCAGGTGGCGTCGAACACCTTCAGGCCGCGCCCGGCAGCCTCCTGGCGCACGGCCTGGGAAACACCATGGGCACTGAAGATGACGATGACGTCGTCCGGAACCTGGTCCAGCTCTTCGACGAAGATGGCCCCGCGGGCGCGCAGGTCTTCGACGACGAACTTGTTGTGCACCACTTCGTGACGCACATAGATCGGCGGCCCGAAGACTTCCAGCGCACGGTTGACGATTTCGATCGCCCGGTCCACGCCGGCACAGAAGCCACGAGGGTTGGCGAGTTTGATCTGCATGAGGGACTCCCGGCTCAGACGGCCTTCACGTCGAGGATTTCCACCTCGAAGTTCAGGGTCTTGCCAGCCAGTGGGTGGTTGAAATCGACGGTCACCTGGGCATCGTCGAAAGCCTTTACCACACCGGGCAGTTCAGTGTTGGCAGCATCGTTGAAGATGACCAGCAGGCCTTCGGAAAGCTCCATGTCCTGGAACTGCGAACGCGGCATGATCTGCACGTTCTGCGGATTGGGCTGACCGAAGGCGTTTTCCGGGATCACGGTGACGCTGCGCTTGTCGCCGGCCTTGAAGCCGAAGATCGCCGCTTCGAAACCGGGAAGCAGGTTGCCATCGCCGACCTTGAACACCGCCGGGGCCTTGTCGAAGGTACTGTCGACGGTATCGCCGTTTTCCAGATGCAGGGCGAAGTGCAGGGTGACTTCGGTGTTCTGGCCGATACGGATGTCACTCATGGACAGGTTCTCCGGACTTTTTGCTCTTGAACATATCCAGCGCCAGCATCACCGCACCGACGGTAATGGCGCTGTCGGCCAGGTTGAAGGCCGGGAAGTACCAGCGGTTCTGCCAGTGCACGAGGATGAAATCGATCACGTGGCCGAGCACGATACGGTCGTACAGGTTGCCCAATGCGCCCCCGAGGACCAGGGCCAGGGCAATCGCCAGCCAGGTCTCGCCGCGCCCCAGGCGCTTGAGCCAGACCACCAGCACCGCACTGACCACCACGGCGATCAGGGCGAACAGCCAGCGCTGCCAGCCGGAGCTGTCGGCAAGGAAGCTGAAGGCGGCGCCGGTATTGTAGGCCAGGGTCCAGCTGAAGTAGTCGGGAATGACCACGATCTGCTGGTACATGCTCAGCGAGTTTTCGAAATGGAACTTGCTGGCCTGGTCGAGGACCAGGACCAGCGCGCTCAGCCAGAGCCAGGCGAGGCGGCCGAACCGCCCCGCAGACACATTAGGCATAGTGACGCACCTCGCCGTTACCGCTGATGTTGTCCACGCAACGACCGCAGATTTCCGGATGTTCCGGGTTGATGCCGACATCGGCGCGGAAGTGCCAGCAACGGCCGCACTTGGCATGCGCGGACTTGACCACCTTCAGCTTCAGGCCAGAAACCTCGGTGACCACGGCATCGGCAGGCGCTTCGACGAACGGCGCGACGCTTGCAGCGGAGGTGATCAGCACGAAGCGCAGCTCGTTGCCCAGCCTGGTCAGGTCGTTGCCCAGGGCCTCGTCGGCGAACAGGGTCACTTCGGCCTGCAGGTTGCCACCGATGGCCTTGGCCGAACGCTGGTTCTCGAGTTCCTTGTTGACGGCAGCCTTGACCGCCATCACGCGATCCCAGTAGGCGCGGTCCAGCTCGGTGCCTTCCGGCAGCTCGGCAAGGCCCTGGTACCAGGTGTTGAGCATCACCGACTCGTTGCGCTCGCCTGGCAGGTACTGCCACAGCTCGTCCGCGGTGAACGACAGGATCGGCGCGATCCAGCGCACCAGCGCTTCGGCGATGTGGTACAGCGCGGTCTGGCAGGAACGACGGGCAACGCTGTTGGCGCCGGTGGTGTACTGGCGGTCCTTGATGATGTCCAGGTAGAAGCCGCCCAGCTCCTGCACGCAGAAGTTGTGGATCTTCGAGTAGACGTTCCAGAAGCGGTATTCGCCGTAGTGCTCTTCCAGCTCGCGTTGCAGCAGGAGGGTGCGGTCTACGGCCCAGCGATCCAGTGCCAGCATGTCTTCGGCCGGCAGCAGGTCGCGGGCCGGGTCGAAGCCGGACAGGTTGGAAAGCAGGAAGCGGGCGGTGTTGCGGATGCGACGATAGGCATCGGCGCTGCGCTGCAGGATCTGCTCGGAAACCGCCATCTCGCCCGAGTAATCGGTGGCAGATACCCACAGGCGCAGGATATCGGCACCCAGGGTGTCATTGACCTTCTGCGGCTCGATGGTGTTGCCCAGCGACTTGGACATCTTGCGACCGTTTTCGTCGACGGTGAAGCCGTGGGTCAGCAGCTCGCGGTAGGGCGCGTGGTTGTCGATGGCGCAGCCGGTCAGCAACGAGGAATGGAACCAGCCGCGGTGCTGGTCGGAACCTTCCAGGTACAGGTCGGCGCGCGGGCCGGTCTCGTGGCCGATATTGTGCGAACCGCGCAGCACGTGCCAGTGGGTGGTGCCGGAGTCGAACCAGACGTCGAGGGTGTCGGCGATCTTGTCGTATTGGCCGGCCTCGTCACCGAGCAGCTCGGCGGCGTCCATCTTGAACCAGGCCTCGATGCCTTCCTGCTCGACGCGCTTGGCCACTTCCTCCATCAGCTCGACGGTGCGCGGGTGCAGCTCGCCGGTCTGCTTGTGCAGGAAGAACGGGATCGGCACACCCCAGTTGCGCTGGCGCGAGATACACCAGTCGGGACGGTTGGCGATCATCGAATGCAAGCGCGCCTGGCCCCAGGCCGGGACGAACTTGGTGTCTTCGATGGCTTTCAGGGCGCGTGCGCGCAGGGTGTCGCCATTGTTCGGCTGCTTGTCCATGCCGACGAACCACTGCGCGGTGGCGCGGTAGATCAGCGGGGTCTTGTGGCGCCAGCAGTGCATGTAGCTGTGGCTGATGGTCTCGGTGAACATCAGCGCACCGACTTCGGCCAGCTTCTCGACGATATGCGGGTTGGCTTTCCAGATGAACTGGCCGCCGAAGAACTCCAGCGAGTCGACGTAGACACCGTTGCTCTGCACAGGCGTGAGGATGTCGTCGTTGACCATGCCGTAGCGCTTGCAGGTGACGAAGTCGTCTTCACCGTAGGCTGGAGCGGAGTGGACCACGCCGGTACCGGCGCCCAGCTCGACGTAGTCGGCCAGGTAGACCGGCGACAGGCGATCGTACAGCGGGTGACGGAAATTGATCAGTTCCAGGGCCGAACCCGGGGCGGTGGCGATGACCGAACCTTCCAGGGAGAAGCGCTTCAGGCAGGATTCGACCAGCTCTTCGGCAAGGATCAACAGCTTGTCGCCGACATCGACCAGGGCATAGGTGAACTCCGGATGGATGTTCAGCGCCTGGTTGGCGGGGATGGTCCACGGGGTAGTGGTCCAGATCACGATGGAGGCCGGCTTGCCCAGGGACGCCAGGCCGAACGCGGCGGCCAGCTTGTCTTCATCGACCGCCTTGAAGGCGACATCGATGGTCTGGGATTTCTTGTCGGCGTACTCGACCTCGGCCTCGGCCAGGGCCGAACCGCAATCGAAGCACCAGTTCACCGGCTTCAGGCCCTTGAACACGAAGCCGTGCTTGACCATCTCCGCCAGGGCGCGGATTTCGCCGGCCTCGTTGGCGAAGCTCATGGTCTTGTATGGGTTGTCCCAGTCGCCCAACACGCCCAGGCGGATGAATTCGGCCTTCTGGCCTTCGATCTGCTCGGCAGCGTAGGCACGGCACAGCTCGCGGGTCTTGTCCGCCGTCAGGTTCTTGCCATGGGTGACCTCGACCTTGTGCTCGATCGGCAGGCCGTGGCAGTCCCAGCCCGGAACATAAGGCGCGTCGAAGCCCGACAGGGTCTTCGAACGGATGATCATGTCCTTGAGGATCTTGTTGAGCGCGTGACCGATGTGGATCTTGCCGTTGGCATAGGGAGGGCCGTCGTGCAGGACGAACTTCGGACGATCCTTGCCAATCTCGCGCAGCTTCCGGTACAGGCCAATACTGTCCCAACGCTGCAGGATCTGCGGTTCGCGCTGTGGCAGGCCGGCCTTCATGGGGAAGGCGGTGTCCGGAAGGTTTAGCGTGGCTTTATAGTCGGTCATTTCAGGCTCTTGGTTAGCGGTTGAGCGTGCCAATGGGCACGAGCGGCGGCGATATCCGCATCGATCGCCGACTTGAGCGCCTCCAGGGAGGCGAAGCGCTGCTCTTCACGCAGCTTGTGGTGGAATTCCACCGTCAGGCGCCGGCCATACAGATCACCGGCGAAATCCAGCAAATGCACTTCGAGGTGGGCGCTACCGTCGCCGGCGACGGTGGGGCGCACGCCAATATTGGCGACACCCGGCCACACCTTGCCGTCGATCTGCACACTGACCAGGTAGACCCCGCTCAGTGGCACGCGACGGCGCTTGAGTTGTACGTTGGCGGTGGGCGTACCCAACTGCCGGGCCAGCTTCTGCCCATGCAGGACCCGCCCGCCGATACGGAACGGCCGCCCCAGCAGGCGCTCGGCCAGGGCGAAGTCCGCCGCGGCGAGGGCATCACGCACCTGGGTGCTGCTGACCCGCAGGCCATCCAGCTCGACGGTCCGCGCCGCTTCTACAGTGAAACCGTAGCGCTGGCCGGCGTCCTGCAGGAAGGCGAAGTCGCCGAGGCGGTCGCAGCCGAAGCGGAAGTCGTCGCCGACCTCCAGATGCTTCACGCCGAGGCCGTCGACCAGGATGGTCTCGACGAACTCGTCGGCGCCAAGCTTGCTCAAGCGCTGGTTGAAGGCCAGGCACAGGACCCGATCGACCCCTTCCGCGGCAAGCAGGGCAACCTTGTCACGCAGGCGTGCCAGGCGTGCCGGGGCGGTTTCCGGGGCAAAGTACTCGCGCGGCTGCGGCTCGAAAATCACCACGCAGCTGGGCACGCCCAACTCCACCGCACGCTCGCGCAGTCGCGCCAGGATGGCCTGGTGACCGCGATGAACTCCGTCGAAGTTGCCAATGGTAGCAACACAGCCCCGATGCCGGGGGCGAAGGTTTTGAAGGCCTCGAACCAGCTGCATAACGCGCTTCTTGCTCATAAAGTGGTCGATTATAACCATACCCGGGCGCCGACGACAGGCAACAGCACCTCGCCAGCACGCCGATTTCACCAAACCGACGTCTGACCTGCGCCGCCCGTCAGTGCAGGGCCTTGCGGGCGAAGTCCCGGGGGCGGAAGCCGAACAGGAACAGGCAGCCAAAATAAGTCACTACGCCTGCGACAATCAGTCCTCCCAGGCGCAGGAAGCGCATCGGCATCTCCCCTTGTGCCCAGGGTGGCATGAACTGCATGCCGACCAGCAGCACGGCGCACATCAGCAACACCGCGATCACCAGCTTGATCAGGAAAGCGGTCCAGCCAGGCTGCGGCTCGAACAGGCGCTGCTGGCGCAGCTTCCAGTACAACAGACCTGCGTTAAGACAGGCACCGACGCTGATCGCCAGGGCCAGGCCGGCATGCTGCAACGGGCCGATGAACACCAGGTTGAGCAATTGCGTCGACATCAGGGTAAACAGGGCGATCTTCACTGGCGTACGGATGTTCTGCTGGGCATAGAAGCCAGGGGCCAGGACCTTGATTATGATGATGCCAAGCAGACCCACCGAATAGGCGATCAGCGCGCGCTGGGTCATCTGTGCATCGAAGGCGCCGAACTTGCCATATTGGAACAGGGCCACGGTCAGCGGCTCGGACAGAATCGCCAGGGCCAGGGAACAGGGCAGCACCAGCAGGAAGCACAGGCGCAGGCCCCAGTCGAGAATCTGCGAGTATTGCTGGCGGTCCTTGTTGGCGTAGGTCTTGGCCAGGGTCGGCAGAAGGATGGTACCCAAAGCGACGCCAAGCACGCCGGAGGGCAATTCCATCAGGCGATCGGCGTAATACATCCAGGACACGGAGCCGGCCACCAGGAAGGAGGCGAAGATGGTGTTGATGATCAGCGAGATCTGGCTGACCGAAACCCCCAGGATGGCCGGTAACATCTGCTTCAGCACGCGCCAGACGCCGGTATCGCGCAGATTCAGGCGCGGCAGCACAAGCATGCCGATCTTTTTCAGATGGGGGAGCTGGAAGGCGAGCTGCAACACCCCGCCGACCAGCACGGCCCACCCCAGCGCCATGACCGGCGGATCGAAGTACGGCGTGAGGAACAGCGCGAACACGATCATCGCGACGTTGAGCAGGGTTGGCACGAAGGCCGGGACCGAGAAGCGGTTCCAGGTATTGAGGATCGCGCCTGCCAGGGACGACAGCGAGATCAGCAATATATAAGGAAAGGTCACGCGCAACAGATCGGTGGTCAGCTGGAATTTCTCCGCACTGTCGACGAAACCCGGCGCAGTGGCCCAGACGATCCAGGGCGCAGCCAGCACGCCAAGTGCGGTGACCAGGGCCAGGACCAGGGTGAGCAAGCCAGCGACGTAGGCGACGAAGGTGCGGGTCGCCTCCTCCCCCTGCTGGGTCTTGTACTCGGCCAAAATCGGTACGAACGCCTGGGAAAAAGCGCCCTCGGCGAAGATCCGACGCAGCAGGTTGGGCAGCTTGAAGGCGATGAAGAAGGCGTCGGTGGCCACACCAGCGCCGAAGATGCGCGCCAGGATGGTGTCACGGACGAAGCCCAGAACCCGCGACACCATGGTGATGGAACTGACCGCAGCCAAGGATTTGAGGAGATTCATCGAAAGTTTTTCACGTCGTGGGATGAAGTGCAGGCCGAACGCCATTTGAATGTGCAATAATGCGCGCCGCGCAAAACAGGCAGCGCAAAAGCTCCCGAGTTTACAGGTCGTGCACCAGAAGGGAATCATCCCGATGGAGAGAATGACCGCCGAGCGGAACCCCGCTCGTGGCCTTGACAAGCAGTCAACTCATCGGCATGATTCGCGGCCTATTTTGTTTGCTATTTACCAAGTCTTTCGAGGAGCTCGACGGTGGCCAACTCACCTTCCGCCAAAAAACGTGCAAAACAGGCTGAGAAGCGTCGCAGCCACAACGCCAGCCTGCGTTCCATGGTTCGTACCTACATCAAGAATGTAGTCAAGGCCATCGACGCAAAAGACGCCGAAAAAGCGCAAGCTGCTTACATCCTGGCTGTGCCTGTAATCGACCGTATGGCCGACAAGGGCATCATCCACAAGAACAAGGCTGCTCGCCATAAAGGCCGTCTGAATGGCCACATCAAGGCGCTGAAAGCTGCTGCCTAAGCGACAAGCTTGTTAAAGAACCGGCCTCAGGGTCGGTTTTTTATTGCCTGCGATTTCTTCCATCGCTAGTTGAAAGAGGCCCGGACGCTTCATGCACCCGGGCCTGCCTGGTTACTTGCCGATAGGAATCTTCGGCGCCCACTGCAGCCATTCATCTTCGGCCTTGTCGAACAAGGCGAAGGTCTGCTGCGGCAGGGCGGGCTTGCCCATCTGCTCGCCTTCCGGCGTGGCGAAGGCGATCCCACCCTGGATCATGGTTTCCAGGGACTCGGTCCGGATCGTCGCACCCTTGATCAGGCCGAATTCGAAACCAAAGCCGCTGGTATTCCAGAACCGGCTGCCACCGCGAACCAGAGCTGCGTATCGCGGCTCGATCAGGATATGGATGAGCACGCGGTCAGCGGTCTGCCCCAACTCGAAGCCCGTCACCTTGCCTACGGGGATCTCCCGATAGGTCACCGGCACCCCCGGCTTGATCGAACCACGCCTCGGCGCACTCAAGACCAGCGCCAGGCCTTCCGGCGGCCCGATGACTTGTGGCGCCTCCAGCAGGGCCGTGAACTCGCGCTGCGGCCCTTTGTTCTGGGCTGCCGGTTGAACTTCCAGGTATTGTCCGGTTATCAGGGTGCCCAGGTTCTCCGTCTTGACGATCCCCAACGCCGGCTTGACCACCCAGAACTGCGTACCTACTCGAGCGATACGTTCGGGGACCTCGGTAATCCGCGCCTTAAGCAGCACCGACTGCAAATCGGCACTAAGATCGACGGCCTCGATCTTGCCGACATCCAGCCCCTTGAATCGAATCGGCGTGCCGACTTTCAAACCATCGGCGTCGGCAACCTTGATCGTAATCGGGATACCCGAAAGATTGGCTGCCTCCTGGCTTTCATGCAGGCGGAAGGTAGGTATCCGGCGCTTGAGCGGGACGTTGGGCGTCGGGGTATCGAAGGAAATACCGCCCGCCATCAGGCTTTGCAGCGACTCGCTCTTGAGCTGGATGCCCGACAAGCCGCCCGTGAGCGTAATGCCACTGGCATTCCAGAACCGCGTCGAGCCGTTGACCAGGCCGGCATACTCCGGCTCGATATGCACACCTATCAGCAGACGCTTCTGGTGTTTACGGGAGAACTGGTAACTCTGCACGGTACCAACCTTCACCTGGCGGTAAAGGATAGGGCTGCCGACTTCCAGCGATCCGAGATTTTCGGTGAACAGCACGAGATGCAGGCCAGGCGACTTGAGATCGAGAGGTGGCGCCTTGGCCCGGGCCTCGAACTCGCGCTGCGGCGAGGCGCCCTTGTCGCCCGGCCGTACCGCGATGTAATTACCCTTGACCAAGGCCTCAAGGCCGGTGATGCCCGCAAGGGAAATCGACGGCTTCACTACCCAGAACTGGGTGCCCTGCACCAGGTAGTCCTCGGCCAGGGGATCGAGGGTCAGTTCGGCCATCGCACTGTTAAGATCGGACTCGACCTTCAGCGCTTTCAGCGTACCGACCTGGATACCCTTGTACATCACTGGCGTGCGACCGGCCTGCAAACCTTCGAAGTCGCTTAGCTTGACCTTCACCCGAATACCGGCCTGGGCCGCATCGAAATCTTCGTAGAGGCGGAACGGCAGGCTCGGATCCGTGGGCGGGCTGTCCTTGCGGTATTCCGGCGTGGCGAAGGCGATACCGCCGGCAACAATGCTGGCCAGGGACTCGCTGCGAATCTTGACCCCCGACAGGCTGGCGTCGACACTGACCCCGCTGGCATTCCAGAACCGCGTGTGCTTGCGCACCAGCGAGGCATAGGCTGGCTCGATAAAGACCTTGATCTCCACCGTTCCCTGGTCTTCGGCCAGACGATAGCTCTTCACCCGACCCACCTGGATCTGCTTGTAGAACACTGGACTATCACGGTCGAGCGAGCCGAGGCGATCGGCCTTCAGGGTCAGGTGCAGGCCCGGCTCGCTATCGGACAGCGGCGGCGCTTCCGGCAAGGCGACGAAATACCTGGTCGGCTCGCCATCGCCCGGGCTGACGGCAATATAGTTACCCGAAACCAGGGTCTCCAGCCCCGTGATACCCGCGAGCGTGACGCTGGGCTTGACCAGCCAGAAACGCGTATTGGTCAGCAGATGAGGCTCTGCGGCGGGATTCATTTCAATGGTGGCGACCACTCCCGCATCACTACCCTTGGCATCCAGGACCAGGCTCTTGACCTTACCGACCGGCATCCCCTTGTAGACCACCTCGGTCTTGTTGGCGACGATGCCGTCTCCGCTCTTGAAACGGACCTCGATATTCACCCCCGAGTCCCGGTAGGCCTGCCAGCCAAGCCAGCCGCCAATGACCAGGGCGATCAGGGGCAAAATCCAGATAGCCGACCAGTTCGAAGCTGGGCGGGTTCTAGCCGTAGGCAAATCGTCACTCATGGTCGTCATCCGACTCCGTGTTATCCCAGATCAGTCGGGGATCGAAAGTTACTGCTGCGAGCATCGTCAGTATCACCACGCTGGCAAAGGCGACGGCGCCCAGGTTGGCTTCGACGCTGGCAATGCGTCCGAAATTCACCACCGCGACGAGAATCGCAATGACGAAGATATCCAGCATCGACCACCGCCCGATGAACTCGATAAAGCGGTACATCAGGATGCGCTGCCGAGCGGATAGCGGCTGGTGGCGCTGCACCGAATAGAGCAGCAGGGCGATACCGACCAACTTGAAGGTGGGCACCAGGATACTGGCGATGAATACGACAGCCGCGATCGGCAGCATGCCGTGCTTCATCAAGGTGATGACCCCGGACATGATGGTGTCGGGGCTACCCTGCCCCAGGGTACTGACGGTCATGATGGGCAATACGTTGGCCGGAATATAAAGAATCGCCGCGGTAATCAGCAACGCCCAGGTACGGACAAGACTATTGGGACGGCGGGCATGCACGATCGCACCGCAGCGGGTACACACCTGTGAACTGGACTCAGGCTGCTGGCGGTTGAGTTCATGACACTCGCAACAAATAAGGATCCCGGCATCAATCGCCCGCATGCAGGTCTTCTCCCGACAACGCCACCCAGATCTGGTGTGGCGACATGACTATTTCCAACCAGACCTGGACAAGCAACAGACTGATAAAGCACAAAAGCCCAAGACCCAGACTCAGTTCGGCCAGGTCCACCAGCTTGACGATAGCCACCAGCACACCCATGAAGTAGACCTCGAGCATGCCCCAGTCGCGTAGATGGTGATAAATACGGTAGAGCAGCAAGCCATAGCCTCTTCCGACATTCCAGCGAATGCTCAACAACACGGCAAGCTGGCATAGCAACTTAAGTAGCGGAATTGCCATGCTGCAGAGAAATACCACCACGGCAACGCCACGCATCCCGGAATCGTAGAGGCCGAGCACGCCACTCCAGACGGTGTCGTCCGAATTCTGCCCCAACAAATGGAGATGCATGATTGGCAAGAAGTTCGCCGGGACATAAAGCATCAATGCCGCGAGGACCAGGGCAAGGCTCCGCTCTACGACCTTATGCCGGTGGGCATACAGCTCATAGCCACAACGGGGGCACACAGCCTTCTCATCGCGCTTGAGTACAGGCTTGCGCATCAGCAGGTCGCACTCGTGGCAGGCCACCAGTTCGTCCAGCGGCAGATTGGCAAGCGGCCGGGAGTCGGCAGGATCGGACATAGGAAAATTCTGAATGACGGCGTCGAGGTCTATTCTAGTGCGCCGCTCGGGTTTGTGGGGAAGCCGGAAAGACAAAACCCCTACCTGCATAAGCAGATAGGGGTTTCGGAATTGAATCTTGACGATGACCTACTCTCACATGGAGAAGCTCCACACTACCATCGGCGATGCATCGTTTCACTGCTGAGTTCGGGATGGGATCAGGTGGTTCCAATGCTCTATGGTCGTCAAGAAATTCTGTGTGCCAACTCGTCTTTCGACGCT